>DASZJR010000052.1:0-9825 GCA_035947855.1 Candidatus Dormiibacterota bacterium
GCTGAGCATCTTCGCCATCCTCAACGTCGTGTTCTGGGCGCTCCTCGCCTGGATTTGGGCCGTCAAGCCTGCGTGGGCGGCGCGAATCCCGCTCAACCTCGGGACGGACAAACGCTATAGCCCAACGGTGCCGGTCTGGGCTCGCCTGGCCGCGGCCATCGCTGCCTTCTGGGCGGTTGCGGCGGTCCTCTACCTGACCGTGTACGCCGCGAACCGACTGGCGTTCATCGCGCTCTTCGTGCTGGCCGCGATCTTCCTCATCCTTGGGATCGGCGCCGCCGCGCGCGTCTATACCGTGCTGCAGCTCCCCAAGAACTCGATGATGGGGCAGGCGCGGGGTCAGCAAGCGCACTAGTTCGCCTCGTCGCGAGCACCGACCCCGCGAGGATCAGCGAGAAGCCGACGACGGCCCCCAGCGTAAAGGGCTCGCCTAGCACGGCTACGCCGAGCAGCAGGGCGACCGCCGGATTGAAATAGGTGATGACGGTCGCTCGTACCGGGCCGACTTCGCCGATGAGCGCGAAGAAGACCAGGAAGGCGAGCGCCGTACACACCACCCCCAGGATCGCCACCGCCAGCAGTACCTTGCCGGATGGCATCGCTCGCGGGAGTTGCGGCACGGCCAGCGGGGCGTAGAGGAGGGCTGTCAGCACCAGTGACGCCGCGACCACGCCGACGGCCGGCAAGCTGGGGAGCCGCCTGGCGATGATGATCGGCCCGCTTGCGTAGCCGATCGCGACCAGCCCGACCTCAGCGACCGCCCCCAGATCCTTCAGGGAGACGGTCAGACCCACCAGGACCGCCACGCCGATCACGCCCACGAGCAAGCCCAACACCCGGCGCCGGTCCAGCCGGTCGTCGCCGCGGGTCAGCAGCTGGAGCACGGCGGCGATCAGGGGGACGGCGGCGATTAGCAGGCCGGTGAATGAGCTGGAGAGGCGGCGCTCGCCATCCGCGAGCAGGAACCATGGCAGGGAGACCTCGACGATGGTGTAGATGAGCACCCAGCGCCAGTAGGGAATGAGAGGCGCCAGCCAGCCGCGGGCGGCGGCAACGGGCAGGAGGAGCGCGGCGCCGATCGCCGTTCTGAGCAGGACCAGGCTGGCCGGCGTCAGTTCGCCGATCGCGATCTTGATCAGCAGGTAAGGGATACCCCAGATGACGGCCATCGCCGCAAACAGCGCCCAGCCCCGTCGCGTCACCGCCTACTCAGTGGTCAGCAAGCGGTGGCCGGTCTCGACCACGCAAAAGTGAGACGCGATAGGGCCGCAGCTCACCGCGGGCGAACCCTCCCGCGATCACCGGGTCTTCGTTCATCAACTGGCGGGCCGCGGCCTCGTCAGCGGCCTCGATGATCACCAGTCCGGTGTTGACCGTGCCGAGTGTCGGGCCGGCCATCACCAGGACGCCATCCTGGAGCAGTCGCTTCAGCCGCGTGAAGTGGATCCGCCAGACCTCGGTCTCTCGATCCGTCATCGTGTCCGCGAAATTCTCGCGGGGAGGGTGGATAAAGTAGATCCACTCGGCCATCAGTGGCTGCCCCTCACGCCGTCGGAGCGATGTCCAGCTCGACATCCTCGGGGAGAACGTCCTCCCCCGTGTAGGCGGATGCCTGCAGGCGGAACAGCCGTGCGTAGCGGCCGTTGAGTCGCATCAGCTGCTCGTGCGTCCCCTGCTCGACGAGGCGGCCGTGCTCGAGGAACAGGATTCGATCGGCGCGCCGGACGGTGGAGAAGCGGTGCGAGATGTAGACGGCTGTGCGGCCCCGCGTCAGCGAGTGGATGCGTTCGAACAGCTCGTACTCCGCCTGGGCGTCGAGGGCGGAGGTCGGCTCATCGAGCAGAAGGATTCGCGCGTCGCGCATGAAGGCGCGCGCCAGCGCAACCTTCTGCCACTCGCCGCCCGACAGGTTGACACCGGCGTCGAACCATTTTCCCAGCGCCGTTTCGTAGCCCTGGGGAAGGCCGGCGATCAACCCGTCGGAACCGGCCTGCCGGCTCGCCCTTTTGATCGCCTCTCGATCGGCGATGGCGCCGAGGTTTCCAAGGCCGATGTTCTCCGCCGCCGTCGCCTGGTAGGTGACGTAGTCCTGGAACATGCCGCCAATCTGAGCGCGCAGCTGCGGGGGATCGATGTCTTTAAGGTCGATGCCGTCGATCAGAATGCGGCCGTCGATGGGGTCGTAGAGCCGGCAGATCAACTTGAAGAGCGTCGTCTTTCCGGCGCCGTTGCGGCCGACAATGGCGACGGTCTCCCCGGCGGCGACCGTGAAGCTCAAGTCGGTCAGCGCATTCTCGGCGGCACCCGGGTAAGCGAAGCTGACGTGCTCGAAACGAATCTCACCCTGAAGTGGATCCGGCAGGGCGACCGGGTTGGCGGGTGCCGGCAGCTTGCTCGTCGTTTCCATCAACTCGAACAGGTTGCTCAGGTAGAGATTGTGCTCGTACATGCCGGAGAACCCGCCAAGAATGCCCTGAATGGAGTTCTGTACCGATTGGGCGGCCGTCGTATAAAGCGTGAGGTCGCCGAGCGTCAGCTTGCCGACGATCGCCTGCAGCGCGACATATAGATAGGTGACGGAGGTCGCGATCGTGCTCAGGTTTCCCCAGAGAAAACCGACGAGGTAGCGTCGCACCACCTGGCGCCGCTGGCTGCCGTAATACCGCTCTCCGATCAGGCGGTAGCGGTCGATGAAGTAGTGGCCCAACCCGAACAGTTTGACCTCCTTCGCGTAGCTATCCGTGGTCAGCAGGGTCACGAGGTAGTTCATCCGGCGAAGCAGCCTCGAGCCCCAGCGCGCGATGTTGTAGCCTCGCCAGCCGTACCGGGTGTCGGCGATGAAGGCCGGGACGGGGGAGAGGAGCGCCAGTAGGGCGAGGAGCGGGCTCACGACCACGAGCAGCGCGATCATCGTCACGAAGGTCAGCGCCGTCTGGACCAGCCCGAACGCGGTGGAGATCATCTGCACCGGCCGGTTGATGGAGTCGGTCTGCGCTCGCCGCAGCAGATCGTACGACGCCGGGTCCTCGTAGAAGGCGAGGTCGAGTGAGGCCGCCTTCTCCATGACCATCAACTGGATCCGCATCGACACCGCGTTCTGCAGGAGCTGCTGCGTGATGTTGCGTGCGGTGCTGAGGAAGGCGATCAGCGCGAAGATCAGCAGCTGCAGGATGGCCAGAAAGATGATCCCGTTGACCGTCGTAAAGACCGGGGTGTGCAACGGTCCGAAGTCAAAGCGGACCGCGTCGCTGACGGTGGTTGGATGGTTGTGGACCTCGATGCCCAGCACGACCGCGTTGACCAGTAGCTTCGAGGTGTAGGCGGACACGGCGGGGATGACGCCGGCGACCACCGTCACCCCGAAGAGGCCGGCCGTGACCGCCGGGCTGGCGTCCCAGACCAGCCGAATCACCCTGGGGAGCGCGGCGGCGGTACCCCGGACCGCCTCCTTGAGATTGCGCCAGCGACTCCGCAGGTCCTTGGGACCCTGCGGCTCCTGCGGCTCCTCGATCACGGGATCGCCGGTGAGGCCGCTGTTGGCCGGCCCGCTCTGCGGATTCCCGCGGCGCCGGCGGCCCCACATCCAGAACATCGACGGGCCGCCGTGATCCGGCGGCATCAGTCCCACGGCGCTACCCTACCCTAGAACGCGCCGAGATCCGCTCCTGAATCGTGAATTAGATCCCGTCAATCTTAGATTTCCCTTACGAATCGCTCAGAACGACCTCATCTCGACAAGGTTCAATCGGAGGACTGTCATGCCATGGAGGGTCTTATGATCAATCGACCGCAACTGGCCCGCGAGGAAGCCGCGAGCCCGACTGACACAGCCCGGGAGCTCGCCGCCCGCGTCCCGGCGCCCATCGAGCAGATCCTGTTCGAGGTCAAACGCCTGATCGTCGGCCAGGACCGGCTCCTCGAGCGCCTGCTGATCGCCCTGCTGTCGGGCGGCCATGTCCTCCTCGAAGGCGTGCCCGGGCTCGCCAAGACGGTCACCGTCAAGGCCTTTGCCCAGGTGATCGGTGGCGCGGCCGGCCGCATCCAGTTCACCCCCGACCTGGTTCCCGCCGATCTGATCGGCACGCGAATCTACAACCCCGGCCGTGGCGACTTCTCGACCGAGCTCGGCCCAGTGTTCTGCAACCTGTTGCTGGCCGACGAGATCAACCGCGCTCCCGCCAAGGTGCAGTCGGCACTGCTGGAGGCGATGCAAGAACACCAGGTCACGATCGGCAAGGACACCCATCCGCTTCCCGAACCGTTTGTCGTCCTCGCGACTGAGAACCCGATCGAAACCGACGGGACCTATCCGCTTCCGGAGGCCCAGCTCGACCGCTTCATGCTGAAGGTGCTCGTCGATTACCCAACGTTCCAGGAAGAGGTCGTCGTCGTCGAACGGATCACCGGCCCGACGATCGAGCTCCGCCAGGTGGTCACGCTCGACCAGCTCAAGGAGATGCAGCGGGCCGTTGCCGAGGTGTATGTCGATCCTGCGGTGCGGACCTATGCCGCGACGCTCGCCTACGCGAGCCGCCCGGGCAAGGTCAAGGGCCTCGAGGACCTCGCGCCCGCCATCGCCTACGGCGCCAGCCCGCGCGCCTCGATCAACCTGGTCGCTGCCGGCCGGGCGCTCGCCTTCATGCGCGGTCGTTCGTATGTCCTCCCGCACGACCTGAGCGAGGTGGCGCCCGAAGTCATCCGGCACCGTCTCGTCCTCACTTACGAGGGGGTCGCGGCCGGTGTCAACGCCGAGACGATCGTCAAGCGTGTCCTCGATCGGTTCCCGCCACCGCGTATCGACCTGGGAGACCGGTTTGCCTCCTGACGTCCTCGCGGGCGGCATTGCCGTCGACCAATTGCTGCGCCGGTCGCGCTGGCCGGTGCTACGGCGCCTCGGGTTCCACCCAGGCGGCGACGAGCGGTCGAGCCTGCGCGGCTCGGGACTCGAGTACAGCGACGTGCGCGAGTACCAGGCCGGCGACGACCCGCGCACCATCGAATGGAACATCACCGCGCGGTCCGACCGACCCTACGTCCGCGAGTCGCTTCCCGACCGCGGCCTCAATGCGTGGCTGCTCGTCGACATCACACGCTCGCTCGACTGGGGGACCGCTCGTTGCCTCAAGCGGCAGCTGGCGCTCGAATTCTCGGCGGTCGTCGGGCAACTGCTGATCGGCCGTGGAAACCGCGTCGGCGCGCTGCTCTTCGACGACCGCGTCCGCTCCATCATCCCGCCCTCCGCGGGCCGTACCGCGCTGCTGCAGCTGATCGCGCGGATGGAGCGGGCTGCTGAAAGCCCGGGCGATGGTCCGACCGATCTGGGGCGGGCGCTGACGGAGGCGGGCCGGCTCATCCGCCGCCCTTCGATGATGGTCCTCATCAGCGATTTCATGACACCCGGCGGCTGGCAGCAACCGCTGAGCGCGCTGGCGATCCGCCATGAGGTTGTCGCGGTCTGGATCACGGACCCGAGGGAGCGTGAGATTCCCGACGTCGGGGTCGTCACCTTCGAGGACCCGGAAAGCGGCGAGCAGATCCTGGTCGACACCCGGAGTGCGCACCTGCGGGCCCGCTTCCAGGAGGCAGCCGGAGCGCAGCGTGAGACGATCCGCGCCGATCTCCTCCGGGCTCGAGCGGCGATCGCCGAACTGAGCACCGCCGCTGAGATCGTGCCCCAGCTGGTCGCGTTCATCAAGCAACGGGAGGCGCAGCGCGGCCATCGGGTCGCGCGGGCGAGCGCATGAGCTTCCAGTCACCCTGGTTACTACTCGGCTTGCTCGCGATCCCGCTCCTGGTCGGCTTCTATATCGCGAGTCAACAGCGCCGCCGGGCCTATGCGGTCCGCTTCACCAACCTCGCCCTGCTCAACCAGGTGATGGGCAAGGGGCCGGGCTTCCGTCGCCATCTCCCCGCGATCCTCTTCATCGCCGGCGTGGCGGGCTTGCTCTTCTCGATGGCACGACCCCAGGCGACCATCCGCATTCCGAGGGGTCAGACCAGCGTGATGCTCGCGGTCGACGTCTCGGGATCGATGGCGGCCACCGACGTGCAGCCCACCCGTATCGAGGCGGCGATCGCGGCCGCTCGCACGCTGATCGACAAGCTGCCAAGCAACGCCCAGGTCGGCCTCGTGATCTTCAACGCCCATGCGGAGGTGATCGCGCCGCTGACCCAGGACAAGGGCTCGGTGAAAGACGCGCTGGGCAGCCTGCAGCCAGGTGGGGGAACGGCGATTGGCGACGCGATCCAGGTCGCCGTCGCCCAGCTCGCCAATATCATCGACCCGAACAGTTCAAAGTCCCAGAACTACGCCATGGTCGTCTTGCTGACCGACGGCTCGTCCAATACCGGTATCGACACGACGACCGCCGCCGCCAATGCGGCGCAAGCCAAGATCCCGGTCGAGACGATCGGGATCGGGGCGCGGAACCAGACGACCATGGTCCAGGGCCGCGTTGTCGACGGCGTGGACGAGCAGGCCCTACAGCAGATCAGCAGCGCGACGGGCGGCCACTACTACTACGCGGCCGATGAGAGCCAGCTGAACAAGATCTACAGCGACCTCGGGTCACGGATCGGCTGGGTCACGACCAAGCTCGATCTCACCGTGCCGCTGCTGGCACTCGGCACCATCATCCTGGTGGCCGGCGGGCTGTTCAGCCTGCGCTGGTTCCGGCTACTTCCTTAGCGGCGCGAACCCCGGGAAGGTGGCGTTCGGCCGGGCCGATGTAGACCTGCCGCGGTCGCATGATCTTCTGCTCGGGATCGAGCAGGCCTTCCTGCCACTGCGCCAGCCAGCCTGGCGTGCGCCCGATCGCAAACAGCACCGGAAACATCTCGACCGGAAAGCCGATCGCGGCGTAGATGATGCCCGAGTAGAAGTCGACGTTGGGGTAGAGGCGGTGCTTGATGAAGTAGTCGTCGGCGAGCGCCACCCGCTCCAGTTCGAGCGCGATGTCGAGCAACGGGCTCCGACCGGTCACCGCCAGCACATCGTCGGCCACCTTCTTGATGATCTGCGCCCTCGGGTCGTAGTTCTTGTAGACGCGGTGGCCGAACCCCATCAGGCGTAGCTCACCGCCGCGAACCCGTTTGACGTAGTCGGGCACGCGGCTGACCGACCCGACCTCCTTGAGCATCCGTAACACCTGCTCATTGGCGCCGCCGTGGAGCGGGCCGTAGAGCGCCGCGGACGCCGCAGCCGTCGCGGAGAATGGGTCGGCGTGCGAACTGCCCACGGCTCGCATCACGTTGGTCGAACAATTCTGCTCGTGGTCGGCGTGGAGGATGAGCAGGACGTCGAGCGCCCGCTCCAGCACCGGGTTGGGTTCGTATTTCAGCTCGGTGGCCTTCCACATCATGTTCAGGAAATTGCCAGCGTAGGAGAGGTCGTTATCCGGATAGGCGTAGGGCATGCCGACGGCGTGGCGGGCGGCGAAGGCGGCCAGCGTCGGCATCTTCGCGATCAGGCGCAGGATCTGGAGCCGGCGGCTCTCGACGTTGAAGATGTCTTTCGCATCGGGGTAGAAGGTGGAGAGAGCACCGACGGTGCCGACCAGGATGCCCATCGGGTGGGCATCGTGATGGAAGCCGTCGATCAGCTTCTTGATGTTCTCGTGCAGCAGGGTGTGATGCGTGATCGCCTGCACCCACTCGCGATGCTGGGTGGGATCGGGCAGCTCACCGTGAATCAGCAGATAGGCAACCTCGAGGAAGCTGCTACGCTCGGCCAGCTCCTCGACGGGATAGCCGCGATAGCGGAGAATGCTCCGCTCGCCATCGATGAAGGTGATGGCGCTCCGGCAACTGGCCGTGTTGAGGAAGGCCGGATCATAGCTCAGCAAGCCGGAGCCAGACCCATCGGAGGTGATCTTCTGGAGGTCGGCGGCGGCGATCGCGCCGCTCCGGATGGGGACCTCGTAGCGCCGGCCGGTTCGGTTATCGATGACGGTCAGCGTTTCCTCTGGCATCGCGTTCCTGTGAGTCTAGCCGTCACGTCGGTGGGCAACGCCGAGGCCGCCGATTTCGGTTTCACGGGCCGAGATCGTCGATTTATTTGCAAATTCTGTTGCGGAAGACTACGGTGGGTCAATGGACCAGCCCGCTGGATACCTCCATTGGGGATTCATCCTGATCTCCTGGCCGAACCTGCTTGTAATTGGACTCATGGTGGCCTTGTTTGCGCTGGCGCTGATCCTCCCGTTCCCGGGACACGGCGACTCACCCGAGAAGGAGAAGTAGGCGTGAAGAGCCGTGTCGGCGACGAATCGACCGGCAGTTGGACGGCCGCCGCCCGCCACCAGCTCGAGCGTCGCCTTCCCTGGGAAAACCTTCTGCCCGATCGGCAGCCGTTCTACGTCGGGTCCTGGGTCTACGTCTTCGGCGTGGTCACCATCGCGGCCCTGGTGTGGGTCGTGCTCAGTGGCGTCGTGCTGGCGGCCTTCGGCCCCCAATGGTGGCACCTGTCCGGCGCCGGCCGCTTCTTCAACAGCCTCCACTTCTGGAGCGTTCAACTGTTCTTCGTCTTCATGGTCCTCCACCTGTGGGGCCAGTACTTCATGGCCAGTTGGCGTGAGGGCCGGGCGCCCACCTGGGTGATCGGGGTCGTCACCTTCGCGGTCAGCATTGTGGCAGCCTTCACCGGCTACCTGTCGCAGCAGAACTTCGACGCCCAGTACATTGCGATGAACGCCAAGGACGCCGTCAACTCGACCGGCGTCGGCGGGTTCTTCAACGTCCTCAACTTCGGCCAGATGTACGGCCTGCATGTGATGCTGTTGCCCATCGCGATCATCGCGCTGGTCTTTCTGCACATCGTTCAGGTCCGGATGAAGGGCGTTGTGCCGCCGATCGGGCACGACGCTAAACCCGCCGCCACCTTGGATTTGCGGAAGAAGTGATCAGCGAACGCTCTGCCGATCAGGGTTCCCAGGAGGACATTCGGACCATCCGCTACGACCTGCTCAAGGAGATCGCGATCGCGATGGTGGTCTCCCTGATCGTCATCCTGGGGCTCGCCGTCTTCCTATCTTCGCCTGACGTTCCGTCGGTCACGATCCAGAGCTGGGCCCAGGCGGATCCGGTGGACTTTACGACGACGGCGAACGATGAATTGGCGGGGCAGAGCGTGACCGCGAACTATGGGCCGCCGTATAACCACGGCACCGGGTCGGTGCAATCGATCGGACCGTTTTCCCCGCAGTCCTGGGCGGGGGTCCATGCGAATGTCGACCAGCCGCACGACTTCGTCATCAACCCGCTCAAGCAGGCCGCCGGCAATGACACCCAGCTGACGGGCGTGATCACCAGCTACGAAACGGCGTCGGCCGACCAGCAGGGCAAGTGGCACGATGCCTATGCCAAGGCCCTGAAAGACGCCAAGGTCGCGAACGGCGCCGTCACAGTGGCCGCTGGCGATTACGGCCCGGTCCCAACGATGCTGGCAGTCCTCGTGCAACTGGCTCAGGCGGGAGCGCTGGATGGGCTGCTGCTTTCCAGCAACCACTTCTATCAGACCGACTACACCAAGCCCCTGCTCTTCATCAATGACGGCGGTTATGTGGCGGGCCTCGCGCATGACCAGCATCTGACGGGCAACCAGTGGGGCATGATGAACGAGACCGGGCTGTACCCGGGCCAGACGTGGCTCTGGCTCTACACGCTCTGGTACCAGCTCCCGCCCTTCAACCAGGTTTCGTATGGAGACCTGCTGGTGGTGATGGTGATGGGGCTGCTGACCTTGTTGTTGCTGCTGGTGCCGTTCATCCCAGGCTTACGCGATATCCCACGCTGGATCCCGATCTATCGGCTGATCTGGCGGGGCTA
>DASZJR010000053.1:0-3855 GCA_035947855.1 Candidatus Dormiibacterota bacterium
GACGGCGTGGGCGGTGGCATAGAAGGGGGATCCATGCCACTTGTCGACCCAGTGGTCGCCGTCTACGCGCGCATCACGCAGGTACTTGACGACTTTCTGTTGAATCACGTGCTGGCGGGGGAAGGGCGGAGCGACCTGGAGGACCTCGAGGACGTGGGCGTTGGCCGTTACCGAAGCGTCACGCTCGAGTGGAAACGTGAAGAAGAAATTCACGCCCTCGAACGGCCGGAGCGGCCCGGCGGAGATCGGGAAGCCGTAGCGATGCAAGACGCTGAGCGTCAGCGCCGTGTCATCCGAGTCGGGCCGCAGCCCATGCATGGACACGCCGACGCCGTCGTCGGTGAGCGCCTGGGCGAGGTAGCGCACGAGCGGCTGCGCTTCGGCCGGGCGCTGGTCCGCGCGGGCCAGGTTGTAGAGCACCCAGGCGATCTCGAAGACCTCGAAGGGCGCGACCGTCGGCAGGCTGCCGTCGCCCCGGTTGCGCAGCAACATGGCGATGTACTCGTTCGCCTGCTCGTCCCGGGTCTTGAGCATGAAGTAGGCGGTCGCCGAGGGCGAGTTCGCGAAGGAGCCGTTGGCCGACAGTTGCTTGCGGGCGGCCTCGATGTCCAGCCGGTTGCCGAGGTATTCGAGGGAGTGCAGTAAGGGCGTCGCCACGTTGTAGACGAGCCGGGGCGGGATGTGCCCGATCTTCGCGTCCCGCTGGGCGGAGATCCCCATGAAGCGCTCGTACGGCAAGGGCAGCTCGCGAAGCTTGGCCGCGTCGAGCATCGCCGGCAGCACCAGCTCGAAGCCGGCCAGGTCGGGGCCGGTCTGCCAGTTGCCGGTGTCCTCATGGACGAAGCGCAGCGCCTTGACGCGTGCCCGGTGAGCGGCGCCGTCTTGGAGGTTCTGCGGCAGGTCGGCCAGCGCGACCAGCGCGCCCAGGGTTGACACCAGCTTGTCCTTGGGAATCGGCAGCGCCGTTCCGAAGCTTCCATCCGCGTTCTGGCTGCGCAGCAGCCAGCCCAGCGTCTGGGGATAGGCCATGGTGTTGGGGTCGTTCGGCTCGCGCAGGCGGGCGGCGAACGCGGTGTCGTAGGCCGCCGCCGAGATCTCGCCCTGCTGGAGCAATGCCAGCAGCTGGCGGGTGGCCGCCGGTAACGGCAGTTCACCAGGCCGTGGCAGAACGTCCCTGGTTGTGAGGTGGACGTCGTTGATTTCCGTGGTCGCGACCCCCTTAGTGGCGCTTTTGGTGCGCCTACCGGGAGGCTACTGCCGCCCCCTTGCGGCCGACGTTTCGATTTCGCGTCACGGGGCCGTATCGCGGGTGACAGGCCCATGACCCGGGAAAGCGGTCTGCGTTCCCGGCGTTGTCCGAATACGGGTCTTGCGGGACGGGGCCCGAAGAGAGGGACGTCTTGTTTCGGCCGAAGGCGTTATCGGGCGGGCTGGACCGGCGCGCCAACTGCATGGTGTTGGTTCACGGCGCCTACACGGCAGCCAACCTCCTCGCCGGGACGTTCCTCTCCATCTTTCTCTGGCGGGCGAGCCATGACCTGGCGCCGATCGCTATCTACAGCGGCCTGAGCGCGCTCATGATTCCCGCGGCGTTCCTCGCCAATGGGTTGCTCTGGCGGGGCTTGGGCGCCGGCGCCTCGATCCGGTTGGGCCTCTTCGGCTGTGGCCTCTCCTACCTGGTCATCCTGATGCTCGGAAACGACGCCCCGCACTGGGTCGTGGTCCTGGGCCTGCTTCGGGGAGTGGCCGAAGGTTTCTACTGGTCGGGCTTTCACCTGGTCACCTACGACACGACCTCGGATCGGGACCGGGACCGCTACTTCGGTGCCCAGGCGACCGCCAGCTTGTTCCTGACCGCGACGCTCCCGCCGGCCGCCGGCGCGATCATCGTGGCGGGTACGCATGTGGGCGGGGCCTACCGCGGCTACCAGCTGGTCTTCGCGCTGTCCACCGTGGTGTTGATGGCGGCCATGGTGGTGGCCGGGCAGCTGCCCTCGTCGGCGAGGCCGCGGCTGTCGCTTCGCCGGGTGGCGACGCTGGCGCGCCGCAACCCCGACTGGCGCTGGGTGACCCGGGCGCGGCTGGCCGACGGGTTCACCGGCAGCCTCGTCGGCCTGGTACTGACGATCCTGATGTTTCTGGTGCTCAAGAACGAGCAACAGGTCGGCAACTTCAACGGCCTGATGGGACTGCTGGGTGTCGGGATCAGCCTGGGACTGGCCGCCTTCATGAAACCGCGGCACCGGATCGCGTGCGCCCTCGTGGGCGGCGCGCTGCTGGTGCTCTCGACGTTCTTGTTGCCGCTCTATCTGACCGCCTGGGCGATCGTTGGATTCGGGTTGCTGCGCGCCGTCGGTGGCCCCCTGCACGGCAACGCGCTCGCGCCCGTCGCGCTGCAGGTGATCGACCGCGATCCCACGCCACAGGCGATGCGCTACGACTACATCGTCCACTCCGAGCTATGCCTGGGGATCGGGCGGGTGCTCAGCATCGGCTGTTTCCTGTTGCTGGCCGCGCCCATGAATCAGATGCTGCTGGCCCGCATCGTCGTCGCCGTCGCCGGCGCCGCCCCCATCCTGATTTGGGCGGCCTTTGCGCGGATTCCCCAGGTTACGCCGGCCGTCGAGATGGACAACCGTGCACTGCCCCAGGCTGCATAAGCCTCGTACCACGGCGGCTGGTGGTGGTGGAGCGAAAGGGACTCGAACCCTCGACCCCTGCGATGCGAACGCAGTGCTCTGCCAGCTGAGCTATCGCCCCGCGCGGAATTATAGGACCGTCCGCAACCGCGTATTCATAACCAAGAAGGCGGCGATCGCGTTCGGAACGCCGTGAGGTTGCGGATCGCGGCCGCCATCGGGCTGGCCCTTGCCACCGCGGCGTGTGGGAGCGCGGCTCAAACGCCGACGACGAAGCCCACGCCAACGCCCTCGGCAAGCGCATCGACGGGAACATCCCCGACGGCCTCGCCCACGGCCAGTACCTCGGCTGGAACGATGCCATCGTTCGGCATCCTGGTCGCTTTTTCTAATGGCACCGGCCCGCAGAGCGCGGGCTACGATCTGACGCTGGTCACCGCCGACGGCAAAGTGTCAGCCAAGGTGCATGCCGCGGTCCGATCGTTTATCCATACGCCAGGCAACGGGCCGGGCGCGGCGGCCGACGACCTGCCGGAGGTCAGCCCGTCGAGTACCCGCGTCTATTACCTCGACGGCGACCGCGATGTTCGCTATATCCGCCCGGATGGATCCGGCGGTTTGGCCGCCCGGTTGCCGGGTACGACCACGGCGCATGCGGCCTTTGCGGTGTCGTCGGATGATCGGCGGATTGCGGTGTCGATCCTCGATTACGCCTCGTCTCCCCCGACGCTGCGTCTCTACGTCGAGGACCTCGGAGGCGGAAATCACGTCGAGATCTTCTCGTCCAAGAGTGCCTGGGTCTGGCCGGTCGGCTGGCATCAGGGCAAGTTGGTTCTGGCGGCGACCAGCGCTCCACCCTTCACGCAGCAAGGCATTTCCTGGAATCCATACAGCGCGCCGGAATATCACCTCGTCACCGCAACTGATGCCACGCGGCTCGCGACCATAGGCAGCGGTGAGGTCCAGAGTGGCTGTCAGCCGGTCGGGCCGCTGACGGCGGCCGGAACCGCTTGTTATCACCGGACCGCCACTGCTGGCGGAGCCGGCTACTTCGCCACCATCGACTGGACTGGACAACTCGGATCACTTCGAGTGATGACCGACACCGAGGGAATGGCCGCGATCGCTCCGAGTGGCGGCTCCGTCGCCGGCTGCTGCGATCCCGGCGGAACGGCCTGGATTGACGGTGGCGGCGGCAGGTTCTCGAGCCAGGTGC
>DASZJR010000054.1:0-24492 GCA_035947855.1 Candidatus Dormiibacterota bacterium
TCTTTGAAAAGGATCGCGAGCTCCTGGCCGCGGACGGTGTTGAGCTGGTCGATGGCGCTGTCCGCCTGGTCCGTCGTTGCGCCGCTATCCCGTAGCCCGGCCTGGCTGATCGATCCCCAGACCAGGCGATCGCCGAACTCGTAATGCAGGCCCTGCAGGATTCGCCCCTGCATCCGTAGCGATGAGGCCGGCCGGCTCTTGAAGAGCCCGCGGGCGATCGCGACCGGGTCGGCGCCCAACTGCACCAGCTCGGCCGCGGCGCGCAGCGCATGTGCCGAGGTGTTGTCGTGCCGGAAGCCGCCGGTGTCGGACAGGATCGTCGCGTACAGGCAGGACGCGGCAGCCGGCGGAATGTCGATCTTCCAGGCCTTGAGCAGGTCGTAGACGAGCTCGCCGGTGGAGGCCGCGTCGGTAAGCACCAGGTTGATGGTGCCGAAGCGCGCGTTCGAGACATGGTGATCGACGTTGACCACCACCCGCGCCTGCGTCACCACCGGCTCGTAGATGCCGGCCCGTGACGCATCGCTCGCGTCGAAGACGAACACCGGGGTATCGCCGGGCGGCGCCTGCCGGTTGACGCGCTCGATGCCGGGCAGGAACCACCAGGCAGCCGGCACGGGCGGCGACGAGAGCACGGGCACGGACTTTCCGATCGGCTCGAGGGCGAGCGCCAGCGCCAGGGCCGAGCCAAGCGTGTCGCCATCCGCGTCTTTGTGCGTGACGGCCGTCACGACCGGAACGTCGTCGATCACCTGCCAGATCCGGGGCGCCAGCTCGGCCACCTCGGGGCGCGGTGGAGCGAGCTCAGCTGCCGGCGTGTGGTTCCCCTTGCTGAACTTCCCGCAAAAGCTGGCTCATTCGGACGCTGTAGGCGACGCCCTCATCGAGCTGGAAATGGAGGTCGGGCGCGAACCGGAGGTTCGAGAGACGGGAGCCGAGCTCCCGCCGGATGAAACCCTTCGCGTGATCGAGGCCGTCGATGGCCGACTGGCGGGCGTCGTCCTCGCCCACGACGCTCACTTTGACCGTCGCATTGCGAAGGTCAGGACTCAGCTTCACCTCGCTAATCGTGGCCATCCCGATCCGGGGATCCTTGAGGTCGCGGATGATGATCTGACTGATTTCTTCGCGCAGTTGTGCGGCGACGCGTTCAACTCGATGAGTGCCCATACCCCCATTGTATTGAGCCTCTGCGATCACCTTTGGTGGTCGAGCTTCTGCAGGACCGGCCCGAGGGCCTCGAGAGATGCTTCGGTGATCGGATCGATGACCAGCTGCACGTGCCCGATCCCTTGGCGGGCATATTCGCGTAGGGCGTCTGCAATCTGGTCGGGGCTCCCTTCGAGCGGTGTCACCTGCTCCGAGGCATCAGCCTCGCGATGCTGATTGGCCGCGCCGGGCAACCGAACCAGAACGGCGACCGTGCGTTCCACATCAGTCGGTTTGCGTCCGGCCACCGCGCAGGCGGCGTCGACCTTCGCCCTCAGCGGCGCGACGCCAGCGGGTCGATTGCCGGTCCAGCTATACCACGCGTTCCAGCTGTCGACGTACGGGATCGTGAGCTCGAGCATCCGCTCACCAATGGACCCGACCATCAGCGGTGGTCCGCCAGGACGCGGTCGCGGCAGGAGTTCGCAGTCTCGAGCCGAATAGAACTCGCCCTCGAAGTCGACCCGGCCATCGCGCAGTAGCGAGCGAATGATTGTGAAGGCTTCGGCGAATCGCGCCACACGTCGATCGAAGGGAAAGCCGAACGCGCGATATTCCGTCTCGTTCCATCCTGCGCCGAGCCCGAGGATGAGACGTCCGCCGCTGATCTCGTCGACGGTCGCGGCCAGCTTGGCGAGCATCGCCGGATTGTGAAAGCTGGTGCAGGCGACCAACGGCCCAATCGCGATCCGGCTGGTGACGGCGGCGATCCCCGCCAGCGTCGTCCACGCCTCCCACGGACCCCTGGCGCCTTGGATCTCGTCACGGTAGAGCAGGTGATCGCCCACCCAGACCGAATCGAACCCCAGTTGCTCGCCGAGTCGGGTCATGGCGACGATTTCCGGCCAGCGAACTTCGCGCTCCACCTCGGGCAGCTGGAAGCCGACCTTCAGCGGGCGCGTCGGATTACGCCTGTTTGACCTGGTAGGACTCGATGACGTCGCCCTGCTGGAATTCCTGGTAGCCGTCGACTCGGATGCCGCACTCCAGTCCGGAGAGCACCTCATGGACATCGTCCTTGAAGCGCTTGAGGCCCGCGATCTGGCCTTCGTGGATCGACTTGTTGTCCCGCAGGATCTTGGCGAGAGACCCACTCGTGATCTTGCCGTCCAGCACCCTCGAGCCGGCGATGATGCCCAGCTTCGGGATCTTGATGGGCGTGAGCACCTCGGCGCGGCCTTCCCAGACCTGGACGAAGGTAGGCTCGTACAGCCCCTTGATGGCGCGTTCGATGTCGTTGGTGACGTTGTAGACGACGTCGTAACTGCGAATGTCGACCTTCTCCCGCTCGGCCGCTTTCTGGGCGAGCGCGTCGGCCTTGACATTGAAGGCGATGACGAGCGCGTTGGAAACGGCCGCCAGCAGGATGTCCGACTCGGTCACGGTGCCGACGCCCTCGAAGACGATCTTGATCTGCACCTGGGGGTCCTGAATCTTGAGCAACGAGCCCTTGAGCGCCTCGACCGAGCCATTGCTGTCGCCCTTGATGACAAGGTTCAGGTCCTTGACGGCGCCCTTTCCGATCTGCGCCGACAGGTCGGCGAGCGTGACCCGGCGCGTTTGCGCCAGGGTCGCGACACGGTACTGCTCCGCCCGCTGACCCGCAATGGTCCGCGCGACCTTCTCGCTGGAGACCACCTGGAAGATGTCGCCCGCGGTGGGCACGTCCGGCAGGCCGGTGACGACGGCCGGCGTCGCCGGCCCGGCTTCCTTCATCTTCTTGCCTCGATCGTCGAGCAACGCGCGCACCTTGCCGAAGATGTGTCCGACCACGAGGTTGTCGCCGATCCGAAGCGTGCCGCTCTGCACGAGCACGGTCGCGACCGGGCCGCGGCCCTTCTCCAGGTGGGCGTCGATCACGGTGCCGGCGGCCAGTTTGGCCGGGTTGGCCTTTAGGTCCTGAAGATCGGCAACGAGAAGGATCATCTCGAGCAGCTCAGAGAGCCCGGTCTTCTGCTTGGCGGAGACGGGCACCATGACGGTTTGCCCACCCCACTCTTCGGGCACGAGACCCTGGTCGGAGAGGGCCTGCTTGACCCGGTCGGGGTTGGCGCCCTCCTTGTCGATCTTGTTGATCGCCACCACGATCGGCACCTGGGCCGCCTTGATATGCGAGATCGCCTCGATCGTCTGCGGCATGACGCCGTCATCGGCAGCAACCACGAGCACGGCAACGTCCGTGACCTGCGCGCCGCGGGCGCGCATGGCGGTGAACGCTTCGTGACCGGGGGTGTCGAGGAACACGATGCGCCGACCTTTCTCCTCGACAACGTAGGCGCCGATGCTCTGGGTGATCCCACCGGCTTCGCCGGCCGCCACCTTGGTCTCGCGGACGGCGTCGAGCAGCGAGGTCTTGCCATGGTCGACATGACCCATGACGGTGACCACGGGGGGCCGGACCTTCAGGTTCTCGGCCGCTTCGCCGTCGGTGCTGAAGAGCTCCGAACGCGTCGTCAGCTTGACCTGGGTGGCCTCACCTTCGCCGACGACTTCCTCGGCGATCGCCGAATCCATGGCCATCGGGCTCGCCTGGACTCCGAAGCTGTCGGCGACGATGGCCGCCGTATCGAAATCGATCTGCTGGTTGATGTTCGCCATCACACCGTTCTTCATCAGCTCTTTGATGATGTCGACCGTTTTGACGTCCAGGTATTCGGCCAGCTCCTTGACGGAGAGGGTCGGCGGCAGTTGCACTTTGCCTTCGGCGACGGCCTTCTTCGCCTCGGCGGCCTGGCCGGCCGCGAACTGGGTGCGCACGGACGACTCCTGTTCCGGCGTCAGCACCGCCATGGCGTGGCGTGGTGCGTGGCGCGTGGGGCGCAGGAAATCGAGGATATCCCGGGCCTCGACGCCGAGGTCGCGGGCGAGCTGCTGAACCTTGATACCGCGAGTTGTTGTAGCTATGAGTGACCTATCCTTTGCAATTCAACTGGCAATAATAGCCTGCTTCCACCTGCCAGGCGGCGGACTCACGTCATTATTCCCTGACGAAGCCGCTCCCAATCTTGCGCCGTGACCGCCGAGCCGAGCGCCCGGTCCAGCGCGCGCCGCTTCTGCGCTAGCTCCCAGCAGGCCTGCTCGCGGCAGAGGTAGGCGCTCCGACCGGCGACCCGACGGGGATCGACGACGACC
The DNA here is from genome assembly GCA_035947855.1 of Candidatus Dormiibacterota bacterium. Taxonomy (GTDB): domain Bacteria; phylum Chloroflexota; class Dormibacteria; order CF-121; family CF-121; genus CF-13. Next base: position 4,342 of record DASZJR010000054.1, read on the forward strand.
GTCCTATCCACGACCGCTACCCGATGCAGGGCCGAGCGGGGCTTGACCTGGCGGCAGCCGACGCAGCTGCGCAGCGGCTCAGGACGCAACGTCTCCCTCCCCCGCTTGCGGGGGAGGGTCGGGGTGGGGGCCCGCTTCCACCGTCGGCTTGATGTCGATCCGCCACCCGGTCAGCTTGGCCGCCAGCCGGGCGTTTTGGCCATCCTTGCCGATCGCCAGCGAGAGCTGGTTCTCGGGCACGTGGGCGGTGGCGGTCCGCGAGTCCCGGTCGATCTCCACGTTCAAGACCTGAGCCGGACTGAGCGCGTTCGCCACCAGCTGGCCCGGGTCGTCCGCCCAGGGGATGATGTCGACGCGCTCCGACCCCAGTTCGCCAACCACGCTGCGGATGCGCACCCCACGCGGGCCGACGCAGGCGCCCACCGGATCGATGCCATCCTGGTTGGCGGAGACCGCGACCTTGGTTCGGACGCCAGGCTCACGCGCCAGAGCGCGGATGACGACCGCACCCGACGTCAGCTCCGGAATCTCGAACTCCAGCAGACGCCGGACCAACGCCTTATGCGCCCGCGACACCAGGACCTGCGCCCCACGGCTTCGCTTGCGCTCCTCGAGTAAGAGGACCTTCAGGTGCTGGCCGACCCGAATCGATTCGTCGGGAATCTGCTCTTCGGGTGGCAGCACGCCCTCGGCCTTTCCCAACTCGATGTAAATCGTGCGCCCGTCGGGTCGCTCCACGACCCGCTCGACAATGCCGCTCACCATTTCGCCTTTGTGCTCGAGGACATCCTTGAGCACCTGGTCCTTCTCCGCGTCCCGCAGACGCTGGAAGACCACCTGCTTGCTGATTTGCGCCGCCAGGCGTGCGAAATCCTCGGTCGGCAGCGGGACGTCGATCAGGTCTCCGAGCGAGGCCGGGCCGAGCTTGATCGCGTCCTCGAGGCTGATCTCCGTTGCGGGATCGGTCGCCGTCTCGACCACCCGACGCCGGCCGAAGATGGCGATCTGGGCCGTATCCGGGTCGACGTGGACGCGGATGTTCTCCGGCGGATTGAAGGCGCGCCGGTAGGCGGTGGCCAGCGCGGTTTCCATCAGACTCAGGAGTGATTGCTTGGAGATCCCCTTCTCCTCCTGAACCTGGTCGAGCGCCTTGAGGAAGTCTGACTTCAGCATCAGCGCCGCGACAAGTCGATCGCCAGGCGGGCGGAAACGATATCCACCAGCGGGATAGCGACCGTTCTCAGATGCTTGCCCTCCCCCAGTTGCAGCTCGATCATGGCGTCAGACACGGCGGTGAGCCGTCCTTCCGCCACCTGCTCGCTGTCGCCACCCATCCGGTAACGGACATTCGCGCGCCGGCCGACGAAGCGTCGGTACTCGTCGAGGTTGCGCAACGGACGCTCGGCGCCCGGCGAGGACACTTCGAGCTCGTAGCGGGTGGGGAACGGATCGGCCTGGTCGAGCAGGGCGCTGACCGACTTGCTCACCCGCTCGCAATCGGCGAGCGTCACGCCTTCGGGCCGGTCGATGCGGACTCGTAGCGTCGTGGAGGCGCCGCTCCCGGCGACTGCGAGGTCGTACAGCTCGTAACCCAGGAAGCTGAGGGTCGGCATGATCAATTCCCGGATCTGATCGAGCTGACTCGTTGTTGGCGGGGTCACCAGGAAAAGAAAAAGGGCCGACGGCCCCGCTTTGCAAAGTTCGTATTCACTTGGTCCTGAGTATAGGACTCCCGTCTCGCGGCCTTTCCACACCGGGGCCGCTCAGTTACCGTGGGTCGAGCCGCCTCCAGACCACGAGCAGGGGACTCGCATTGAAGATCGACGAGTAGGTGCCGCTGACGATGCCGATCAGTAGCGCCAGCGTGAAGCCCTTGATGTTTTGCGGCGAGATCAGGAAGAGCGCGACCAGGACGAAGACGACCGTCATCGAGGTGTTCAGCGATCGGGCGAGCGACTGGATGATGCTCAGGTTGACGTTCTGCTCGAAGGTCAGGCGGCTCGCCTGTCGCAGGTTTTCGCGAATCCGGTCGAAGATGACGATCGTGTCGTGCACCGAGAAACCGATCACCGTGAGCACGGCCGTGACGAATAGCGTATTGATTTCGCCGAGCGGCAAGTTGAAGACCTTGCCGAGGATCGAGTAGATGCCGGTCAAGACGAAGACGTCATGCAGCAGCGCGAGGATGGCGCAGACGGCGAACTTGTAGTTGAAGCGAAAGCTCAGGTAGATGACGATCAGGATGGAGGCGATCGCGATCAGGCCACCCGAGCCCACGACCAGTTCCCTGGCGATCGTCGGACCGACCTGCGCGTAGCTCGACCGGGTGGGGTCGAGCGGGAATTTCTGGGCGAGGTCGGCGCGGATGGTCGTCTCCTGCGCCGAGGAGAGCGGTTTGGTCGTGATCAGGACGCCGTTGGGCCCAGCCTGCTGCACTGTCGCCTCGACATTGAACGTGTCCATCTCTTTCTGGACGACCGAGGCCTGAACCGGCCGGGTGAACGCCAGGTTGTACTGGTCGCCGCCGGCGAAGTCGATACCCAACCGGAAGCCAAAGAACGCCATTGAGATGATCCCGGGCAGGATGATCGCCAGCGACAGGAGGAAGTACCAGTTGCGGCGGCCGACGATGTCCATCTAGCGGCTCACCGTTACGCGGCCTTGGGCGCGGAGACGCCGTAGAAGGCCAGCCGTCGAGCCGGCCGGAGTCCGGCGAGGATCTGCAGGAACTGCTGGGTGGTGACGACGGCGGAGAACATGCTGACCGCGACGCCGATCGCCAGCGTGATGGCAAATCCCTTGATCAGGGGAGCGCCGAAGAAATAAAGGACGAAGCAGGTGATCAGCGTCGAGATATTAGAGTCGCGGATCGCCGGCCAGGCGCGATGCACCCCGGCTTCCATCGCGGCCCCCAGCGTCCGGCCCGCCCGCAGCTCTTCCTTGACGCGCTCGAAGATCAGCACGTTGGCATCGACCGCCATACCAACCGAGAGGATGAACCCGGTCAGGCCGGCCAGCGTCAGCGTGACGCCGAAAAACTTGAAGATCGCCAGTGCGATCGCCGCGTAGAGCAGCAGCGCGATGCTCGCCACCACGCCCGGGAGCCGGTAGTAGAGGAGCATGAAGAGGATGACGATGGCGAGCCCGAAGGCGCCGGCCAGCAGGCTCAACTTGACGGTCGAGGCGCCCAGGGTGGCACCGACCTCGGTCGCCGAGGCGAGCGAGACGGTGCCTGGCAGGGCACCCGAGTTGAGCTGGATGGCCAACGCCTGCGCGCTGGCGGCGGTGAAGCCGCCGGTGATGATGGCGCTGCCGCCGCAGATTTCGCTGATGACGTTCGCGTCTTCCACCAGGTCCTTATCGATGAAAATTGCGAGCTTGTTCTGCGGGTCACCCTGGGGATGCGTGACACGGTCGCGCGTGAACGCGCAGAACAGATTGCTACCGGTGTTGTCGAAGGAAATCGTGACGTCCGGGAGGTTCGTGTTGGGATCGGTGGAGCGGCTCGCGTTGGTGATCATGCTGCCATCGATGCCTGTGTACACGGGCTTGTACCCGGAATACGTCTGAGCAGCCTGCGGATTCAGTTGCTGGAGGGTCGCGGCATCGGGTGTCCCCGGCTCCCATTTCCAGACCGTGAGGTATGAGGTCTTGCCGAGGACCTGTTTTGCCTGCTCCAGATTCACGCCCGGCAACTCGACGATGATCCGGTTCTGGCCTTCCGGCCGGACGACCGACTCCGCGTAGCCGCTGCTGTTAACGCGGCGCTCGATGATCGCGACCGCGATGTCGCGGGCATCGGAAGGAGCCATGCCGGAGCGGACGTTGGTGATCTCGAGCTCGAGATGCGTGCCGCCCTGCAAGTCGAGGCCCTTGTGGACGAAGATCTGCTGCTCGAAGCCCAGGAATGGGATGGAGAGCGTCGGCGTGCCGCGGATCGGGCCAGTCAACGGCTGGTTGGTGGCCAACCGGTAGACGTAGGCGAATCCGTCGATGAAGAGCGCAATCACGGCAATGACGGCGATCAGTGCCAGGAGTCGACGATCGACGCGCATGCGAGGGAAAGTATAGGTGAGGGCCGATGAGAGACTTTTAAGGTCTCACGGCAGCGGCGCGAGCGCCCACTGATCACGCAGAGACGTCATCGCCTGCTCCAGTCCACCGGTCCCAATCTTCTCGCGAATTTGGGCCACGAGTCGCACCAGCAGCCGCAGATTATGGATTGACGCCAGTCGGTGGCCGAGGATTTCACCGGCCATGAAGAGATGTCGGAGATAGGCCCGTGAAAAGCGCTGGCATGTGTAGCAGTCGCAACCCTCGTCCGGCGGACCGGTGTCGTCGATGAACTGGCGATTGCGAAGGTTGATACGGCCGCCACGCGTCAGGATCGATCCATTGCGCGCGATCCTGGTTGGCAGCACGCAGTCGAACATGTCGATGCCGCGGGCGATCGCCTCCACGAGATCCGCTGGGGTGCCCACGCCCATCAGGTAGCGCGGGCGGTCGCGCGGCAGGATCGCCGTCTGCAGCGAGAGCAACCGGTAGGTGACGGTCTTCGGTTCCCCCAGGCTCAGCCCGCCGACACCGAAGCCGTCAAACGGCAGCCGCCCGAGGATGGCGGCGCTCTCCCGCCGAAGTTCGTCGTCGAACCCACCCTGGACGATCCCGAAGCGGAGCTGACCGGGAGCCGCTTCGGCCGTCAGACAGCGCTCCGCCCATCGGTGGGTTCGCTCCATGGCCGCCCGGGCCGTTGCCTCCGTTGCCGGCCAGGAGACCGGCTGGTCGAACGCCATCGCGATGTCCGATCCGAGCTCGCGCTGGATCGCCATCACCGACTCGGGCGTGAAGCGCTGCTCGCTCCCGTCGAGGTGTGAGCGGAAGACGGCGCCGTCGTCGCTGACCTTGACGAGGTGATCGAGGCTGAAGACCTGGAACCCGCCGCTGTCGGTCAGGATCGCGCCCTCCCAGCCCATGAACCGATGCAGGCCGCCAAGCCGGGCAATCCGATCCGCGCCCGGGCGGAGCGCGAGGTGGTAGGTGTTGCCCAGCAGCACCTGCGCCCCCAGCTCGCGGACCTCATCGGGCGTGAGCGCCTTGACGGTCGCCTGGGTGCCGACCGGCATGAACGCCGGCGTGTCGATCACGCCGTGGGTCGTGTGCAGGCGCCCGCGCCGCGCACCCCGCTCTTCCCCCAGCAGCTCGAAGCTCACGGGTTGATCAACATGCAGTCACCGAAGCTATAAAAGCGGTAGCGCCGCTCGATCGCCTCCGCGTATGCCGCCAGGATCCGCTCGCGTCCCGCGAAGGCGCTGACCAGCATCAGCAGCGTGCTCTTCGGCAGATGAAAGTTGGTGAGCATCGCATCGACGACGCGAAACCGGTAGCCGGGGAGGATGAAGAGTCCGGTCCATCCCTCCCCCGCCGCGACGCCGTCGTCATTGGCGGCACTCTCCAGTACCCGGACGGAGGTGGTGCCGACCGCCACCACCCGTTTGCCCAGCCGGCGTGCCTCACTGATGGCGCGGGCCGAGTCTTCGTCGATGCGGTACCACTCGCGATGGATGCGGTGCTCAGCCGGATCGTCGACCCGCACCGGCCGGAAGGTGTCGAGGCCGACGTGCAGGGTCACGAACGCGATCGCCACGCCGCGGTCGCGGAGCGCCGACAGCAGGTTGGGGGTGAAATGGAGGCCCGCCGTCGGCGCCGCCGCCGACCCTTCCGCGCGCGCGTACACCGTCTGATAGCGCTCGCGATCCTCGAGCCGCTCCTTGATGTACGGCGGCGTTGGCATCTGGCCGATCCGTCGGACTTCGGCAAGCGGATCGGCGACGCCATTGAGCCGGACCGTCGCGGTCTCACCGTCCCGCCCCTCGACGGAGACGGACATCGCCGAGTTCTCAACCTGCACCTGCGACCCGGCCTGGAGCCGGCGGGCCGGTCGGACCAGCGCTTCCCAGCGGTGCGTGCCCCCGGGCAGCGGGCGCAGCAGCAAGACCTCCGCCTCTCCCCCATCGCGGCGCCGTCCGATCAGGCGCGCCGGCAGCACGCGACTGTCATTGAGCACCAGGACGTCGCCGGCATCGAGGTACTCCGGTAGATCCCGAACCATGCGATGCGTCAGTCCGCCCGACGGATCGAGAACTAGCATGCGTGCCGCGTCCCGCTCAGCCGGCGGATGCTGCGCGATCAGCTCCGCTGGCAGCTCGTAGTCGAAGTCGGCAGTCCTCACTCCGGGACGGAGCCTAAAAGAGTCGAGGCTGCTCGCTGCTGCTCGCCTTCACCAGGCCGAGATGGTCATAGGCCAGCTTGGTCGCCACTCGGCCGCGCGGCGTCCGCGCCAGGAAGCCGAGCTGCATCAAGAAAGGCTCGTAAACGTCCTCGACCGTCTCGGGATCCTCCGATACCGACACCGCGATGGTGTCGAGCCCGACCGGGCCCCCCTCGTACTTTTCGACGATGGTGCGAAGGATCCGCCGATCGATGGTGTCAAGACCGAGTTCGTCGACTTCGAGCATGGCCAGGGCGTCAAGGGCGATCCGCTCGTCGATCCGCCCCTGGGCCCGTACCTGGGCAAAGTCGCGAACGCGCCGCAGCAGCCGGTTCGCGACTCGCGGCGTCCCGCGAGCCCGGCTGGCGATGACGCGGGCGCCCGGATCGTCGATCGTGACCTTGAGCAAGGCGGCGGAGCGGATGACGATCGCGAACAGCTCGTCGGCCCCATAGAAGTAGAGCGCGTAGGTGGCGCCGAAGCGGTCCCGCAGGGGGGCCGAGAGCATGCCCTGCCGGGTGGTCGCCCCGATCACGGTGAAGCGCGGCAGCTGGAGGCGGATCGACTGGGCGCCGGCGCCCTTGCCGCTGACGAAGTCGAACTTGAAGTCCTCCATCGCCGGGTAGAGCGACTCCTCGACCGGTCGGGCGAGCCGGTGGATCTCATCGATGAAGAAGATGTCGCGGTCCTCGAGGTTGGTCAGCATGGAGGCGAGCGCGCCCTGGTGCTCGATCGCCGGACCCGACGTGGTCCGGATACTGACCCCCATCTCGTTCGCCATGATGTTCGCCAGCGTCGTTTTGCCCAGGCCCGGCGGCCCGGCGATCATGATGTGTTCGATCGGCTCGTCGCGGCCTTTGGCTGCGGCGATCAGGATTTGTAGGTTCGCCTTGACCGCGTCCTGCCCGATGAACTCGCTCAAGTGGCGTGGGCGAAGGCTGCGATCGAACTCCTGGTCCTCGGTGCGTTCCTCGCCGGTGATGATGCGGTCGCTCATCCGCGATCCAGTCCTTTGAGGGCAACGGTCACGAGCTGCTCGACCGAGTGGCTGCCGCCGTTGCCGACGGTCGCCTGCCGGACCGCCTCCTTTGCCTCAGCGGGCGTGTAGCCCAGGCCGGTCAGCACCTCGAGGGCCTTGGCGACGGCATCGCCGCCGGACCCCGCCGGCACTCGCGGCTCCTCGCCATACAACTCATCCTTGAGTTTCCCCTTGAGCTCGAGAACGACCCGGGCGGCGGTCTTCGGGCCGATGCCGGGCACCGTGGCCAGCAGGGCCGCATCCTCCTGCAGCACCGCTCGCTTGAGCACGCGCAGCTCGGCCCGGCTGAGGATCCCGAGCCCCGCCTTGGGGCCGATCCCCTTGACCGACAGCAGCAGTTTGAAGAACGTCAGCTCCTCCTGGGTGAGAAAGCCGAAGAGGCCGAGTGCGTCTTCGCGGACATACGTATAGGTGTAGAGACGGACGCGCTCACCAGCGCGCGGCAACTCGGCAAGGGTGCGGGTGCCCACGGTCACCAGGTAGCCGACGCCGTGGACGTCGACGATCACCGAGTCGGAACCTCGCTGGGCCAGGACGCCCTCGAGGGTTGCGATCAAACGCGGACCCCAGCCGGCGCACGGCTGATGACCATCCGAAGGCGGCCGCTGTGGTGGTGGCAGATGGCGACCGCCAGGGCATCGATCGCATCGTCCGAACGGGGAAGCTCGCGCGTGGCCAGCAGCGACTGGACCATCTTCAGCATCTGGCCCTTGGTGGCGCCGCCGTAGCCGGTGACCGAGAGCTTGACCTGGTTGGGCGTGTACTCATGGACATCCGCGCCGGCCTCCACGGCGGAGAGGAGCGCAACACCGCGCGCTTGGCCGACCGCCATCGCGGTCCGGACATTCTTACTGAAGAACAGTTCCTCGAAGGCGGCCGCCTGGGGGCGCAACTCCGCCATTAGCGCGCGAAGCTGCGCGGCGAGAATGGCCAGCCGCTTCGGTTCCGAGATATTCGCGGGCGTTTTGACGGTCCCGCAGGTAATCAGGAAAAGGCGGCCGTTCTGCCGCCGGACCGCGCCGTAGCCGGTGTCCGCCAGGCCCGGGTCGATGCCCAGCACCAGGAGTCCGTCGTTGGTGGCTACCACCTAGACACGTTCGCTGATGCGTTCCAGGACGTCCGCTGGAACATCCATGTTCGAGTACACCGACTGCACATCATCGTGCTCTTCGAGCGCGTCCAGAAGCTTGAGGATGGAGGGAGCCGTCGCCTCATTCAGCAAAACCAGTTGCGAGGCGTTCATGGTGACTTCCGCCGAGTCGATCTTATAGCCCTTCTGCTTCAGTCCCTGTTGGACCGGCTCGAGCTTGGCCGGATCGGTGACGACGTCGACCGCCTTGCCGTCGACGCGCGCGTCGCTGGCCCCCATGTCGATCGCCTCGAGACCGATCTCGTCCGGGTCGTGGCCGTTGGCGTCGATGACGATCTGGCCCTGCCGCGTGAACATCCAGGCGACGCTGCCGGTGGCGCCCAGATTGCCGCCAGCCCGGCTGAAGAGGTTGCGGATTTCACCGCTGGTGCGGTTGCGGTTGTCGGTCAGGGTGTCGACCATGATCGCTACGCCATGCGGGCCGTAGCCCTCGAAGCGCAGCTCCTCCAGCGTGGCACCGCCCAGCTCACCCGTGCCCCGTTTGATGGCGCGCACGACGTTGTCCTGCGGCATGTTGACGTCGCGGGCCTTCTCCATCGCCAGCCGGAGACGATAGTTGCCGTCGGGGTTCCCCCCACCCTCGCGGGCCGCGAGGCTGATCTCTCGGGCCATCTTGGTGAACTGCTGACCCTTCTTGGCGTCGGTGAGGGCCTTCTTGTGCTTGATCGACGACCACTTGGAATGTCCTGACATGTTCTCCCCGTCGGTGAGTCTAGCGCAGCTTCAGCCGCACCACTCGGTGCGCGCCGCGCCGCAAGACCCAGCCGTCCTGGGGTGTGACTTTCTCTTCCGCCGAGGCCACCGGCTGACCGTTGATCGTGATGCCGTGCTGGCCCGCGAGCCGGCGGGCTTCGCCCTTGCTGCTGGCGAGCCCGGCGTCGACAAAAAGCTGGGCGATGGTCCGCTCACCCGCGATGAGGGACAACTCCTCGGGCTCGGCACCGCGAAACGCGCCGCCCTCGTCGCGGTACGCATCAGGCGAGGCATTTGGGTGAAACTGGTGGACGAGACGCTCGGCCAGGCGCGCCTTGACGTCGCGCGGATTCCCTCCCTCGCGAAGGACGCGCGCTTCGTTCGCGATCTCTGCCGGGGTGGCATCGGTTGTCAGCTGCAGGTAGCGAAGGATGAGATTGTCAGGCACCGCCATCGCCTTGCGGTACATCACCGCCGGGGACTCGTCGATCCCGATGTAGTTATCCAGGCTCTTGCTCATCTTCTGCACACCGTCGAGCCCTTCGAGGAGCGGCATCGTCTGGATATCCTGTGGAGGTTGGCCATAGGCCTCCTGGATGTCGCGGCCGACGAGCAGGTTGAACGTCTGGTCGGTGCCACCCAGTTCGAGGTCCGATTTGACCGCCACCGAGTCGTAGGCCTGCAGCAGCGGATAGAGCAACTCGTGCATGCCGACCGGCCGGCCCTCCTTGGTGCGCTTAGCGAAATCATCCCGCGCCAGCATGCGGGCGACGGTGTACCGGCTCGTCAACTGGACGACGTCTTCGAGCCGCATCTTGTCGAACCACTCCGATTGATAACGGACCTCCGTCTCGCCCTTGTCGAGGATCTTCCAGGCCTGGTCGAGGTAGGTCCTCGCGGCCGCCGTGACCTCTTCTTTCGTCAACTGCGGCCGCGTCACGTTCTGGCCGGATGGGTCACCAATCCGAGCGGTCCAGTCGCCGATGATCAAGACCGCCAGGTGGCCGTGCTCCTGGTAGCGGCGTAGCGCCCGCAGGACGACGGTGTGGCCGAGGTGGATGTCGGGACGGGTCGGATCGAGTCCGAGCTTTACCCGCAAGCGGTCGCCGCGCTCGATGCGGTTCTTCAAATGCGCGCGGTCGATGAGGTCGACGGCGCCCGCGCTGACCGTGTCATAGGCCCCGTGATCAGAGTTTTGTCGCATCTTCATCGTTTCGTCACGCCATCTAGACGCCGAGTATATACGCGGATGACGGAATTGCCTGTGCTTTTTTAACGATCTCAACCGTTGTACACGCGGTGTCGCCAGAGAAGCACCGGTTTGCCCGGCTCGCCGCTATCCGTGTGCTCACGATCAGCCGGATCAAGCGGCGGCGGCGCGGTCATGGGCCCAAGATTCTCATCGTGGCGGTCACGCTCCTGGGCTTGCTCAGCCTCGGTGGGGGTGCCGAGGCGGTCGACAAGTACCAGACCTACACCCGCGACCTGCCCAACCCCAGCTCACTCAACCCGAAGGAACTCGCGCAGGCGACCAATATCTACGACCGTAACGGCGCGCTGCTCTACGTCAAGCACACCGACGGCGTGATTCGTACGGTGGTCCCGCTGTCCGCGATCTCCCCACACCTGATCGACGCCACCATCGCGCTGGAAGACCGGCAGTTCTACACGCATCAGGGCATCGACTTTCCTCGCATCGTCGCGGCGGCGATCGCCGACCTGACCCACCAAGGCGTGCAGCAGGGCGGCAGCACGATCACCCAGCAGCTCGTCAAGCGAATGTACGTGGGGAGCGCGAACTCCATCGAACGCAAGGTCCGGGAAGCCACGCTGGCCCTCGAAATCGAGCGTCGCTTCTCCAAGAACGAGATCCTGACCCTCTACCTCAACCAGATTTTCTACGGGCACGAGGCCTATGGCATCGAGGCCGCGGCCCAGACCTACTTCGCCAAGCCGGCAAAAGATCTCGATATCGCCCAGGCCGCCATGCTTGCCGGGATTCCGAACGCACCCTCGAGCTTCGACCCCTACAATCCGGCGACCGCCGCCCAGGCGATGAATCGCCAGGATCTCGTCCTGCGCGACATGCTCCGCGACCACTACATCAGCCAGGCGGAGTACGACAAGGCGGTCAAAGAGCCGCTCACGTTTCAGGACGGGAGCATCCAGCGCGACCTGAAGGCGCCCTGGTTCGTCGACTATGTGCTGCGCCAGCTGAGTCAGAAATACGGAGACGCCGTCGTCGCGGGCGGTGGTCTGCGGGTCACGACCACACTCGACTACAACCTGCAGCGGATCGCCGAGCAGGCCGTCTACAACAATGTGAACCGCCCTGACCTGAAGGCGCGCAACGTCAACAACGGGGCAGCCGAGGTGATCGATCCCAACACCGGCCAGGTGCTCGCCATGGTCGGCAGCGCGAACTATTACGACCAGGCGATCGGCGGCCAGTACAACGTCATCACGGACGGACAGGGGCGGCAACCGGGGTCCTCCTTCAAGATCTATGTGTACGCGACAGCGCTGGCCAACGGCTATGCGCCATCGACCCTGATCCTTGACAAGCAGGGCAAGATCAACGGCCACCCCTTCGTCGACTGGGACCATCGCGACGAGGGCGTCATCACGATCCGGCGCGCGCTGGTGGAGTCGCGCAACATCCCGGCGATCGAGCTGCTGAACCAGCTGGGTTACGACCGTGTCTTCCAGACGGCACGCATGATGGGCCTGACGAACTCGAACCTGACGCCGGAACGCGGCCTCGCGCAGGCGATCGGGGCCACCGAGGTCGTGCCGATGCAGCACTTCAACGCGTATGGCGTGCTGGCGTCGGGCGGCATCTACCACGATCCGACCGTGATCCTCAAGGTGGTCGACAGCCAGGGCCAGGTGCTGCAAGAGTGGAAGCCGGACGCCGGCGTTCGCGTGCTCCCGGCGCAGGTCGCCTACATGATCAGCGACATCCTGCGTCCGGTCGGCGCGGCGCTGAACATCAAGCGGCCGTTCGCCTCCAAGACCGGCACCACCGAAAACTGGCGCGACTCGTGGCTGATCGGGTATAGCCCGGACGTCGTGGTCGGCGCCTGGATGGGCCACACCTGTGCGGGCGGCTGCCCGGCCAATGTCAACTCCAACCTCAACGTGGTGTGGGGCGTGCAGGGCGCCGGGCTGATCTTCAAGGACATCTTCAACGCGTATGAGGCGAACAAACCGGTCAGGGACTTCGCGGTGCCGGACGGGCTCAAGCGCGTCAACATCTGCCTACCCAGCGGGTTGCTGGCCACCGTGAGCTGCCCCACGACTGTCGCCGACTGGTTCATCGCCGGCACCGCGCCAACCCGCTACGACGACTGGTGGCAGCCGCTGCGGGTCTGCACTACCGACGGCCTGCTTGCCACCGCCGACATTCCGGCCAACCTCACGACGGTGAAGAGCTTCGTCGCCTACCCGCCTGGGTACCCGGAGGAGATGAAGGACAAGAACCTGCCGCAAGCGCCCACACAGAACTGCCAGCTCTTTACCGAGACCACGCCGCCGACGCTCACGCTGGCCCAGGCGCCGCAGTCCGACGGCAGCGTGCTGGTGACGGCCACTGCGACCGATGACCAGGCGGTCAAGGAAGTCGACTTCTTCCTCGATGGAGCCAGCAAACCGATCCGGTTGACGCAGGCCCCCTACACCTTCGCGATCAAGGGCTCCTCGGGCAGCACGCACACGCTGAGCGTGCAGGCTTACGATTACAACCCCGCCAACGCCCCGGCGGTGCAGACGCTCACCGTGACGCTCCCTTAGGGCCCGACACCGAGCCGCTGCCGGCCACCGCGAAGCGGTAGGGCAGATCGATGGCTCGCGAAATGCCGATCCGCCGCGATCGGGCCACCTCCCGATCGGGCACGGGCGATCCGGCAGCGATTCCAAGCGGCCCGCGGGTGAAGTCGCGGCCGTTGTCCTCTAGGGTCAGGCCGAAGGCCCGGCCGATTTTTCCGGGGCCGCTCAGCAGCCGCGCTTCCGGCCCCCGATCGCCGCGGGTTCGCATGATCTCGACTCCGGCAAGGGGCTCGAGGGCCCGAAGGAGCACGGCGCCAGCCGTGCCGGGCGGCTCCGCCGTGACGTTGAGGCAGTAATGCATCCCGTAGGTGAAGTAGACGTAGGCATAGCCGGCTGGACCGAACATGACCGCATTGCGAGGGGTGCGACCGCGGAACGCGTGCGATGCGGCGTCGGCGTCGCCCGTGTATGCCTCGGTTTCTACGATGCGGCCGGCCAGCAACCCCTCCGGTGTCCGGTAGAACAACACGCGTCCGAGCAGGTCCCGAGCCAGCACCACCGGGTCGCGGGCAAAGAACCGACGCAGCAGGCGCGGGGTCGTCAGCGCCACGTTGGCTTACTTAGCAGATTGGCCAGGCCGCCCGTTGCGTCGGCGCTAGTGGCTGAGAAGCTGGGTGAAGTAGCTGCTGATGCTGCTCGGCAGCACGAGCGAGAAGATCGTCCGCGTCAGTGGCTCGAAGGCGTAGAAGTGCGGAGCGAGCAGTGAACCGTTGAACCAGTCCTGGGCCGTCAGGAACGCCGGCGGGTAGGCGTAGCCGCCCGGCAGCTTGGCGTTGACCAGGCCAATCCCGACAATCAGCATGACCGTCACCTCGAAGGCGCCCACGACCGCGCCCGCCAGCAGCCCGGTGACCCGATCGAAGGCCGGTGCGATCATGGCATCGAGGTAGCGCTGATAGACGGCGCCGAGCACCTCGAAGAGGATGATCGCGAGGGTCACGATCACGGTGTAGGTGATGACGTGGGCCCAGAGAGCCGAGGTGATGCCGAAGCTGGTGGCGATGTAGGTGGAGGTGTTCGCGCTCGTCAGGGTGGCCGCGCCCACGCCAGCAAAGAGTCCGGCAAAGGCGACGATCCGCCGCACCAGCCCGAACGCCCAGCCGAGCGAGATGTTGAGAAACAGGATGCAGACGATGATCAGGTCCAGGAAGTCCATCAGGACCGCACCTCGGCCCCAAAGCGTGACCTGAGGCCGTCGATGATGCGCTGCTGAACCGCCGCGACCTCCTCGTTCGTAAGGGTACGGTCGTCGGCCTGGTAATGCAGGCGGAATGAGAGGCTGCGGGCACCAGCCTCCAGCTGGGGCCCCTGGTATTCGCTCACCATAGAGATGTCCCGCAACGTGTAACCGCCCAGCTCCCGGATAACTTGCAGCAGCGCGCGGGCCGCGATCTTGCCCCGAATCACGACCGTTAGGTCCCGCCGAACCCCCGGGAAACGCGGCAATGGGCGGGCTTGCGGCGTCTGTCGCCCACCCGCGGAAAATCGGTCGAAGAGGACCTCCGCCACCACCGCCCGGCCGGGGAGGCCAAGCCGCGCCAGAACCTGCGGGTGGACCTCCCCCACGACCCCGATGGGCTCGCTGTCCTCCACGACTTCCGCGGTGCGCCCGGGGTGGAAACCGGCAAATCGCCGCGGGTCCGAGCCGGCGAACTCGGCTTGTTTGAAGTCGGTCGATGGCATCGCGAAACGGTCTCGCATGGTCGCGAGCGTCGCCTCCATGGCGCGCAGTTCGGCGACCGCGGCGTCGGCGCCCCCGGCCGGAACGTGGGCCGCGAGGGCCAGCACCTGCGGCTCGTCGACCGCGGTCGAGGTGTTTTTCCAGAAGACGGAGCCGAGCTCGAAGAGGCGTGCGCCCGCCTGGTCCTGGCGAGCATTGAAGGCCAGCGCCTCGAGGAGGCCGGGCAGCAGACTGCGACGGAGCGCGTCGCGGTTCTCGGCCATCGGGTTCTTGACCTTCACCAGGGCTGGCGCTGCCATGGGCATCGCGATCTCGAGCGTCCCCTCCGCGCTGACCATGCTGCTGGTCACGGCCTCATCGAGCTCGCGACCGGCAAGCACCTCGCGCGCGGTCTCGTCGGCGTCCCGCCGCTCGTACAGGTCGCGGACGGGGGTACGAGCCCCGGGTAGGGTGCTCGGGACCCGGTCGTAGCCGTAGATGCGGCCAATCTCTTCGACCAGGTCCTCGGGAATCGCGCAGTCGAGGCGGAACTCCGGCGGCTGCGCGCGCAACAGGCGGTTGGTGTTCTCCACCGTGAAGCGAAGGCGCTGCAGGATACTGGCGGCCTCCCCAAGTTCGACACTCACGCCGAGGATGCGCTCGATGCGCTCGGCGCCCACCTCGATCGTGATCGGCTTGAGCGGGTCGGGATACACGTCGGTCGACCTCGTCGGCGTTCCACCCGCCAGTTCCGTGACCAGGGTCGCCGCCCGCTCGACCGCGGGCAGGCTGAGCGCCGGGCTCAGTCCCTTTTCGAAGCGTGAGGAGGCTTCGGTGCGCAGGCCGAACACGCGTGCCGTCCGCCGAATCGACCGCGGCTCCCAGGTGGCGGCCTCGAGCAAGATGTCAGTCGTCTCCGGCTGGACGGCGCTGGGGGCGCCACCGATGATGCCGGCGATCCCCTGCGCCCGCTCGCTATCGGCCACGACCATGTCGCGAGACGTCAGCCGCCGCGTCTTCCCATCGAGGCAGGCGAGCTCCTCACCGTCACGGGCCCGCCGGACCACGATCCGCCCATCCTTGAGACGCCGGTAGTCGAAGGCGTGCATCGGCTGGCCGGTTTCGAGCATCACATAGTTCGTGATGTCGACGATGTTGCTGATGGGCCGCACGCCGGCCGCCCGCAGCCGCGCCTGCATCCAGGGCGGCGAGGGCATGACCGTGACCCCCGTGATCAGTCGGCCGACGAACCGGCGGCAGCCGTCGGGGGCGTCGATGCGGACTAGCTCGGGCGCCTCGCTGGTGTGAGCCTTTACGATCTTCGGCTCGCGCACCGGGAGACTGAAGATGGCACCAACCTCTCTGGCGATGCCCAGATGGCAGAGAAGGTCGGGGCGGTTCGACTTGATCTCGAGCTCGAGAATGGTATCGCGCGGGTAGAGCTCGTGGAGATCTTGGCCGGGCACAGCCCCGGGGTCGAGGATCATGATCCCCGCCGCATCCTCGCCCAGGCCGAGCTCGATCGCGGAGCAGAGCATGCCGGCCGACGGGAAGCCGAGAAAGGTCTTGGTTTCGATGCGCCGCTCGCCAAGGCGCGACCCAGGCGTCGCGTATGGCACCCAGTCGCCGACGGCGATGTTCCACGCGCCGGTGACCACCTCGACCAGCGCCGTGCCGGTGGTGACGCCGGCGATCTGGTTTTTCGTCGATCCAGGAAGCGGCCGCAGGCTTTTGACCTGGGCGACGATGACGCCCTCGAAGTCGACCTCTTGCTGCGCGATCCCCGCGACCTCGTTGCCGGCGAGGGTCAGTCGCTCGGCGAGCGCCTCGACATCGACCGAGATGTCCACGAATTGCTTGAGCCAGTTGAGTGAAATCAGCATCAGAATTGCCGCAGAAAACGAACGTCGTTCTCGAGGAACTGGCGAAGGTCGGTCACGTTGTACTTGAGCATCGCTAGCCGGTCCAACCCGGCGCCAAAGGCGAAGCCGGAGTAATGCTCCGGGTCGATGCCACCATTGCGAAGCACCTGGGGATGTACCATCCCGGCGCCCAGGATCTCCAGCCAGCCGCCCTTGCAGCTGCGGCAGCCGCTGCCGCCACAGATTCCGCAGGAAACGGCGGCCCCGATGCTCGGCTCGGTGAAGGGGAAGTGATCACCTACGATTCGAATGCGCCGGTCGGGACCGAAGAGCGAGCGTGCGAAATACTCGATCGTGCCCTTCAGGTCGGAGAGCCGGATATCGTGATCCACGACGAGACCCTCGAATTGATAGAACTGCGCCCCGTGCGAGGGATCCGTCGCGTCCCGGCGATAGACGGCGCCGGGGGCGATGATCCGGATCGGCGGCTTGTGGCTCTGCATGTAGCGGATCTGCACCGGTGACGTGTGCGTACGGAGCAGCAGCTGGTCGGCCTCGACGTAGAAGCTATCCATCGTGTCGCGCGCGGGATGTTCCTCGGGAATGTTGAGTGCCTCGAAGTTGTGAAACTCATCCTCCACCTGGGGGCCCAGCGCGACCTCGTAGCCGAGCCGGGAGAAGATCGCCTTCACCTCGCGCAAGATGAGCGTCAGCGGATGCAGGTGACCGCGGCGCACCGGGTTCGGCACAAACGACAGGTCGACCCACTCGCTGTCGCCTAGAGCGGTGTGGCGTTTCGCTTCGAGCCCGCCCATCCGCTCGTTGATCCATTGGAAGATGTCTTCCTTGAGTTGATTCGCCTCGGACCCGGCGGCAGCCCGCTCGGCAGCCGGTAGGCTTCCGAGCTGCCTGAGGATCGTGGTCAGCTCACCTTTCTTCCCGAGCAAGCCGACGCGAAGGTCTTCGAGCGCCTTGTGGTCGGTCGCGGCCCCGATGCGGTCGCGCGCGCTCGCCCTGAGCTGCTGGAGTTCGCCCGCAACACCCTGCGTCAATTCAACCGAGCGCTAGGGGCGTTCACCTGAATGGGCGCTAGTTCACGCCTTCGGGCCGCCACGGGCGACGGAGACCAGTTCGCTGAAGGACGCCGTATCGCGAACCGCCAGATCCGCCAGCATCTTGCGATTGATGTTGACACCGGCGAGTTTCAGGCCGTGCATGAACTGGTTGTACGGCATCCCCTGGCTGCGCGACGCCGCGTTGATCCTGGCGATCCAGAGCTTGCGCATGTCGCGCTTCCGCGCGCGGCGATCGCGATAGGCGTACTCGAGCGCATGGAGCACCGCCTCGTTGGCCGGCCGGAAGAGTGTCCGGTGCGTCATGCGGAAGCCCTTGGCGAGGCCGAGGATCTTCTTGTGACGCCGGCGGGCGGGAACGCTCCGCTTTACGCGCGGCATCTCAGGTCTGGTCCTTCATGTAGGGGGCCGCGCGGCGCAAGCGCCGAGCATCCTTGCCCGTCAGCACCAGCAGCTTGCTGTACTGCCGCTTCCGGCGCGGGCTCTTGTGACCGAGCAGGTGACTCTTTTGCGCATGCGGCCGCATGATCTTGCCGGTCTTGGTCATGCGAAACCGCTTGGCCGACGCGCGATGAGTGCGAATTTTAGGCATCGATCGCTCCTTTAATTCGTCCGCGCCTGGGCTTGCGGCGGAGGCGGCGCTTGAGCGGCCGCCGCGGCGCCGGCCGGAGCCAGGATCATGATCATGTTTCGCCCTTCGAGCAACGGCATCCGCTCGACGGTGCTGATGGTCTTCAGTTCGAGCGCCATCCGGTCGAGCAGCTTCTTGCCGATGTCCTGGTGCACCATCTCGCGGCCGCGGAACATGATCGTCAACTTGACCTTGTCCCCCTCTTCGAGGAAGGACTTGACGGCATGGAACTTCGTCTGGAAGTCATGCTCGCCGATCTTGGGACGGAGTTTCATTTCTTTGACCTTGATGACGTTGTGCTTGCGGCGCCCATCTTTCTCTTTCTTGATGCTCTCGAATTTGAATTTGCCGTAATCCATGATCCGGGCCACCGGTGGCTGGGCCTGCGGAGCGACCTCCACCAGGTCCATCTCCCGTTCGATGGCCAGCGCTTTGGCACGGTCGATCGGCAGGACACCCAATTGTTCGTTCCGATCGTCGATGACGCGGACTTCGGCGGCGCGGATCTGGTCGTTGATCCGAAGTTCCCTAAATGCCGTGGATCAAGCCTCCTTCGAAAACAAAAAAGATAGCCCTGAGGCTATCTTCGTCCGCTTGACCTCTTCGGCGCCGGCCTGGAGGTGAGAGTTCGGACAGCCTCTCTTGGCAGGCGCGAGTATATCACTCCAGTGGAAGCTGCGCTTCCCGCTCGAGCCGCGCCAGGAACTCGTCGGTCCCGACCGACTCCTGCTCACCGCCCTCACGCCGCCGGATGTTGAGGGTGCCTGCCTCCAGCTCCTTGTCGCCGACGACGGCCATGTAAGGCGTCTTCTGTAACTGGGCGTCGCGGATCTTTGCCTGCATCCGTTCGCTCCGCCCGTCCACTTCGACTCGCAGGTCACGCTGCCGGAACCGATCGGCTAGCTTGCCGACGGCCTCCAGGTGCCGGTCGGCAATTGGGATGAAGACCAGCTGGACCGGAGCGAGCCAGACGGGGAACGCGCCCGCGTAGGTCTCGATCAGGTAGGCCATGAAGCGCTCCATCGAGCCGATCGGGGCTCGGTGGATCATCACCGGTCGCGCCATGGATTGCTCGGAGGTCACATACTCCAGGCCGAAGCGCTCGGGCATCAGGAAGTCGATCTGATTGGTCGACAGCGAGAATTCGCGACCGATCGCGTCCTTGATCTGGACGTCCAGCTTCGGTCCGTAGAAGGCGGCCTCCCCCGGGGCTTCGACGAACGGATGGCCGGAGGCGCGCAGGGCCTCGCGGGCGGCGTCCTGGGCGCGCGCCCATACGGCAGGGTCCCCCATCCACTTATTGCTGACGTCGTCGCGAAGGGAGAGCCGGAAGTGAAAGTCCTTGATGCCGAACGCCCTGTACACCTGCAGGATCAGCTCAATCACCCGCTCGAACTCCTGGTTGAGCTGATCGAGCCGGCAGAAGATGTGGGCGTCGTTGATGGTGAAGGCGCGGACCCGGATCAGGCCGGAGACCTCACCAGACTTCTCATAGCGGTACACCGTCCCCAGCTCGGCGAGGCGCACCGGCAGGTCCCGGAAGCTGTAGGCCTTCCGCTGGAACACGCGAATGTGGTGGGGACAGTTCATCGGTCGGAGCTGCCACTGTTCGTCCTCGATCTCGGAGGCGGGGTACATCGAATCGTGGTACCGCTCGAAATGCCCGCTGACCTTGTAGATCTCGAGGCGGGCGAGGTCGGGGGTCTTGACGTGCTGGTAACCCTGGCGTTGCTCGAGCCGCAGAATGAAATCCTCCATCTGACGGCGGATGGCCGTGCCCCGGGGGGTCAGCAGGGGTAGCCCACGACCGACCATTTCGTCGACCAGGAACAGGTCGAGGTCCTTGCCCAGTTTGCGGTGGTCGCGCTTGGTGGCTTCCTCGAGAATCTTCAGGTGGTCCTCGAGTTCTGCTTCGGTCGGGAACGCCGTGCCGTAGATACGGGTCAG
>DASZJR010000055.1:0-4972 GCA_035947855.1 Candidatus Dormiibacterota bacterium
GGCGATCTGAACAGCCGCGCCGGGGTCGGCGGCCGCGCGGACCCTCTCGGCGTCTTGCAAGCGTTCCACCTGAGGCTTCCCAAACCATTCGGTCACCGCGTCAACCAGGTCGTCCGGCCGCGGCACGAAGCGGCCGAGGCCGCGGCCGACCACCTCATTGACGTTGCCCTCTTCCTGGCCCGGTAGGTAGCCCGTCAGCAGCAGCGGGCAACCGCAGGCCAGGCCCTCCGCGATCATGCCGGGCCCGGCGCGGGTCACGAGTAGGTCGGAGGCGAGCAACAGCTCCGGCATGTTGTCGACGAAGCCGAAGACGTGGACGCCCGCGTGATTGTCCTCGCGGATACGCTTGGCGAGCGCCTCGTTGCGCCCGCAGATGGCGAGCACCTGGATGTCGAGCGGCGATCGCGCGCGCGCCGCCGCGTACTTGCGCAGCGGTTCCGTGCCATCGCCGCCACCCGCCAGCAAGACCGTGGGCGCATGCGGGCGTAGGCGGAGCTTGAGCCGCATCGCCGTCTTGTCGCTAAATCCCCGGATCGCGTCCTGGAATCGTGGATGGATGGGCAGCCCCGCCTTGACAAGACGATCGGCCGGCACCCCGCGGCGGCGGCACAGCTCGAGGGCGGCATCGGACGGACAGATGATGCAGTCCGCGGTCAGGTCGGTCCATGCCTGGTGAAAATTGATCCAGTCGGTGATCACGGTGACGCGCGGGACGCCGTAGGGCATGACGTCCACGGCGACGTGATTCAGCAGTGGATGGAAGCTGGCCACCAGGGCCGGTCGTGGCTCGAGCGCGCCTCGGAGCTTGCGTCGCAGACCGCGCCCGACCGCGTGCTGGAAGAGACGGACGGCCGGCTTGAAATTGGTGGCGCGGTACGCGGCGCCCCACAGGAACGGCGCCCGCCGCGTGATCGGCCCGTAGAGGGCGGTCAGGCGCCCGGCGATGACACGCTGGTCGGCCATGGGGTCGAAGAGCTCGACCTGAAATTGGTTCGGATAGCGGCGAGTGAGCGCCGCGGCCACAGCTTCCGCGGCCGCACGATGGCCGGCGCCAGTGTCCGAAAAGAGAAAAAGGAAGCGCTTAGGGGCGGCCACGACCGCTCCCGCGGCGCGTCAGAGCAGCCGTTCGGCGGCGCTCATCTGCTTGCGCGTTCCGATGGCGACCAGCAGGTCGTCGCTCTCGAGCACCTGTGTGTCCGGTGGGTTGATGCGCAACTGCCCGCTGCGCTTGCGAATGGCCAGCACGTTCGCGCCCGCCTCTACGATTCCCGAGTTGGCGAGCGTGCGGCCCAGCACCTTGGACCCGGATTCCACCAGCAACTCCTCGATAACCAGGTCGATGTTCTCGCCGTGGAGGACGGTATCGAGGACATCGACCGCCACCGGCCGAACCGCCAGCGCCGCCATCCGGTGGGCGCCCATCAGGTAGGGGGAGACCACCTGGTTCGCGCCGGCGCGCCGCAGCTTCTCGGTGGAGTCCTGGTACGAGGAGCGGGCGACGATCAGCAGGGCCGGGTTCAGTGACCGGGCGGTGAGGGTGATGAAGACGTTGCGCTCGTCGGAGTCGACCGCGGTGACCAAACCCTTGGCGCGCAGAATGCCGGCCCTGAGCAAGGCGTCGTCGGAGGCGGCATCCCCCTCGACGTAGAGCAGGTCGCTTGCGCGCAACCGCTCCAGCGGTTCGAGATTGCTCTCGACGACGACGAAGGGCGTGTCCAGCTGCCGAAACTCCTGGGCAACCCGCGTTCCCATCCGGCCATATCCGCAGACGATGAAGTGATCGGTCAGGCCGGCAATCTGGCGTTCCATGCCGCGCATCCTAGCGTACCGGCCGAGGTGTCCTTCGATGAGTGTTTCCGCGAGGATGCCGAGCGTGTAGAGCATGGTGCCCACGCCGAGGACGATGACCGTCATCGTGAAGACCCGGCCGCCCTGGCCGAGTGGGTGGACCTCCTCGTAGCCGACGGTCGTCACCGTGGTGAGGACCATGAAGAGGGAGTCGACGAGGTTCCAGCGCAGCAGGACCATGTAGCCGATCGTCCCGTAGCAGAAGACCAGGGTGAGGACGAGGAGCGGCAGCCGAAAGCGCCTTAACGGGTTGACTGGCGGTGAGTGGATCGTAAGTTTGGGTTCCGGCCAGGGTGGCTAAGAATCCGGACAACGGTAGCATAGGGCGCCCCCAGCGACAACCCGGGACAAGCTCGGTACGTGTTCGAAGTTGACCCCGCGGTGACCAAACCGCGACGATGGGGTCGCGACCCGCCGTAAGGAAGGAACCCAGAGACTTGAAACCGCTCGCGATCGTCAGCCTGCACGCCTCGCCGGTCGCCGCCCTTGGGGCCGGCGAAAACGGCGGGATGAACGTCTACGTACGGGCGGTCTGCGAGGAGCTGAGCCGGCGCGGGATCGCAACCGAGGTCTTCACGCGGCGCTCGACCGCGCAGGGGCCGGACCGGATCCGGCTGGCCGAGCGGAGCTGGGTGACGCGCCTGAGCGTGGGGCCCGCCGAGGACATCGAGAAGGGCCGGTTGTTCGATCTACTCCCCGACTTCAGCGAGGCGATCCTGAGTGAGCAGCGCCGCCGTCGAATGAGCTTCAGCCTGGTCCACAGCCACTACTGGCTCTCTGGCTGGGTCGCCTCACGCTTGCGCGATGAGTGGAGCCTGCCCTGGTTCCACACCTTTCATACCCTGGCGCGCGTCAAGAACGAGATGGCCGCGGAGGGTGCGATCGTCGAGCCAGAGCATCGGATCGCCGTCGAGCAGACGATCGTGCGCAATTGTGATCACCTGATCGCTTCCAGCGCGCAGGAGGCCGATGACTTGATTCGCCTTTACGGCGCCTCGCGCAACCGGCTGAGCGTGGTCGCGCCCGGCGTCGATCTCGAGGTCTTCAAGGAACGGCCGACCGGGGCGCTGCGCAAGCGCCTTGGTCTGGGCGACGCCGGCGTGGTTGTCTTCGCGGGACGCCTCGAGCGCCTCAAGGGCGCCGAGACCGTGATCCGGGCGATGGCGCACCTCGCTGCCGATAGGACGCAGGCGGAGCCGCCGGTCCTGCTGGTGATCGGTGACGACAGCCAGAACGGCGCGAGCGAGAGCCGCTTGAGCGGCGGCGAACGGGTCCGCCTGGAGGCGCTGGCCGATTCGCTGGGTATCACCAAGCAGGTCCGCTTCTTGGGGTCGGTGGACCAGCCTGCCCTGGCCGGCTATCTCAGCCTGGCGTCCGTCTGTGTCGTCCCCTCCTACAGCGAGTCCTTCGGGCTGGTCGCGCTCGAGGCGGCCGCCTGCGGCACGCCGGTGGTGGCGGCTCGCGTCGGCGGCCTCCCCACTATCGTCAAGGATGGTCTGACCGGCTACACGCTGGTTTCGCACGATCCCGCGCAGTACGCCGAGCGGATCGGTCGCCTGCTCGGCGACGAGGAACTGCGCCGCTGCTTCAGCCGTCGCAGCCGTCTGGTCGCCACCCAGTTCACGTGGAAGGAGACCGTCGACCGGTTGGTCGCCGAATACACGGCCCATCCCCAGCCAGTTCTCCGTCCCGCCGTCGCCGGCTAGCCGCTTCCGATCAACCTTGACGTCGGGGCAGGGGTTTGCTTTAATAACCCAGCGTTTGATTGATTGACCAAATAAACGTTGGAGAGTAGCGGTGCCCGACCAGACCAAGGAACGGATCGTCGACGCGGCCTACCGCACGCTCGTGAAGCGCGGCTACCACGAGACCTCGATGAAGGACATCGCGGCCGAGGCCGGGGTGGCGCCCGGGCTGGCGCATTACTACTTCGAAACCAAGGAAGACCTGCTGGTGGCGGCGATCGAGCACGGCTGCCAGCCGGTGATAAGCGCCTGGCAACGGGCGGGGGTAGACCTCAGCGGGCCGCTCCCGGAGGACGCCGACCCGATGATGGTCGCCCGCATGGGTTTCGAGCTCGCGAAGGAGGAGCTCAGGACCTACCGCGGCCTCTTCCTCCTGACGTTCGACATGTTCGGCGTCGGGCTGCACAATGCCAAGATCGCGGCGGCGGTCCGCACCTTCATCGAGGAACGGCGCGCCTTCATCGCGCGCATTACCCAGGGCGTGATCACCGGTATGGCTGACCCGCCAATCGCGTCAGCCGATGCCATCGCGGCCGCCATCTGGGGCAGCCTGCACGGCATCTATCTGCAGAAGGTGATGAATCCTGCGTTCGACGCCGATGCGGCGATCGACGCGCTGAGCGAGATGACGATCGCCTTTGTGAGCAGGCCGCGAGTTTCGCTGGAGGTGCGCTGACATGTTTGCGTGGTGGGGTCATTTCGTCTACCGGTTCCGCTGGCTCATGCTCGGTGTTTCCGGGCTCCTGCTAGTCGCTTCGATCGTGGCGCTGTTCAACGGTGGCACGACGAAGAACAGCGGCGGGGGGAGCACCGAGTCCGGACGAGCGGTCGCCTTGATGCAGAGTCAGCTGCCCCAGAACGGTGCGGGGTCATCCTTTGTCCTGATCTTTGGCAGCCAGCTCTTGTCGGTCCAGGACCCCGCCTTCAAACCCGCCGTGCTGACCGCGCTGCAGCCGCTGCAGGATGACGCACGGGTGAAGAGCATCGAGACCCCCTTCGATGTCGCGGTTGAGCAAGCGCGCGCCATGACGTCGACGGACGGCCACCATGTCTACGCCCTGGTCACCCTCAACGACGACTACGCGACTGCGCGCCAGTACTACACGCAGCTTCGCGCCAAGGTGCACTCCGATCAGCTGGAGGTCATTGGCACCGGCAATGTCGCGATAGCTTCCGACTTCGACAAGTATCTGCAGGCCGACCTTCAGCGCGCCGAACTGGTCTCGTTCGTCGTGGTGATCGTCTTACTGTTGCTCGTTTTCGGCACGGTGATCAGCATGTTTCTCCCTCTCGGCGTGGGAGGCGTCGCCGTCGTCGGCGGCCTGGCCGCCGTCGGCGTACTCGCGCGCTACACCGAAGTCTCCACCTATGCCACCAAC
>DASZJR010000056.1:0-1721 GCA_035947855.1 Candidatus Dormiibacterota bacterium
GATTTCTATCGCGGTATGTCGTCGTTCGCTCGCCTGGTCTTGTTCGACAAGCGCGGCATCGGGATGTCGGACCGCACGCACGGGATCCCGGATCTCGAGACACGGATGGACGATATCCGCGCCGTGATGGATGCCATCGGCTCCAGGCGCGCCGCGATTATGGGTTTTTCCGAGGGCGGGGCCATGTCGATGCTGTTCGCGGCGACCTATCCAGAGCGGACCGCCGCTCTCGTCCTGTACAGCACGCCGGTGTCGTGGTTCCGGACCCGTGACTACCCGTGGGCGGCGACCCGTGAGGAATGGCGCGCTTTCCTCGAGAGCGAGGAGGGTGCTCGTGGCACCGATGAGTGGTGCGACGCCAGGCTTCGCGGATTGGCTCCGACGACCGCCGACGAGCTGGACGTCAGGCGGTGGTGGCGCCGATGGGTGCAAAGCAGCGCCAGCCCAGGTGCGATCAAGGCGATGTCGCTGATGAACAGCGAGATCGATGTGTCTGGCACGCTTTCGTCTATCCGGGTCCCGACGCTCACCCTTAATCGCACTGATGACGAAGACGTGCCCATCGAATCGATGCGTCACCTCGCCGATCATGTCCCAGGCGCTACATTCGCTGAGCTGGCCGGCGTCGATCACGGATGGTGGGTCGATTCCGGCCAGATCGTCGACGAGCTCAAGCCCTTCCTGCTCGGGCTGTGGAAGCGCGGTGAGTGGGACATGGTCGAGACCGACCGTGTGCTCGCAACCGTGCTGTTCACCGACATCGTGAACTCCACCGCAATGCTCGCCGAGGTCGGTGACCGGAAGTGGCGCGGCCTCATTGAGCAACATCACGCCCTGGTACGCCGGCAGCTCGTGCGCTATTCCGGACGCGAGATCGATACGGCTGGGGACGGCTTCTTCGCCAGCTTCGACGGCCCCGCGCGGGCGATCCGCTGCGCGCGGGCGATCAGCGACGGCGTCCGCGAGCTGGGGCTGCACATACGCGCGGGGCTGCACACCGGTGAGTGCGAGATAACCGATGGCAACATGACGGGCATCGCCGTGCACATCGGCGCGCGCGTCGCAGCCGAAGCCCAGCCAGACGAGGTCGTGGTGTCCAGCACCGTGCGGGACCTCGTCGCCGGTTCGGGGCTGAAGTTTCATGACCGCGGTTACGCCCAGCTCAAGGGACTGCCCGGCGAATGGCGACTTTACTCAGCGGACCCCAGTGTCATCTGAGCGCCCGCAGCAACCCGCGCGACGGCACCTTCGAGCAAGAAGCTTCACGACCCAAACCGCCGCGATCGGACCTTCACCCGGAACCCCAGACAAGGAGCCATCCCCGGCCGCCACCAGAGCACATAACCGGATAATCGTGCGTGACGTCCAAGCGCCTCCCCCGGCCTCCACTGCCGCGCCGAGTCGGCGATCTGGAGTATTTCTCCAGTGGTTGGTCGTCGCTTCATGTCCTGCTGGCTGTGACATGGCGTGACCGGCCGGTGCGGCTTACGGTTGGGTTCCGCTCAATCGCTGGGACCTGCGGCTGGCCCAGCCTCGCCGGGTCTCAGCCCGGCCCGGAGGTGCCCGATGACCCCTGCTGCCCGATCCGCCGCGCTCGCCACGATCCAGCCCGTCTTCACCGATGCCGAACGACTCGCCCTCGCCGGATTCCTGGCCGGATACCGCAGCCTGACAAGACAGGCGTACGCGCTCGACCTGCGCCAGTTCACCAGCTGGTGCCG
>DASZJR010000057.1:0-5449 GCA_035947855.1 Candidatus Dormiibacterota bacterium
AAGGCCGGATACATCTCACACACGCAGCACTCCCATGTCAGCCTGGTGAAGTTCTGCGAGACGACGTTCGGCCTGCCGACGATCAACGCGCGCGACAAGGCCTCCGACGACATGTCCGACTGCTTCGATTTCAACCAGAAGCCTCTCGCGCCTCCGGGCCCCGCCGTCTGAATCCAGCAACGATCCAGAGAACGCTCACTGGCAGGAGAAACAACAACACCGATTGGGCTTCGCTTGTCAGTCGGAGGCCAAGCCGGCTCAGCGCAAGGTAACGTTCGAAATCAAGAGAGATCGCGATCAATGCCACGATAGCGGCGCTCCCCAAGCCCACCAGCAGCAACACAGGCCGATAAGGAAACAGGAGCGGCATCGTGACGATGACCGCCACGAAGGCCAGCAGCAGCACTAGTCCAATTCCGGTCGGGTTTTCCAGTGCCGGCGTCCAACTGCAAAA
The DNA here is from genome assembly GCA_035947855.1 of Candidatus Dormiibacterota bacterium. Taxonomy (GTDB): domain Bacteria; phylum Chloroflexota; class Dormibacteria; order CF-121; family CF-121; genus CF-13. The sequence continues at coordinate 455 of DASZJR010000057.1, forward strand.
GGTGCCCGACGGGCCGCCACGCACTGCGGCAATGCCGATGCAGTGGCGCGCGACGGGCGCGACGGTCAGGGAGACCAGCCAGACGAGGGCCAGGACAGATCCGAACCACGTTGCTCGCAGGCGGTTGAGCCCGGTCGAGGCTGCGCGAACCATCCCTCGGTTAGACGCGGGCTTAGCCCAAAGGTTCCGGGTTGTAGACCCGCGTCGCCGCCGCCTAAGACCATCTCACCCGCGGCGCCTCCTCACGGCGTCTTAAGGACTGAACGGCCAGAAAGCCGCCCAGATTCATTGGACTCATAGGAGGAAAACCGTAATGTTCTCGATAACCCGACCGCTCATCCGATTGACGGCCGGTGCCGTCGCGCTAGGCGCTGTAACGTTCACGGGCGCGCTGCCGGCATCCGCTGATAGCCTCGGCCCGTTCACCTGTACCGACCGGTCCGGAGGCGTCGCCGGCACCGCCGCCACGGTGAGCTCGGTCCATATCGCCCACCACGACGGCTACGACCGGCTGGTCATCGGGTTCGCGACCTCCAACGCGATGCCCCAGTATCAGCTCACCCAGCAGGCGACGTCGCACTTCGTCCGCGATGCGAGCGGGCAGCCCGTCACCCTCGACGGCTCAGCCGGCATCCGCGCCGTGCTTCGAAATGCCGACATCACTCCCGGCGCGCCCAACGACCTGAAGCCCGCGCTGCCGGCGATCCGCGAAGCGGCGCAGATTGGCGACTTCGAGCGCGTCGTGAGCTATGGCGTTGGACTCGCGACGCCCGCGTGTTTCCGCGTCCTCGAGCTCAGCGGCCCGACCCGCCTGGTGATCGATGTCCAGGCTCCGGCGGACGCCCCTGCCGCCACCACGGCGCCGTCGACCGCGGCCGCCTCAACTCCGATGCCCTCAGCGACAGCTACTCAGCCGGCGTCCTCCTCCGATCTCGCCGCGACCGGCCATCCGTCCCAGCCGGCGCAACCGTCGACCTTCCCGATCGGCGCCCTGGTCCTGGGACTGCTCGCCGTCATCGCCGGGTTGACCATCACCGGCATCAGGAGATTCGCGAAGAAATGACTCACCCGTCCACGGCACTCGCGGCGTCGTTAGGATTGGCATGCTCATGGATCCTGCGCTCGGGCGCGTCATTGCCCGGTGGCGAGAAGGCGATCGCGATGCCTTCGAGGAGGTCGTGGATCGCTACGGCCTCCAGTTATTGCGCACCGCTCGTTTGATCCTGCGTGATGAGGCTCTGGCCGAGGATGCCATCCAGGACACATTTCTGAAGGCCTGGCAGCGGATCGGCAGTTTGCGCGACGAAGACCCGGGACCCTGGCTTACGAGAATCGCCATGAATGAAAGCATCTCGACGTACCGGCGGCGCCATCGCTTCCAGGCGCTCTCCGAGCGCTTCGGCCGGCTCGGCGGCGGCAAGCCCGAGGTCTCGAGCGAGGCCCGGCTGGATCTCGCGCAGGCGCTCGACAAGCTGACCACCGAGCAGCGCGCCGCGGTAGCCCTCCACTACTACCAGGACCTTAGCGTCGAAGAGACCGCGCGAGCCTTGAAAGTTCCGGTGGACACGATGAAATCGCGGCTGAAGACGGCCCTCCGCCGGCTCCGCGAGCTGACGGGTGGCGAGGAGGCGTTCGCATGAGCGACGACTTCGAAAAGAACCTGCGCGACCACCTGCATCGCGAGGCCGAGGAGACCCGCGAGTTCCCGCGCCGCCTGCGCGGCCGGATCCGCGACGGCATTGCCCCTCGCACCCGGGCGGGGATGGTGCCGCAGCTCGCCTTGGCCGGCGCCCTCGTCCTCGTCGCGGTCGCCGTCCTGGCGTTTCGAAATCCCACGATCATCACCGTGGTCACGACCGGCATCAAGGGAATCATCGCGCCGAGCCCAACGCCCACACCGCAACCGTTTCTCTGCCAGGACCAATCTGGAGGGTCGAGCGGAGTGACCGCGACCCTCACGAACATACGGCCTGGCTCCCACGCGGGCGATGGCTACGACCGAGTCGTTTTCGACTTCAACGGCGGTATTCCCTCCTGGGACCTCACGCGACAGCAATCGCCGACGTTCACGCGCGACGCCAGCGGGCAGCCGGTAACACTGGACGGCAGCGCCGGCCTCAAGCTCGTGTTACGGGGGGCGGATGTCGCCAGCGGTGTCGCGAGCGATTTGACGCCACGATATACATCGATCCGCGAAGTTGCCCAGTTAGGGAACTTCGAGCACCAGCTGACCTACGGTATCGGTCTGTCATCGTCGCAATGCGTTCGCGTGCTGCAGCTGAGCAACTCACGGCTGGTGGTCGACGTCGCCACTAGCGGTTCGGCCTCGACGACGGCCGCCCCGACACCACTGCCGACGCAGCCGGCGGCGACGGATTCGGGCGCGTTCGCGTGCGTCGATCACAGTGGCGGAACAAACAGCGGGCCGGCGATGCAGCTGACCGCCGTGCGCGTCGCCCATCAAACCGGCTTCGACCGGATCGTCTTCGAATTCGCGCCCCCGGCTGGCGCAACCGCGCACATCCCCGCCTACACCGTGTCGAGGCAGGCCTCGGCGAAGTTCGTGAAGGATCCGAGCGGCCTGCCGGTCACAATGCGCGGGTCATCAGGCCTCCACATCGTCTTCCATGGCGCAAGCGGTGCCTCCAGCTACAACGGCAGCCGCGATCAGGTCGTAAACCTTCCCGTCGTCCAGGAAGTCGAACAGCTCGGCGACTTCGAGGCGGTCCTGAGCTGGGGCGCCGGTCTATCGCAGGCATCCTGCATCCGCACGCTCGAGCTCAGTAATCCCACCCGCCTCGTGGTCGACGTCCAGACGCCCTGACCGCCTCCTGGAACCTTTCGCCGATTCCTGCGTCTTAATGCTGTGGCTCAGTTCTCGCGACGAATCCTGATCGGGAGTAGCGCGCTCCTCTTGCTTCTGATCGCCGGTGTCCTCGTCCTGCTCCTGATGTCTCGAGGTGACGCGGCTCCCGCCGGGCCTCCGTCGATCCGAGGGACGATCACGAGTCTCACTCCCGTCGCCGGCCAGGGCGTCATCCTCGTCGAGGAGCGCCCGCAGGACCAGGCCGGCTCTAACAAGGCGAGCGTCACCGTCAATGCGGCGACACGCATCTACCGTGGCAGGGTGAGCGCCTCGACGAAGGGATCATTCGGTGACCTGCGAAATGGGCAGATAGTCGAGATATGGTTCAGCGGGCCGGTGCTCACCTCGTATCCAGTCCAGGCCACCGCGAGCGTCATCGTTATCCCCTAAAGGGGGGCCGGAATCCCGGCCGCTATCGGGGAGTTTCGGCAGACGGCTTGAACGGCGCGCCGTGGCCAGGGACGATGAGTCCGGCGATCTCCAGTACCCGCGCCCGGTTGCGATGGAGTGCCGACGGGTCAGAGGCCAGGAGATCCTCGGCTGGACCGTTCGCCGACCACCAGAGGTGCGTGAACGCCACCGTGCCCTGGCTGGTTGACGCGATCGTCGTGATGTCCTGCGGCGTGTGCCCAGGTGTTTCAAGCAGCCGAATCGATGGGCTGAGTGCAAATCCGCCCGCCGGGCGCTGCTCCCAGACGTCACGCTGATAGATCGCCCAGAAGTCGTGAAACCGGGCGTTCGGAAAGAGCGCCGCGTTGAGCGTGTGATCCGGGTGATGATGGGAAAAGATCACGTCCGTGATCTCGTCGGGCGAATGAACCAGTTTCTCGAGCGGGCGCAGAATGGCGGCCGGTTCCGGCACCATTCCCGGGTCAATGATCACCCGGACGTCGCCCTCGCGCACGAAGCTGACCGTGCTTGCGACGCGATCCCCGACGTAACCGGTGAAAAGGACCTGGAATTCAGCAGCCACGGCTCGTCGATTGTACGAATAGTCCAAGTGACATCCTTCGAATACTCCAATTGACATCCCTCACCGAGTCTGAATAAATCGAATGACCAATAGCGGCCGCGTGACAAGGAAGGAGGATCCATTGTGAGTGTTACCGACGATCTGTTGAAGAACAACGAGGCGTACGCGCGCTCGTTCGGCGCGGGCCATCTGCCGCTCCCACCGGCCAAGAAGCTGTTCGTCCTGGCCTGCATGGACGCCCGGCTGCACGTCAGCCGGATCTTGGGGCTCCAGGAAGGCGATGCCCACGTCTTTCGTAATGCCGGCGGCGTCGCCACTATGGATGCGATCCGGTCGCTGACGATCTCGCAGCGGCTACTGGGCACCGAGGAAGTCATCCTCATCCATCACACCGACTGCGGGATGCTGACGTTCAAGGACGATGAGGTCAGCGCTCAAATCGAGGAGGATACCGGCATCCGGCCGGCGTTCCGGCTCGAGGCATTCTCGAACCTCGAGAAGGACGTGCGCCAGTCGATCGCCCGGATCAAGGCCAGCCCATTTATCCCCCGCAAGGACAAGATCCGTGGCTTCGTCTACGACGTCAAGTCGGGGCGTCTGAACGAGGTCGCCGTGGAGGCCGCCACCGCCAGGCGGTAGCCCCAGCCCGATGCCGGTGGCGTCGTCTCCGAGCGGGTAAGCAAGCCCCTCGGAACGACGCCGTTACATTTGCCGTGATTTGGCCCCGACTTTCGCCAACACGGTCGGCGGTCTTCTTCACGATCAACGCGTTCGCGATCTCCTGGCTGTGTTGGCTCCCGCTGATAGCGTCCGAGCGTGGGTTGAACCTGATCCCGTTGTCGGTCTCGCCCCTGCTGATACTGCTGGGGACCTTCGGGCCATTTTTCAGCGCCGTCACCATGGTCGCGCGCAGGTCGGGGTTCCGTGGCCTCGGTCAATTCCTCGGCCAGGCCCTCCGCTGGCGCGTTGGCGTCCAGTGGTATGCGGTCGCGCTCCTCGCACCGGCTGCGATTCGCCTCGTCGTCATCGCCTTGCACATCGTGAAAGGTGGGTCCATTTCAGACCTGTCGGATCCGTCCCTTTGGCTGGCCATCCCCTCGACCTTCTTGATCGTGCTCCTCATCGGCGGACCGACCGGCGAGGAGTTTGGATGGCG
>DASZJR010000058.1:0-1865 GCA_035947855.1 Candidatus Dormiibacterota bacterium
GTCGGGCAGTCCCCAGGGTAAGGGCGGAGATGCGCCGCCATACGGCGCGCGCAATGTGTGGTCATCCGTCTATGCCGATGATTGCAACGCACCGCCGTCGCGTCGTTATGCCTTCAGCTGGGTCCTCCAGTTCGAGAGCGATGCGGCTGCAACGGCCGGCTATTCAACGTTCATGGGATCGCAAGACTGTACGGTCGCGCATGGATGCGTCGATTGGGGCTTGGGCCAGAACGCCAACCTGAATTGCGGCTCCAGTCAGCCCGGCACGGTTTCCTGTCTTGGGACGTGGCAGAGGAACGCCTTCATGGTGACCTTCCAGGGCATCATGGGCAGCCTCGACGAAGCCAGGAAAGCAGCTGTTGACATGGACGTCAGGGCTCAGCGGATGGCGACGTCCGCGACGACAGGCTGAGCGCGTCTGCGACCGACGCGAGGTAGTCCATGTGGGCGTCGGCGGACGTCAGGCCGCGACCCATCGTGTCGATCGAGACATGCGTACCGCCTGCTCGGCGCCACGCATCGATTTCCGCCGTGAGGTCGTCTAAGCCGCCCCGGCTGAGCACCACCCAGTCCCCGTCGAAGTCTTCGACCGACCTGCCCAGCGCCCCGACGCGGTCGCGCAGCCGATTCCAGCTGTCGATCGTGTCGCCGGACTTGCCGCCGAAGAAGATGAAGCCGTCCGCGAGCCGTGCGGCCCGGTCGAACGCAACGTCGCCATGTCCACCGAGCCAGATCGGGACGGGCCGAACCGGCTTCGGCAGGAGCGAGGCTCTGTCCACGCGGTCGAAGCGCCCGGAGAAGTCCACGATGGGTTCCGTAAACAGCCGGCGCAGCAGCTGGATCTGCTCCTCCTGCCTCGCGCCGCGGGTATGGAAGTCCTGACCCAGAGCCTCGTACTCGACAAAGTTCCAGCCGATCCCAACACCGAGGCGCAGACGACCGCCGGAAAGGAGGGCGACATCAGCGGCCTGCCGCGCGACGAGCGCCGTCTGACGCTGCGGCAGGACCAGGATGCCCGTCGCGAAATGGATTCGTTGGGTGATGGCGGCCAGGTGGGCGAACATCACAAATGGGTCATGGAAGGGGTCGCGCTCGGTGTAGGGGCCCGTGAGCGGAGGCGTGCGGTCGGCGTGCACGGCGCCGAGCACGTGGTCGTAAGCGAGAAGGTGGGCGAAGCCGAGGTCTTCCACCGCCTTCCCCACCTGCCGAACAGCGGTCGGGTCTCCGCGCAGCTCGTTCTGCGGGTAGACGGCGCCGATCTGCATTGGCCTCAGTCTGCCACGCGACAGGTCTGGTCTATGCGGCGGGACGGTCCCCGTGCTCGGAGTAAAGCCACAACCCGGACACGATCACGAGCGCGGCCGCTCCGGTTACCGCGAGGTTGGCCGTCCACTCCCACAAAGTCCCAACCAGCGCCGACGAGACGAGCAGTCCCATCATCGCGAACCGCCGTCGGAGCCAGCGGGCCGGGTTGTCGTCCCCTCCGGGGGACACCCCAAGCAACCGGGCGAACGCCCACGGCACCAGGGACTCCATGTGTTGAGTATGCCCCGGCGCGAGCTGGTTCAAGCCTTTCGCCGGCGCGGCGGTTCAATCTGTTTTTCGAACCAGTGGTGCGCGTACTGCTCGTCGTTGAAGGGGGCCACCTCTACGTAGCCTGCAGACCGATAGAGGCTGATCGCTTCGACCAGGGTCTTGTTCGTTTCGAGCCGGACGGAGCGGACGCCGCGCCGGGCGGCATGATTTTCCAGCTCGGCGAGGAGCCGTCGGCCGACCCCGAGGCCGCGTGCCGATTCCGCGACCCACATGCGCTTGAGCTCGGCCGGCTTTCTGCCGTGAAACTTGAGCGCCCCGGACCCGATCGG
>DASZJR010000059.1:0-6806 GCA_035947855.1 Candidatus Dormiibacterota bacterium
GACGCCGCCCCGACGGGTATCACGAGATCGACTCGGTGATGCAGACCATCTCGCTGCATGACCTGATCTGGATCGAGCGGACGGAGTGTCGCGTCTTCGACGTGGTGGGGCCGATGATCGCCGGCGAGAACCTCGTGCTGAAGGCCGCGCGGGAGCTCGAGGGCCATGTCAGTCGCGCGCTCCCCTTCACGATCCGTCTCTTCAAGCGCCTCCCGATGGGCGCCGGACTCGGTGGCGGCAGCGCCGACGCGGCCGCCTTCTTGAGGGCCGCCAACCTTCTCTATGACCTGAGGCTCAAACCGGGCGAACTGATCGAGATTGCGACGGCCGTCGGCCAGGACGTCCCGTTCTTGCTCGCGGGCGGTACCGCTCGGGCGACCGGCCTGGGATCGACGGTCGCGCCGCTGCCGGCCGTGCCCTCCGGTTGGCGCTTCCTGGTCGTCTCCCCGCCGCTCGAGATTCCCACCCGAGCCGTCTACGAGGCCGTCGACGGCAGCGTGCCAAGCGCGCACCGGACCCCGGGCTTCGTCGCCGCCCTGCCCAGTGGGGGAGACATCAGTCTGTTTGGCAATGACCTGGAGGCGGCGAGCCGAAAGCTGTTCCCAGCCCTCGAGCAGGCAATGACGCACCTCCGTCCTGCCGTGCCGGGGCTGACGATGAGCGGCACCGGCGCTGCCCTGTTTGCCACGTTCGCCAGCAATTCCGACGCGGACGCCGCCGTGGCCGAAGTCCGCAAGCTCGGCTACCCGGCCTGGGTGTGCCGGCCGGTTTCGGCTGTCGCCTGATGCGCGCCAAACTGGGAGCGCGGGGTACCGCGGCACTCTGGGCCGGCAAGCTGACGGGGGGCTTGAGCCGTGGCCTGCGCCGCGGCGGTGGGACCACGCTCCCGGGCGACGTCTCACGCTGGGTCGACCCGGCGATCCTGACCAGACTCTCGCGCGCGCTGAGCGACGGCACCATCGTGATCACCGGCACCAACGGCAAGACGACCACCGCCGCGCTGCTGCGCCACATCCTCGAGGCGCAGGGTCATCCGACCGTCGCCAACCAGGCCGGCGCCAACCTGGTCTTCGGCGTCACCGCCGCGCTGATCAACCGCGCGAGCTGGGCCGGGGATCTGCCGGCAAGCGTTGGGCTCTTCGAGATCGACGAGGCCAGCCTGCCTCGACTCGTCCAGGAAGTCGCCCCCGGAACGATCGTCGTCACGAACCTCTTTCGGGACCAGCTCGATCGCTATGGCGAGCTGGAGACGACGGCCGCTCACATCCGCCGAGCGCTCACCCAGGGGCCCGAGGGGATGACCGCGGTGCTGAATGCCGACGACCCGATGGTGGCCGCACTCGGCGACGGCCTGCCGCGTGTCATCTATGCCGGCCTGGATGATCCGTCATTGCTGCAATCGGAGCTGAGCCATGGCGCCGACGCCAAGTTCTGTCCACGGTGCGGCAGCCCCTTCATCTTCGACGGCGTGTACTTCGGCCACGTCGGTCACTATCGCTGCCCCCGTGGCGACTTCGCGCGCCCGACGCCCGACGTGAGCGCCACCTCGGTCTCGATCGACGGCATGGACGGCATGCGCTTGCGGGTCAGCGATGGTCGGCAAGAGGTCGACGTCGAGGTTCCACTGTCGGGCCTGTACAACGCCTACAACGTCGTCATGGCGCTGGCGGCCGCTAAAGCCCTCAACGTGCCCCTGGCGAAGAGCGCCGCGGCCCTGCGCGACTTCACGCCGGCCTTCGGCCGGATGGAACGGACGGTCATCGACGACCGCCCCGCGATCCTGCTGCTGGCGAAGAACCCAACCGGATTCAACGAAGTCCTGCGAACCGCGATTCAGTTCGGCAAGGCGCACTCGTTCTTGATTGCGCTCAACGACCGGATCGCCGATGGGCAGGACGTGTCCTGGATCTGGGATGTCGATTTCGAGCAGCTCAAGCGGGCGGCGCGGCACATCGTGCTGAGCGGCGACCGGGCGCTGGACTTGCGCGTGCGCCTCAAGTACGCCGAGCTGCCCGACGACCAAATCGAGGTGGTGACCGACTGGCGTGATGCCCTCAGGCGGGCGGCTCAGGCGACCCCGGCGGGGGAGACGCTCTTTATCCTGCCGACCTACACCGCGATGCTCGAGCTGCGCTCGGTGCTAACCCGGGACGGGACGCTCCAGCCCTACTGGCAGGGCCGGCGGCCGCGTGACGCGCAGCCATAGGGCGCCGACCGCGCCGGCCAGCAGCGACACCGCCACGTTGCCGACGTGGTTCAAGACGGCCGCCGCCGTCACCAGCGCGGCCGGGCCGGCGCCGAAGGTGGTCAGCACCAGCAGAAAAAACCCCTCGTAGGTTCCAACCGAACCGGGGGTGATGCTGATCGCCTGGCTGATGATGAAAATCGTGCAGGCGAGGGCCAGGGTGGGGAAGGAGAGTTGGGGCGTCAGGGCCCGAAAGCACGCCATCAATCCGAGATCGATGCACAACCAGGTCAGCACGCTGAGCAGTCCCGCCGTCACCAGCCGTCCGGGCGAGCGGAGCGAGGCGAGCCCCTTGAGAACCGACGCCGCGAAGCGGTCGACGAACGTCCCGACCGGGGCAGGCAGCCGCCTGGCGATGCGATCGATCACGCTCAGGGTGGCTTGCGGATAGGTGACCATCAGGTACGCGACCACCCCGATGACGAGCGAAGCCAGCGCGATCACGACCACCCCGCTCCAGAGGCCGGAGCTGTTGGAACCTCCCCCCGCGATCGCCGCGGCCGCGATGGCGATGACCAGCAAGGCGAGCACGTCGAGCACGCGCTCGAGCACGACCGTGGCCGTCGCTTCGCCGACGCCGATCCGCGCCCGGGCGGCGATGGTCCCGATCCGCAAGAGTTCGCCGAGCTTGAACGGTGACACGGTGTTGAGCGCGAAGCCGATCGCCGTCACCGCCGTCGCGTCGCCCAGGGTTGCGGCTGGCGCCGAGGCCTGCAGGATGATCTGCCATCGCCAGCCGCGGATGACGATGAACGCCAGGTAACCGGCCAGCCCAATGGCGATCCATCCGGGGTTGGCGCCGCGGATCGCCGTGACGACCTGGTCGGGATGAACCGTGCGCAGCAATCCATAGAGGATGAGCACGCCAATCGCGAGCAGGACCGCCGCCTGGATCAGGCGCCGGCGGCTCATGAGCCGCGCCCGGCGAGTCGGAGCACGGTCAGCATGGCGCGAAAGATCTCCTGGCGCGAGATCTTCGAATCGCCCATGGTGCGATCGGTAAACGTGATCGGGACTTCGACGATCGTCAGGCCCGCGCGTTCGCAACGCGTGAGCAGCTCGATCAGCGCCGAGTACCCGGACGATCGCAGGGGCTGGGTGACGAGGAACTGCAACGCGCGAAGACTGTAGCAGCGAAAGCCGCCGGTGCAGTCGTGGGTGTGAAGCCCAAGCAGCCGTCGTGCCACGAAGTTCGCGGTCGCGCTGAGCACTCGGCGGCCCGCCCCCCATCCTTTGATGTCGCCCCCCGGGATATAGCGCGACCCCACCGCGAGATGCGCGCCGCGCTCGACTTCGCCGAGCAGGGCCGGGATTCGATCGGGCGGGTGGGAGAAATCCGAGTCCATCGTCAGCACGCTGCTGTAACCATGCTGCAATCCGAAGGCAAAGCCGGCCATGTAGGCGGTCCCCAGTCCGAGCTTGCCGGGGCGCGCCATGATTTCGAGTCGGGCGTCTTTGAGGATCCGGTCGCGTACCAGGTCACCGGTCCCATCTGGGGAGGCGTCGTCGATGACCAGCACGTCGGAGTCTGGAGCCGCTTCGTGCACCCGCTCGACCAGCCGCAGAATATTGGCCGCCTCGTTGTAGGTGGGGATGCAGACGAGCTCCCGAGCCATCCGCCGTACGATACCCGTTGTGAGTGAGTCAACGCTGCGCATCGCCCATCTGTACGCGGATGAGATGAACATCTACGGCGATCGCGGCAATATCCTGACGCTGACGAAGCGGGCTGAGTGGCGGGGTATTGCGGTCACCGTCGACGCCATCGGCCGAGGGCCGGCCCCCGACCTCTCGGACATCGACTTGATCTTCTGGGGCGGCGGCCAGGACCGGGACCAGGAGTTGGTGTTTCAGGACGCGGCCGCGCACAAGGTGGCGGCCATCCGCGACGCGATCGACGGCGGCGCCGTGGTGCTGGCGGTCTGCGGCGGGTACCAGCTGCTCGGGGAGTCCTACGTGACCGCCGACGGCAAGAAGCTGCCCGGGCTCGGACTCGTCGACCTGCACACCGTGCCGGGGCCGAAGCGGAATATCGGCAACATCGTGATCGAGACCAGCGGCCTGGGGCTGGCGCCGTCGACCCTGGTGGGCTTCGAAAACCACAGCGGCAAGACGTACCTTGGCGCCCGGCTGCAGCCGCTCGGCCGCGTGCTGCGCGGGGCGGGCAACAACGGCGAAGACGGCTTCGAGGGGGTGGTCTCGGGAAACATCTTCGGCACCTACCTGCACGGGTCTTTGCTCCCCAAGAACCCGCACCTCGCCGATCTTCTTATCACTCGGGCCTTGCGTCGCCGCTCGCAAGCTCTGGGGGAGCTTGATGACCGCGTCGAGATGGCAGCCCACCAGGCGATGGTCAGGAAACTGACGGGAGCCGCCTAGCTGGAGCTCTCGGGCGACTGCTACCCTTCAATCGTGGCCGACAGGGCCCGCGAAGGTCATCAACCGGTGGGCGTCGCTGACAATGGAGAGCCGCTAACCACGGACGACAACGCGATGCCCGCGGAATCAGCGGTCCGACCAGCGGCTCGCTCGGTCCTTTCCCCTGATTGGCTACCAGTTGCCCTATTCATCGGCGATTCGATCATCGCCGGACTTTCAGTCCTGGCCGCCTACTGGTATCGGTTCCACCTCGACCGCATCAATCCCACCAACGGCCAGGAGCTGGCCTTCGGGCCGTACCTTGCTGCGGTGCCGCTCGTCATCCTGATTTTTGCCATTTCCCTGGCCATCAATCGCCAGTACCGGTCCTGGCGCGGCCGCACCCTGGTCGATCAGCTTCTTTCCCTGTATAGCGGCATTGCCCTTGCCGCGGTGCTCATGCTCGCGGCCATCTCCATCACCAACACGGGCCTCGAGTATTCACGTCTCACGTTGGTTTATAGCCTCGCGCTCTGCGCCATTCTCATGACACTCGAGCGGTACGTGCTTCGCCAGTACGAGACCCGGCTGCGCCGTCAGGGAATTGGAACCGAACACGTGCTCATGGTGGGGACAGGCATCGGGAGCGAGCTCCTCATCCAGCGGATGACGATGTTCCCGCAATACGGGTTCCACGTCGCCGCCGTCCTGGACGATTCCCTCGAGGCGGGTTCGACCTATGCCGGAGCTCGCGTGGTTGGACCGACCAGGGACTTGCGGCACTGGGTATCGCAACTCAACATCGACCAGGTCTTTTTGGCCGTTGCGAACGCCACGAGCGAACAGCTCGTTCACCTGATCAACACCTGCGACGATCTCCGCGTCGAGTTCAAATTGGTGCCGGACCTCCTGGAGGTCATGAGCACGCGAGCCGCCGCCGACGCCATCGATGGGCTGCCACTGATCGGCATCCGCCACAGCCGGCTTCGGGGGATCGCGGCGGCCATCAAGCGCGCGATCGACATGGTCATCAGCGCATTAGTCTTGCTGATCGCCAGCCCGATCATGCTGATCATCGCGGCGGCGATCAAGATCACCTCCCCACAGGGTCCGATCCTGTTCCGCCAGCCTCGGGTTGGGCTGCACGACAAGCGGTTCACGGTCTACAAGTTCCGGTCGATGATCCCGGATGCCGAAGCGCAAACCGGGCCTGTCGTGGCGACTCCGGACGACGATCGCTGCACGCCGGTGGGGCGGGTGCTGCGCCGGCTGAGCCTGGACGAGCTCCCCCAGCTCTTCAACATCCTGAAGGGCGATATGAGCCTGGTCGGGCCGCGCCCGATGCCGATCTTCCTGGTGGAGCGCTTTACCGAAGAGATCCCGCGCTACCTGGAGCGCCACCAGGTGCGGCCCGGCCTGACGGGATGGGCGCAGGTCAACGATCTCCGCGGCGGCGAGGCCTTCGGGGATCGGGCCATGTATGACATCTATTACGTGGAGAACTGGTCGCTAGCTCTCGACCTGAAGATCCTCATCCTGACGGCGGCCCGGGTATTCTTCCAGCGCCGGGCCTACTAGCCGAACCCCGAGCGCCATCTCGTAGGCCTCGACCGTCTGCTGCGCGGCCCGCTCCCAGGTAAAGGTCCGCGCCCGCTCGATGCCCAGTTGGCGGCGGCCGGCGTTGCCGGGGGCGTCGAGCATCGTCGCGATGGCATCGGCGAAGGCGGCCGGGTCGTTCGGGTCACAGAAGACCGCCACACCGTCGGCGATCTCGCGGAGGACGGGCAGATCGCTGCAGATCACCGGGACGCCGCAGGCCATCGCTTCGATCACCGGCAGGCCAAAGCCTTCGCCACGGGAGGGCAGCACCGCCATCGCCGCGCCGCGATACAGGTCCGGGACGGCACTTTCCGGGAGGCGACCGGGCAAGACGACCGATCCCTCGGGGAGCGCGGCCGCGCGCTCTCGGACTTCGGGATGGCGTGGGTCGTCGCCGGCGATGACCAGTTGCGCGTTGGGGTTGGTGCGGTGGACGCGGGCGAAGGCCTCGAGCAGGACCGGCAGGTTCTTGTAGGCCTTCCATTGACCGAGGTAGAACACATACGGGGGGCGGATCCCAAGGCGCATCTGCCAGGCCGCCTCGGCCTCCGGATTGCGCCGGCTCGTGAAGCGATCGTCGGCTGCCTCGGGGATCGACAGCACC
>DASZJR010000060.1:0-30940 GCA_035947855.1 Candidatus Dormiibacterota bacterium
CATCGAATTGCTCCTGGCGGCGTTTGCGGTCAAGGTCGTCGTGGCGCTGCTCGGGACCGCCCACACACAGGCCGCTGTCACCGTCGCCCGACCGCTGAACGTAATTGGAGCCGCCCTGCTGCTGGCGGTCGTCTGGTTCAATCGGCGGATCCCCGGCGCGCTGCTGTTCGGGACGGGGCTGACCCTCAATCTGATCGTGATCCTCGCTTTCTTCGGCCGCATGCCGGTGCTGTTGCCCCACGATGCCGACCCGAACTCGGCCGCACTGGCCCTACTGAAAGGGGGCCTTGACCCCCTGCACATCGCCCTGGATCACCCGCAGGGCCTCTGGTTCATGGGTGACATCTTGACCATCCCGAGCGTCGGCGGCCATTCCTCGCTGGTCAGTATTGGCGACCTCCTGATGGCGGCCGGTGTCGCCTGGCTCATCATCCGCTGCAGCCAGCGCGCACGCGAGCTCCAGCCGGTGTATGGCTCGAGCCCGTCCCAATAGCCCGCGCGCCTCGTTTTGGCGCATGCCGGGGCTCGAATTTCTCGTTTGAACAGTGGATAATGCCGCGATGATCCAGCGACGCCGGGTCGATGAGCTGTGGCGGAGCCGAGACTTCCGCGCCCTGATCTTCCTGGGTGTCCTGGGCGCCCTGGCCCTGATCCTCGCCTTCTCCATCCGTGGCATCCTGGGACCCTTTATCCTCGCCGGAATCCTGGCGATGCTGCTGAACCCGGTGGTAAACGCGGCCGAGCGGCGGCGCGTGCCTCGGCTCGTGGCCGTTGTTGCGCTGTACGGCATCATCGCCGCCGTCCTGGCGGTCGCAGTGTTCTTCCTCGTCCCCATCGTCAGCCAGGAGTTCACCTCTCTCGTCGCGCAGGGCCCGGCGATCGCCAGCTACTTCCAGGACCTCGCCGCCAAGGACCACGTCGTTTCCATCCTGGGCGTTCCGATTGACCTGCGGCAGTCCTACAACGATGCCGTCCGCAATCTGCCGGCGTTACTGGCGGGCCACCTCTCCTCGGTCGTGGAAAACGTCTTCATGCTGCTCAACTGGATCTTCCAGACGATCCTGGTGCTACTGGTGGCATTCTTCCTGGTGAAGGACGCCCACGCCATCCGGCGGTTCTTCCGAGACCTTGTGCCCCAGGGTTACCGAACCGACGCCCATGATGTCGCCGCCGACATCTACCGCATGCTCGGTGCTTATATGCGCGGCCAGTTGATCATTTGCGCCCTGATCGGCGTCGTGACCGGGATTGCCCTCTGGATCGTTGGCATTCCCTATTCACTCGCGCTCGGGATCGTCGCCGGCGTGACCGCCTTCATCCCCTTCATCGGGCCATTTCTGGGCGCCCTCCCCGCGGTGGCCGTCGCCGCGTTCGTCACGCATTCCTCGGGCAAGGTCGTCGTCGTTCTGATCCTCTACTTCGTCATCTCCAACGTCGTGTACAACTTCATTTCCCCGAAGGTGTTCGGCGACGCCGTCCACCTGAGCCCGATGCTGATCATCATCGCGTTCGTGGTGGGGGGCTACCTGGGAGGAATCCTCGGGCTCTTTGTTGCGGTTCCGGTCGCTGCCACGCTGCGCATTCTCTTCATCTACGCTCACGAACGCATCTACGCCTGAGCGGCCGCCGTCGTGAAGCTGGCCTTGCTGTCCGATATCCATAGCAATCTCGGGGCACTGGACGCCGTTCTCGAGGCGCTGCCCGACGTCGATCGGATCATCGTCCTGGGCGACATCGTCGGCTATGGCCCGGAGCCGAACGAGGTGATCGAGCGCCTGCAGTCGGTGGAGGCCCGTGCCGTTCGCGGCAATCACGACCAGGCCATGCTGGATCCCAGCATGCTCGAGCAGTTCAACCCGCACGCGGCCGCCGCCGCCCGTTGGACGCGTGACGTCCTGACGCCCGACAGCCTCGACTTCTTGGACGGACTGCCCTTCTACGGTCGGATCGGGCGCCATCGCGTCGTCCACGGCAGCCCCCGCAAACCGTACATCTGGGAATACATCCTCGACGAGCTGCAGGCGCTGGAGATCCTCGTCCGGCTGGGGGAACGGTTTTGCTTCTTCGGGCATACCCACTTGCCGCGGATCTTCACGGAAAGCGGCGAGCAGATCCCCGAGGGGGCAGACTGGATCGAGCTACCGCCCTCGGCGCTCGTCAACCCGGGCAGCGTCGGGCAGCCGCGCGATGGCAACCCGGACGCAGCCTTCGCGGTCGTCGACCTCAGCCGGCCGGCCGTCCTCTTTGAGCGGGTGCCCTACGACGTCCAGGCTACCCAGGCCAAGATCCTGCGGGCCGGGTTGCCCGCGGTAGAGGCTGCTCGGCTGGCGCTCGGCCACTAGGACATAGAATGGGTCTTCCTTCATGAAGCTCGTCATCGTTGGCTGCGGCCGCGTGGGCGCCATGGCGGCCCTCGCGCTCTCCAAGGCCGGCCACCAGGTCACCGTGATCGACAGCAACCGGCACGCGTTCGACCGGCTCGGCAGCGATTTCGCGGGCGAGATGGTGCTCGGCAACGGGATCGACGAAGATGTGCTCCGCCAGGCGGGAATCGAGTCGGCCGACGGGTTTGCCTCGCTGACCAACGGCGACAACCGCAACATCATGGCCGCCCAAATCGCCCGCGAGATCTTCAAAGTGCCCCGCGTGATCACCCGTATCTACGACCCGATGCGGGAGGATGTCTACCGCGAGCTTGGCCTGAATACGCTCTGCCCAACCCTCACCGGGGCAAGGCAGATCCATGCGATGCTGAAGGGGTGAGCCAGCCATGTACGTGATCGTGGTCGGCGGTGGCAAGGTTGGCTACTACCTGAGCAAGCACCTGCTCGAGCGCGGTTACGAGGTCACGCTGATCGAGAAGGACCCCCGCCGGGCCGAGGTGCTCAATTCGACGCTCGGTGAGATCGTGATGGTCGGCGACGGCGACGAGATGTCGTTCCTCGCCACGACCGGCATGGAACGGGCCGACGTCGTGGTCGCCGTGACCGGCGATGATGAGGACAACCTGGTGACCTGCCAATTGGCGAAGCGGAAGTTCAACGTCCCGAAGACAGTCGCCCGGGTGAACAACCCCGCGAACGTCCGGATCTTCAAGACGCTCGGCGTCGATGTGGCGCTGAGCGCGACCGAGGTCCTCCTGGACCTGATCGAGTCGGAGCTGGCCAACAAGGAGACGGCCAGCCGCTCAGCGCCCTAAAAAGAAAAGAGCCGGCGCATCACCGGCTGTTCAATTCGTTTAACGCTGCGTTACGCTTTGCCGATCTTGTAGATCTTCGTGCCGCAGGTCGGGCAGGTTCCCGTGGTAGCGGGCTTCCCGTTCTTCATCGTGATGTGGACTGGGTCCTTGATGTCGACCTTCTTCTTGCACTTCAGGCAATATCCGGTAACGGCCATGACACTCTCCTTTGCTGGCTACTGAACGCCCCGAGGCGCCCCCAAAATCGGCCTGATGATAGCACAACGCCCCAATTCGATTCGTATTCAAAAAAATCGCGAAAATGTGGCCTGGTCAGCTGCGCGCGGCGTAGCGCGAGAAGATCACGCTCGCGTTATGACCCCCAAGCCCGAAAGAGTTCGAGAGCGCCACGCCGATATCCGCCCGGCGTGCCTGCATCGGAACGTAGTCGAGGTCACACTCGGGATCGGGCGTCTGCAGGTTGATCGTCGGCGCGATCACCTGGTCTCGGATGGTCAGCGCCAGCACCACCGCCTCGACGGCGCCCGAGGCGCCCATCATGTGGCCGGTCATCGACTTGGTGCTGCTGACCGCGAGCTTGTCGGCGTGCTTCCCGAAGACGCGATGGATGGCGTCGGTCTCGAACTTGTCGTTCAACGGCGTCCCCGTGCCGTGCGCATTGATGTAATCGACCCGCTCGGGCTCGATCTCGGCCTTGCGCAACGCCCGTTGCATGGTCAGCACGGCGCCGTCGCCTTCTGCCGGCGCCGCCATGTCGAAGGCATCGTTGCTGGAGCCGTAGCCGATCACCTCCGCGTAGATGCGCGCTCCGCGCTGGCGGGCGTGTTCCAGCTCCTCGAGTAGTAGCGCCCCCGCACCCTCCGAGATCACGAAGCCATTGCGTTCCTTGTCGAACGGGCGGGATGCCTGGGTGGGATCCTCGTGCTGGGCGAGGGCCCGCATCGCGCAGAACCCCGCGTAGACGACGGGAACGAGGACAGCTTCGGCGCCCCCGGTCATGATCGCGTCAGCATCGCCGCGGCGGATCGTCTCGAACGCCTCGCCGACGGCGCCGCTGCCGGTGGCGCAGGCCGAAACCACCGCCATGTTCGGGCCCCGTAGGCCGAGCGCGATCGCGATATGCCCGGAAGCCGTGTCGGTCAGCATGTTCTGAATGAAGGTGGGGCTGACCCTCTTGAGCCCGCGTTCCTGGAGGATGCGCTGCTGTTCGAGGAAGACGCCAAGCCCGCCCGCGGCACTGCCGAAGATCACTCCGACGTCGTCGAGCAGGCCGTTCTTTACCATCCCGGCATCGGCGAATGCCTCCTGGGCGGCGACCAGTCCAAGCTGGGCATAGCGGTCCATGCGCCGCAGCTCCTTGGGCTCGATCCGGCCGGTGGCGTCGAAGCCCTTGACCTCGCCCGCGATCTGCACCGGAAACTCGCTCGCGTCGAAGAGAGTGATCTTCCCCACGCCGGATTGGCCTTCCAGCATCGCCGCCCACGTACTGGGCGCATCGAGACCGACGGGCGTCACGGCGCCCACCCCGGTCACCACGACGCGTTTCATCCCGATGGCGAGGGGGTGAGGACCCGCGCGACCTCGCGGTCGTTCAGGGTGACCACGTGGGAGTCCTGGCTGATGCGCCGGATCAACCCGGAGAGCACCTGGCCGGGCCCGATCTCGAGGAACTCCGCGCTGCCGCGGGCGACCATCTCCACGACCGACGCCGTCCACTGGACCGGCTTCAGGATGTGGTCGGCCAGCTCCTTGCGGATGTCGTCGGCGCTGGTCAGGATCTGTCCGGTGATATTGGCCACGACGGGAATCCGCGGCTGACGGAGCGGCAGTCGCGCGACGATCTCGCCGAATTGGGCGGCGGCCCGGGCCATCAGCGGTGAGTGCGATGCGATGCTGATCGGCAGCCGGACCACTCGCGTGGCGCCCCGGGCGCGGGCGAGTTCGGTGGCGCGATCGAGCGCTGCGCTCTCGCCGGAGAGCACGATCTGCCCCGGGGAGTTGGCGTTGGCGACGGTGATGATCCCGAGGGCGCCCGCCTCGGCGACCACAGCTTCGATCACATCTCGATCGAGTCCCAGGACGGCGAGCATCCCACCTGGCCGCTCGGTGCCGTTCTCTTTCATCAACCGGCCGCGCTCACGCACCAACAGCAGCGCACTGTCGAAATCGATGACGTCCGCCGCGACCAGCGCGGTGAACTCGCCCAGGCTATGGCCGGCTACGTACTGCGGGGCGACCACCTGACCCAGGGCCTGCCACCGCTCGCGCAGCACATTGAGGCAGGCGATGCTCACGGTGAGGATCGCGGGCTGAGCGTTGATAGTGTCGTTGAGGTCCTGTTCGGGTCCCTCGAAGCACATCCGGGTCAGGCCAAAGCCAAGGATTTCGTCCGCCCGCCGGAAGACGTGGCGCGCGGTCTCGGAAACGTCGAAGAGGGCCTTGCCCATCCCCACGTACTGCGAACCCTGCCCCGGGAAAACGAAGGCCACCGGGCCGGCACCATACGGGACGGCGGTCGGGAGGTTTTGCGTCAGGCGACGGACACCTTCCCCTTGACGTAATTCCAGGCCTCGCCGACGGTGCGAAGCTTCTGGGCGTCCTCGTCGGAGATCTCCATCCCGTATTCCTCTTCGAAGGCCATGATCAGCTCGACCAGGTCCAGGGAGTCGGCCGATAGGTCATCGGTGAAGGACGCTTCCGGGGTCACCTTCTCGATGTCGACGCCAAGCTGCTCTGCGATGATGCCGCGGAACTTGTCGAAATTCGCTTCAGCCATCCTTCCCTCCTACAGGTATTGGAGTTGCGGGCACGGCCACGTGCCCAAATTCGGTCTATACAATAGCGAACCGCGACCGGGAGCGCGAATACCTGGGATGGCCCGCAGGAGATGTATCCCCGGGGGCGGCGCTTGGTTACGGGCAAGAGTGGCAGCAAACGTAACCATGCGCAAAAGACGGACTTAAAATGAGGCGTGACTTCCGCCTCGATGCCGTCGCTTGCCCAGGCAGGCCGCGGATTAGCCCTTGGGGCGATCGCCGGCCTGGGCATCTATCGCCCTCCGGCCGATGCCCCGCTAGCGCGGCGCGTCACCGGCTCGGATCTGACGGGCGTCTCCTATCGCGTGAAGGCCGA
Source organism: Candidatus Dormiibacterota bacterium (assembly GCA_035947855.1). Classification (GTDB taxonomy): domain Bacteria; phylum Chloroflexota; class Dormibacteria; order CF-121; family CF-121; genus CF-13. Next base: position 6,332 of record DASZJR010000060.1, read on the forward strand.
CCAGGGCCTGAGCACGCCATCGCTGGCGGCCGGCGCCGCGCGCGCCGCGTTCCGGGCCGCCAGGGTGAACTCGTCCGACATCGAGATGATCATCGTTGGCACCAGTACACCGGACGTGCTCTGGCCCACCACCGCCTGCTTGGTGCAGACCGAGCTCAAGCTCCCGATGGTCGGCAGCTTTGACCTGTATGCAGCGGAGACAAGCATGCTGGCAGCGCTCAATGTCGGGATCCGCTACACGGTGGCCGGTGCGCGGGGCGTCTTGTTGATCGGGGCCGAATCGGATAACCAACTCGTCGACCTGCCCGGACAGGGCGGGAGAGTTCATACCCGCGGGGCTGCGGCCGTGATACTCACTCAGGCGGGCGATGCTGGCGGGGTCCTGTCGACGATGGCCGGTGGCACGGCGCGGACCGACGTGAATGGCGACGCTCACGATCGCACGCTGCTGCGTGGGCTGACCGAGGCGGCGACCGAATGCCTGCAGAAGGCGAACCTGGGTATGTCGGAGATCGACCTGGTGATCGGCGAGCAGTCGGCGCCCGAGATCATGCAGGCCTGGAGTCAGCAAGCCGGGGTGTCGTCGAGCCGCATGCTGGTCGACGCAGTGCGCTATGGATCGTTGCGGGCCGCCGCGCCGCTGACCGCGCTGCACGACGCGGTCCAAACAGGCCAGCTGCAAAACGGCATGACGGCGCTCCTGCTCACCTGCGGCAGTGGCCCGACCTGGGCGGGCGCCTGTCTTCGCTGGGGTGGTGGAGGGCTGGCCGAATGGTAAATGGAACGCGAGTCGTGGTCACCGGCACCGGCGCCATCACCTCGCTGGGTCACACCACGCGTGAGACCTGGGAGGCCGTGAAAGCTGGCCGATCGGGCGTACGCCGCGTGCAGACCTTCGATCCATCGGCTATGCCGAGCAAGGTGGCGAGCGAGGTGGTGGATTTCAAGCCTGAGGCTCGCCTCGACCGCAAGGAGGCGCGCCGGATGTCGCGCTTCGTCCAATTCGCCATGGTCGCCACCCGCGAGGCGCTCGAAGGCTCGGGGCTCCAGGTCACCGAGGCGAACCGAGACCGGGTCGGTGTCATCGTGGGGAGCGCGATCGGCGGCCTCGAGATGATCGAGGAGGCGCACACCATCCTCAAGGAACGTGGACCGTCTCGCATCAGTCCCTTCACGGTGCCGATGATGATCGCCGACATGGGCGCCGGCCAGATCTCCATCGCCACCGGGGCCCGCGGCCCGAACTTCTGCACGGTTTCGGCCTGTAGTTCCGGTGCGCACGCCATTGGCGAGGCCTTCGAAACAATCCGGCGGGGCGACGCCATGGCCATGATCGCGGGCGGTAGTGAGGCGTGCGTCACGCCGCTGGCGCTGGCCGCGTTCTGCGCTTCGCGTGCCGTATCGACACGTGACATAGAACCTACGAGGGCGAGCCGCCCCTTCGACCTCGAGCGCGACGGCTTCGTGATGGGGGAAGGGGCCGGGATCTTGATCCTCGAGGAGCTCGAGTCAGCGCGGAAGCGCGGTGCGCCGATCATCGCCGAGATCGTCGGCTACGCTGCGACCGCGGACGCCGGCCACATCACGGCGCCCGATCCGGTCGGCGCCGGCGCCGCCCAGGCGATGAAACGCACCCTGGCCAAGGCGCGCGTCGCGCCGGAGGACGTGAGCTACATCAACGCCCACGGGACGGCGACCCAGCTGGGCGACGTTGCGGAGACGCTGGCGTTCAAAGACATTTTTGGCGATGCCGCGTACCGGATCCCGATCAGCTCGACGAAATCGATGCTGGGGCATCTGCTCGGCGCGGCGGGCTCGGTCGAGGCGGTGATTTCCGTGAAGGCCATCGAGGAAGGCGTGGCGCCGCCCACCATCAACCTGGAGCATCCGGACCCGCAATGTGACCTCGATTACATCCCGGAGGGTGCGCGCGAGCTGGACATCAAGCTGGCGCTATCGAACTCGTTTGGCTTCGGCGGCCACAACGCCTCCTTGCTCTTCAAGCGATTCCGAGGCTAGCGTTTGATCTTCCTGAGCGACTTCCTCAACGCTGAGGTTGTCGACGTTCGACAACATCGCGTCGGGCGAGTTCGAGACCTCGTCGTGGTGATGACCGAGCCCTTTCCCAAGGTCACGGGGGTCATCCTGAGGAAGAGCCGAAAGGTGCGCTCAGTCGATTGGTCGGTGGTTCGCAGTTGGGACAACAAAGAGCTCAGCTTGAAAGTGGATGCCGCCAGCTTGCAGCCGCACAACCGCGCCGATACCGAGCTGTGGCTTGCGCGACAGATCCTGGACAAGCAAATCGTCGACATGGATGGTCGCCGAGTGGTGCGGGTGAATGACCTCCAGCTCTCCCAGGTGGAAGGGTCGATGCTCGTCATTGGGGTCGATATCGGCAGCCGCGGGCTGGCGCGACGCGTTGGGCTCGAGGGGCTGGGGCGCCGAATTACCGCCGCCATCGGCCTGGATTGGCCACAAAAGCTGATCTCCTGGGAGGCGGTCGACCCGGTCAAGACCGACATTAGCTCGGTCAAGCTTCGGATCGCCCACACCAAGCTCGCCAAGCTGCACCCGGCCGACATCGCGGATATCGTCAACGAGCTCAGCCCAGACGATCGTAATGCGGTCTTCGCCGCCCTCGATGATGAGAAGGCCGCCGATACCCTCGAGGAGATCGACGAGCCGCAGATGCAGGCCTCCATCCTGGAGCGTCTGGACGTCGAACGTGCCTCGGACATCCTCGAGGCGATGGCCCCCGACGAGGTCGCCGACCTGCTCGCCGATATGCCACGCGAGCGGGCTCAACAGTTGTTGCAGAAAATGGAAGAGGACGAGGCGGGCGACGTCGAGGAGCTGCTCGCTTATCGGGAGGACACGGCCGGTGGCCTGATGACCACCGAGTACGTCGCCGTGCTCCATACACTGACTGCCGCCGAGGCGATCGAGCGCTTGCGCGAGCTCGAGCCGGATGCCGAAAGCGTGTACTACGTCTACGTCGTCGATGAGGAGGAGCACCTGCTCGGCGTCCTCTCCCTGCGCGATCTGATCGTGGCCAAGCCCGAGACGAAGATCCGCGACTTCATGATCAAGAACGTGATTTCCGTTCGCCTCGACGCCGGGCCGCGCGAGGTCGCCGAGGTGACCTCGAAGTACAACTTGCTGGCAGTCCCCGTGGTCGACGAACACAACCGGATCCACGGCATCGTGACGGTCGATGACGTGATGGAGCGGGTCATGCCGGCGCGGGCCGGCGGACGCCGCCGCCGCATCTTTTAGGCTGGCGCGTGGCGCGCGCCGACAACCTCGCCTGGCCGGCGCGGTACTTGCGGAGCCGGCGGGCGAAAGTCCTGATGCTCCTTTCGGTAGTCGGCCCGGGTATCATCACCGGCAACACCGACAACGACGCGACCGGCATCACCGGATACACGCTGGCCGGCTCGCAGTTCGGCTACGACCTGCTCTGGGTCCTGCTTGTCACCGCCATCTGTCTCTGGGCCGTCATGGAGATGGTGGCCCGGATGGGCGTGGTCACCGGCAAGGGTCTGTCCGACCTGATCCGGGAACGGTTCGGGGTGCTGCCGACCTTGTGGGCGATGATCTTCCTCTTCATTGCCAACGCGGCCACCACCGTTGCGGAGTTCACAGGCATCGCCGCCGCGGCGGCTCTGCTCTTCCCGTTTGGCGGCGACCTGGCGCGCTACATTGCCGTTCCGATCGCCGCCATCCTGGTCTGGTTCCTCGTGCTTCGCGGCTCGTTCCGCATCGTAGAACGCGTTCTCCTCGTGCTGACCCTCGTCTATGTTTCCTACGCCATCTCCGCGTTCCTCGCCCATCCTCCCTGGACGCAGGTGATCCGGCAGACGTTCGTCCCGACCCTGCGACCGACCACGGCGTTCGTTCTAATTTTCATCTCGGTGGTCGGTACGACCATCACTCCATGGATGTCGTTCTTTCAACAGTCGAACGTCGCCGACAAGGGGATGCACCCCGCTGACCTGACATACGAACGCATCGATACCGGGATCGGGATCTTCATGACGCAGATCGTTGCCTTTTTTATCATCGTTGCCTGCGGCGCGACCATCTTTGCGAACCATGTCCCCGTCGATCCGTCGGACCCATCGGCTTTTGCGAAGATCGCACTGTCTCTGAAACCGCTGGCCGGCCAGTATGCAACCTTGCTCTTCGCCATCGGCTTGATGAACGCTTCTCTCATGGCCGCCTCGGTGCTGCCCCTGACGACAACCTACGCCATCACCGAGGCATTCGGTTTCGAGCGCGGCATCGACAAGTCGTTTCGCGAAGCCCCCGTCTTCCTGACGATTTACACGCTCCTGATCGCGTTGGGCGCCCTGGTCGCCATGTTCCCGGGCGCCCCCTTGGCGCTGATCACGAACCTCCCGAACATTGTCAACGGCATCATGCTGCCGCTGCTCCTTCCGGTCCTCATCATCCTTGCGAATGACAAACGGGTACTGGGCAGATACCGCAACGGCGTGGCCGCGAACATCCTCGCAGGGGCAGTGTTCCTCTTCCTGACCGGCGTGACCCTCGTGTTCCTCGCCTCGATCTTCTTCCCGGGTCTATTTGGCAGTTAGCTGACGAGCGGCCTCCCGGCGGAACGCTTCTTCGGCTTCCTCTCCGAAGAGCGCGAATCGGACCTCCGTGATGGATGTAGTTCCCCGGCCGTGCGCCGCCACCTCTTCGAGCATGATCCGCGCGCACTCGTCCATCGGGAAATGGGCAACTCCGGTGCCGACCGCAGGAAACGCCACCGACCGCAGTCCCTTGGCCCTGGCGATCTCGAGGCTGCGCCGCGTCGAGCCCCGCAAGCTCTCAGTGGTGGTGCGGCGGCCGCCCAGCCCCATGCTCGCCGCGTGAATGACGAAGCGAGCTTTCAGGTTGCCCCCGCCGGTGATGGCGGCATCGCCGACCGCGATCGGGCCGATCGCCCGGCACTCAGCCTGGATCGTCGGACCACCAGCGCGGGCGATGGCCCCGGCGACGCCGGCGCCAAGCTCCAGGTCGTTATTGGCCGCATTGACGATGGCGTCGACATCCTGCTGCGTCAGGTCACCCTGCAGAACCTCGACGGTCAGGCCCCCAGCCTGCCAGCTCATCCCCTGGTTTTCGAGGGGAGCCACGCCATCGATGCCATCCGCGCTTCGACGTCCTCACGCGTTATGGGCTGCAGGCCGCGCACGCTGAAATGCTGGATGGTGAAGGACGCCATCACCATGGCGTACCCGAGTGCCAGGCGCACGGAGTCGTCGGTCTCCACCTGCTGCTCGGCGAGGCATCCGAGGAACCCGGCGGCCACGGCATCGCCCGCGCCGGTCGGGTCAACGGGCGGATCGACCGGTAGCGCGGGAAGGTGAATGTCCTCACCGTGACGGTAGAGGGTGGCGCCTTTCGGTCCCTCTTTGATGACGAGCCCGCGCAAGGTGAAGCGATGGCGCAGCTGCTCTGATGCCTCCTCGATGGTTTCGACCTTGGCCAGCGCCATCGCCTCCGAGGCGTTGAGGAACAGGTAGTCGAGCCGCTGGAGAACCGGTTCGAGGGCCTCGGGTTGCTCGCGAATGTAGAGCTTCATCGTGTCGCCCGCGACCAGCCACGGATCGTCGAGCTGCTCGAGGACCCGCATCTGATGACGCGGCTCCATGCTGCCGAGGAAAACGATCTTGGCCGCGCGCTGGTCGGCCGTGAGGACCGGGGTGAAGCCGCGGTAGGCGCCCTGGTCAGAGCGCTCGTTGCGCGTGGTGCCGGTCTCGTAGTCGTGCTCGGCAAACCAGCGATAGGTAGGAAGCTCGGAGGTTACCGTACTCCGGAGGTCAGCGCCTGTGCCTTTCATCGCGGCCTGGAACGCATGCATGAAGTCGGGACCGGCCGTCCCGACGACCGACACGGGAGCGAACAGGCGCGCCGCGAGGGTGAAATACGTCGCTGATCCACCGAGGCCATCCGTGTTGACGCCCAATGGCGTGCGGACATCGTCGCGGGTGATGGTGCCGGCGACGAGCACGGGCCATGGCTTGTTGGGGGGCGTCACGCGGCCCCAATTCTACGGAGGTCCTACACCGCGAGCAGCTGCGGGTCGGGTCGAGCCAGCTCACCCTCGACGGCCGCGACAAATCGTCGGACCGCGGTCGGATCGGTGAGCAGCCATGCTTCCTCGGGATGCGCGGCGTCGGGCCGGCAGATCACGGCCATCGCCGTGTCGTCTCCCATGACGGCACTGAACCAGACGTGGGCCAGCCAGCCGAGGCCGGGGTCGCGACGGTCCGCCTCCTGGGGGAGGGGCGTGGTGTCCGGCGTGGTCACGACCGCGCGGCGCGCGCTCCGCAGCAGCGCCACTTCCTGGTCCCACTCAGCGCGGACCGCGGCCGGGTCAGGCCGGCCGAGGTAGACGGTGTAGCGCCCAGGGCGCATCGTCGCCAGGCTCTCGACCACTCGTCGAAGGAGCGGTACGGTCGTCACATCGGCCACCGGCCGGCTCCCTGGGGTGCCTTCGACCAGCGTTGCCATCTCGCCCATGAGAGCAGGCTAGCACAAACGTTCGAGAAAAGCAAACATATGTTCGTAGGTGCTGGAAAGAGTAATTCCGTGGGGGGCGGGTAGGTTTTCCGCTAGGGGCGGCGAAAGAGGGGGACCACGTTGCCGGGGCGGCCGCGCCAGCGGCTTCGCGCAGCCACCATGAGCGCCTCCTGGGCCTCGAACAACACTTCCGCGGTCCGGTCGAGCGAGCGGTCGATACCGAGCTTTTCCGTATAGCCGCCATCCAGCTGGCCCAGCAGGTGGACGATCCGCCGCCAAATGTGAGTCGGGATCAGTTTCAGCTCCTGGACTCGGCATTCCTCGATGGCACCGAGCAGCTGATCCGTTTCGCGCAGCTGGCTGCGCGGTGTCGGGGCGTGGCGGCGCTGCCAGGACCAGAAACGATGCTGTGCGATCTCCAGAACGGTGCGCTCGATCATGACCTAAGCAGCCATGATAATCCCGGTATGGAGGAACGGGTCGAAAGTCAGGAAGTTTATGCCGGCAAGCTCTTCCAGGTCTACCGCGACCGGGTCCGATTGGCCGGCGGCCAGCTGACCACCCGGGAAATCGTGCGGCACCCCGGCTCGGTCGGCATCATCCCTCGCGCCGCCGACGGCCGCATCGTTCTGGTTCGCCAGTTCCGCTACGTAGCCGGTCGCGAGTTATGGGAGATTCCGGCCGGCACGCTCGACAAGCCGGGCGAAGACATCCCGGCGGCGGCGCGACGGGAGCTCGCTGAAGAAGCCGGCGTCACGGCCGAGCGCTGGACGAGGCTCGGCACCGCCTACCTGATGCCGGGGTACTGCGATGAGCGAATGACGTTCTTTCTCGCCGAGGACCTCTCGCCCACGGAATCCCATCCGGAGCTCGATGAATCGTTCAAGGTCAATCCCTTCGATTTGCACGACCTGCAGGTGCTGCGCGAGAGCGGCGAGCTGCTTGATGCGAAAACGCTACTCGGGCTGGCGTGGGCCGGCGTCCCACTCTGGGCCGCCCCGAGCCGCCGCTGAGCTACTCCTCTTCTTCCTCGCCGCCCTTCGACTTCTGATAGGCGGCGATAACCACCTGCGCCGCGTGCGCGGGCACCTCTTCGTAGTGTGAAAACTTCATCGTGTACTTTCCCCGCCCCTGGGTGATCGATCGCAAGTCGATGGGGAAGCGGTACATCGACGAGAGGGGGACCTGGGCTTTCACTTTTTCGATGTGATCGCCGGACGGCTCCATGCCCGCGATCTTGCCGCGCTTCCCGTTCAGGTCGCTGATGACGTCGCCCATGTTCCGCTCGGGGACCATTACCTCCACGTCCATGATCGGCTCGAGCAGCACCGGTTTGGCGTCCATCACCGCCTGGCGCATCGCCATCGCGCCCGCCAGCTTGAAGGCGATGTCCTTGCCGTCGACGGCGTGGGTTGATCCGTCCAGCAGGCGGACCTTGATGTCCACCAGCGGGTTGCCGGTCAGCACCCCTTGCTCCATCGTCTCCCGCACACCCCTCTCGACCGACGGCCGGAAGTTCTGCGGGATGGAGCCGCCGAAGATCTTGTCTTCCCAGACGAACCCGGTGCCCCGCGGGACCGGCGCGATGTCGATCACGCAGTGGCCGTACAGTCCGGCCCCGCCGGACTGCTTCTTGTACTTCTTCTCCGCCTTGGCGCTGCTGGTGATCGTTTCCTGGTACGGCACTCGCGGCACGGCCAGGGTGCCCTCGACGCCGTACTTGCGTTTCATCTTCTCGAGCACGACATCGAGATGGATGTCGCCCATGCCGTGCACGATCGACTCTTTCGTGATCGGCTCGTGCTCGAGCGTTAGGGTCGGGTCCTCGTCGACCAGCTTGACCAGCGCGGCGTTGACCTTTTCCTCGTCGGCCTTGTTCTTGGCGGTGACGGCGGCGCTATAGGTCTGCTCGGGATACTCGATCGGTGCGAGCCTCAGGGGGTGGTCGCGGCTGGCGAGCGTGTCGCCGGTCGAGGTTGCCGACAGCTTGCTGATGCCCGCGATGTCGCCGGCCACCACCTCGGTGGCGGTTTCGAGCGTCTTGCCCTTCGGATAGCCGATCGTGCCGGCACGCTCGGGCTGGTCCTTCACGGCGTTCATCAACGGGGTGCCCGATGTCAGGACGCCGGACACCACCTTGACATAGCTGATGCGGCCCACAAAGGGGTCGGCGGTCGTCTTGAAGACGATCGCGCTTAACGGCCCGGTCGTCTCGCGCGTCAAGGTCTCGGGCTGCTCGGTTCGCGGATTGACGGCCACCACGGGCGCGGCCTGCCTCGGGGACGGGAGGAGTGCCACTATGGCATCGAGCAGGGTGCCGATGCCGATCGATTTGCCCGCCGCGGTGCAGAGCACCGGGACGATCGCCCCGGCCGCCACACCTTTGGCGAGCGCTCCCGTGACCTCGGCATCACTCAACTCGCCGCTCTCGAGGTACTTCTCCAGGAGGGCGTCGTCCGTCTCGGCGGCGGCCTCCACCAGCGGCGACCGCCGGGACTCGACCTCGGCGGCCAGGTCGCTCGGTAAAGGGACCTCCCTGGCTCGCCCCTGCTGATCGAACTCATACGCCTTACGGGTCAGCAGGTCGACCACACCCTTGAAGGCGGCCTCGTGGCCGATGGGTGCCTGGATCGACACCGGGCGTGGAGAAAACTCCTTGAAGCCGTCGACCACCTTCCAGTAGTCGGCGTTCTCCTTGTCCATCTTGTTGACGACGATCAGGGTGGGGAGGTCGCGGGCTCGCACTTGCTGCCAGGCCAGCTCGGTGCCGACGACGACGCCGGTGCTCGCCCCGACCACCAGCAGGGCACCCTCGGCGGCGCGCAGCGCGCCGCAGACATCGCCGGCGAAATCCTGGAATCCCGGCGTATCGAGCAGGTTGACTTTGTGCTCGTGCCAGGTCAGGTGCGCAATCGCGGTGCCGATCGAGATCTTCCGCTTGATCTCTTCGGGCTCGAAGTCGAAGGTGGTGTTGCCCGCATCCGGGCGTCCCAGCCGCTCGACGGCGCCGCCGGCGTAGAGCATTGCCTCGGCCAGGCTGGTCTTGCCATCATGGCTGTGCCCGAGCAGGGCGACGTTACGGATCTTCTCCGGGTCGACTCTGGCCATCGCTTCTCCCTACCAAGAGAGAGTGTAAATCGAAGGTAGGCCCTAGTCGATTGGTGCGAGCGGAATGATCTCGACGGGCCTTCCCGCCGCCACCTCGCTCGTCCCCAATGGGACGACGATCAGGCAATTGGCATCGGCCATCGAGCGCAGCACATGCGAGCCCTGGTCGCCGGTCAGCCGGACGCGGACCCGATCGCCGTCGCGCCGCGCGATGCCTCGGAAATACTGTTCAAGGTGTGGCGGGTTGGAGAGCGCCACGTCGGTGATCGCGGCGAGTCGCGGGCGCTCGAGGTCGCTGCGTCCCTGCATCTTCAAGATGGCGGGACGCACGAAGAGCTCGACACCCACGAGTGATGAAACGGGGTTACCCGGCAATCCGATCAATGGCCGGCCCTCCACGGTTCCCACCATGAGGGGCTTTCCGGGCCGCAGTGCAACCTGCCAGAAATCGACCGCCCCTTGCTCTTCCAGGAGGGCGCGGACGAGGTCGTAGGCGCCCATCGACACGCCACCCGTGCTGACGATCAGGTCGGTGCGGGCCGCCGACTGGAGCCGGGCAACGAGTTCTTCCCGGACGTCGCGCGCCACTCCGGCATCGACGACCTCGGCACCCGCCTCTTCGAGCGCTGCCCGCAGGGTGTAGCGGTTGGTGTTGGTGATCTGCCCGGGCCCCAGCGACTCCCCGGCGTCGCGCAACTCGTCGCCGGTCGTCAGCACCGTGACGCGTGGCCGTCGGATCGTTCGGACGGTGGTGCGCCCGGTCGATGCCAGCACGCCGATCAACCCAGGGGTGACGATCCGGCCCCGTTCGGCGACACGGTCGCCGCGGCGGAGATCGCTGCCGGCGTGACGGACGCTGGTGCCCGGCTCGACCGCAACGCGGATGTCGACGCGCCCGTCGCGTTCCGCGGTGTCTTCGACCCGCACGACGGCATCCGCGCCCTCGGGCATCACGGCGCCGGTCATGATCCGCAGGGCGGTGGACGGGCGAACCGAGGTCGGCGGCGCGACGCCGGCGCGGATCTCGCCAAGGACCTCCAGGCGCACGGGGTCAGCGGCCGATGCGGCGCTGGTGTCGCCCGCTCGCACGGCATAGCCGTCCATGGCGGAGTTCGTGAATGGCGGGACGTCGCGGTCGGAGCGCACGTCTTCGGCGAGCACGCGGCCACGAGCCTCTGTCAGGGGTGTGTCCTCAGCGTCGAGGACGCTGATGCGGGCGAGGATCCGGTCGCGCGCCTGGGCGACCGTCAGGAGGGGAGGCTGCTTCGGGTTACCGATCGTTCCAGTGACTGTTTTCGAACTCGGGCCCGCCGCCTTCGCCATCGGTGACGACGTTCTGGTGGAAACGGGCAGCGACCATCTGGTACGCCATCGCACGCGGGATTCCGAGCTTGGTGAGGGCCTTGACCTCGTCGGCCATGACCTTGTCGCGCGCCGCCTCGATGGCGGCGATCACGTCATCGATCGCGGTCCGCGCCTTGGTGGCGCCGCCGGCGCCGTTCTCGGCAGCGACCTCCGAAGGGACCTCGGTCTGAGGCTCCTTGGTGGCTTTCGCCTTTCCGTCTTTGGTGTCTTTGGCCATGGGATGTTTCACCTTACCACTGGATCGTACTCAGGCGGACACGCTCAGGCGGGCCGCCTCGCGCCTAGCTTTTACCCGTTCCATCGCGAATAGAAACGTTGAATTGCGGACCCATGAAGGCAGTGCTACGGTCAGCAACGTGAATAAGGCGGCGCGCTTGCATCGCCTCCTGGTCATCCTGTCCATGGCGACCGCCCGCCCGGGGATCCGTGCGGTCGACCTGGCCGCGACCCTCAAGGTCAGTTCCCGGACCGTCTTCCGGGATCTGGCCGAGCTGCAGCGACTCGGGTTTCCGGTCGCATTCGGCAACGGGTACCCGGCACAGCAGGAGCTCTTTCGTCGCCGCCGCCGGCAGGAGATGTCGCAGGTCATGGCCGACCTGGTCGATCAGCAGCTCGAAGTCGTGCGTCGGAAGTTGCCGCCCGAGGAGGCGGACCGGGTGCTGAAAGAAGCGATCCAGTACTTGCCGATGGAGGCCGCCGAGGCTGTCACTCGAGCACTCGCCAAAGCCGCGCGCCGATAGCTTGCACCACTCTCCCTCCCCCGCTTGCGGGGGAGGGTCAGGATGGGGGTTAAAATTCTCGCACCGGTCGGCTAGCTCAGCTGGTTAGAGCGCTTGGTTCACATCCAAGAGGTCGAGGGTTCGAGTCCCCCGCCGACCACTTCAATTCGACGGGCTTTCCATAACGCGAACCGAGTCGCCTAGAAACTGCGGCCCATGACAAACCCGGCTTTCTGCGCCCGGATTAGACCGCTACCGAACGCGTCGTCTCGGATTCACCGAGCAGGGAACTGGTCACCAGCACCTGAGCTATCGTCCGCGTGATGGGCGTGATTTTGGACGTTGTCGCGGATGCAGGCGATGGGCAGGTGCGTTCGTTCGGAGCTCGGAGATCGAGAATGGAAGCCGAAGCGCATCTGGCTGAGGAAAAGAAGCGCTACGCCGGAAGCTCATGGCGAAACTTTCGGATCGAGGAAGTGGAGACGTCGGGACTCTTCGAGATCCCGCCTCGGCCCACGCCGCGGGAGCGATACTCAGTTCGTGCAACGCGGACGTCACCCGAAGGAAGTTGGACGAAGGTTGCTGTTGAGGTTCTAGACGGAGAGCGCTTGGTCGGAAGGTACGACCGGAATTACTCGCTGCTGCGGACGTTCGAGCCCTTCAGGCAGGGGGGACGCGATTACGCATTGATCTCGCCCGACTACACCGCGACTTCGGTCATGGACCTGGCTACTGGCAAAATCGTCGCCGGCGAACAGCGCTCACCGGGAGGCTTCTGCCCTGTCGGGTTCTACGTCCCGGATTGGTGGGACATACACGAGCGCGCTGAGAAGTACGGCACGCTCCCCGGTTCGCGAGGCTGGACCCAGGACTGCGAGTGGCCGAGTGGCGAGTTCGGCTTCGTCTGGGGTTGCGTGTGGGGCGATGACTCTTCCTGGAAGGTCCAATACCTGGACCTGTCGCGCGTTGGGGAGGGGTCGCTGGCGCGTGAGGAGCGGTTCGGCTATCTGATACTGGACACTGGCGAAGCCGAAGGCCGAGAAGTCTGGCGCAATGCCCGCGAATTCATCCACCTATGGTCTTACGGCGGGGCGCGGCGAGTTGAGTTCCGCACCCGCCAAACGTTCGATCTCAATACAGGCAAAGCCCCCGACCCGTTCGAGTGAGCCGAGCTAGGACCACCTCAGGCTAGGCGGATGGCCCGACCTATAAGCTCGAGTGGTTCGCGTTGCGGAAACTATGGCCCACCAAGTCTTCAATCCCAGTACGTGAAGGTGCCCCCAACCCCGGACGAGACATTCGACCAGACGCTCAAAGGCTTCGGTACCCTGGTGGAGCGCATCACTCCCTGGCTGCTGGATTTAGGCAGCTGGATCTTTGGCGCCCTGATCGCCTTTGACCTGCTCATCCTGGCGGCCCTTCTGACCGTGGGGCCGGCCGACCTCGCGGCCCTGGTCGCAACGGCCGCTTTTGCGCTCGCTCTGCCTCCGAGTGCCGCGGGATTCTTCTTGCTGAGACTGCTCGAGGACATCAAGACCGCTCGACTGGAGGACGCTGCCGTCGAGGCATTTCAGGAGGCGGGCTTTAGCGTCAACCAGGTCCAATCGTCCGATACCTCAGAGTCGATCGTCAAGCAACGAACGAAGACCGCGCTCGTCTATTCCTACTCGATCTTGTCGGTGAGCGTCTTGCTGACTGTGATTGGCGTCACGGCAGCGCTCTGGCACATGGCCTGGTGGATCAGCGTCGCCTTTGTCGTGATGACACTGGTCAGTCCAGGCGTGCTTGTGGGAGCGATGGCCAGTTGGCCGTCCCGCGTCAAACCGCCCTCAAAAGCATGAGAACCTTGTCGGGCCAACTGAGCGTTTGGCGCGACCCAATCTTTGGTAGACTTACGGACGCCTTCCTGCTCCGCTGCCGCCGCGAGGCCATAGCCGGAGCAAATCCCACAGGAAAGGAGATAGCGTTTGTCAGCGTACGAGCTCATGTACATCGTCAAGCCTGACCTTGACGATCAAGCGGTCCAGCAGGAGATCGAGAAGGTCGGCCAGCTGATCCAGACGAATGGAGGCCAGATCAAGAAGGTCACCCCATGGGGTAAGCGTCGGCTCGCGTACACCGTCAAGGACAACCGGGAAGGGCATTACGTCGTCGCGGAGTTCGACCTCGATCAGGCGAAAGTCCAGGAGGTCGAGCGCGTTCTGAAGATTTCCGACAGCGTCTTCCGCCATTTACTGGTTCGACAAGATGAGGGGAAATCATGAACCTGAACAAAGTGATGCTCATCGGCCGACTGACCCGCGATCCGGAAATGCGCTACACGCCGAGCGGATCTCCGGTGACCAGCTTCTCGCTAGCGACCAACCGCTACGGACAGAGCACGGATGGTGAGAAGAAGGAATACACCGATTACCACAACGTGGTGGTTTGGAACATCGGCAAGCGCAACCTGGCGGAGATTGCCGGCCAGTACCTGCACAAGGGGAGCCTGGTGTACGTCGAGGGCCGGCTACAGACCCGCTCCTGGGAAGGCCAGGACGGCCAGAAGCGCAAGACCACCGAGGTGAATGCGACCGAAATCCAGTTCCTCGAGCCGCGCAGTCAGTCGCAGCCGCAGGCAGCGGCGGCCGAGCCGGTCGAGACGGCGGCAGTCGCGGCGCCCGGGCACCACGATGAGCCCTCGCGCGACGTCGACCCGGAAGACATCCCGTTCTAAGGAGCGATTGACAGGACACCATGCCACCACCGACCGATAAGCGTGACCGAAAGCCGCATAAGAAGGTCTGCAACTTCTGTGTGGAGAAGGTCCATCTGATCGACTACAAGGAGGTTTCTCGCCTTCGCCGCTTCGTCAGCGAGCGAGGCAAGATCCTTCCGCGTCGCGTGACCGGAACCTGCGCGCGTCATCAGCGCCGGCTCGCGGTCGCGCTCAAACGCGCCCGCCACGTCGCGCTGCTCCCTTACACCGCGGACCAGCGCTAAAAGGTCCCTTCCTCCAAGGGGAGGCGGATGCGATTCTGGGGCCTTCTTAATTTCGCGCCGTATACTGCGATGTAGTTGCGTCTCCCGCGCCTCCCGGTCGTGCTCGCGACCGGGGTCGTCTTGCTTACGTCCATGCCAACGGCTCGGGCAACGGCTGCGGAGCCTACGTTCGTCGCACCCTCGACTGCGCCCTCGCCCTATGTGATCGCGATCGATCCGGGACACGGTGGCAGCGCCACCAGCGATCCCACCCAGCTCTGGGATCCAGGCGTCGTGGTTGGCGCCATCATGGAGAAGGACATCACCCTCGACCTGGCGCTACGGCTACGTACGCTATTGCAGCGCGAGCGCGTGAAGGTGGTGCTCACTCGCACGGGCGATCAGTACGTCGAGATCTCGGAGCGCTGGAACCGCGCCCACGCGGCAAGCGCCCAGATGTTCGTGAGCCTGCACGTCAACGCCTATGACGGCGATCCGTCAATCAATGGTCTCGCCGTCTTCTATCCAAAGCCCGACAGCGTTTCGTTCGCGCAGGCGATTGACGCGGGCCTTGCGCAGGCCCTCAAGCCCTTTCAGATTGCGGATGACGGTGTCGCCGCCAAGCCCGAGCTCTGGGTCCGTTCCGATGTCCCAACCGTCACGGTGGAACCGGCCTACCTGACAAATCCGCGGGAGCGGAGCCTCCTGCTGCAGGACGACTTCCGCAATGCGATCGCGTCGGGCGTCTTCCAGGGAATCCTGGCCGCCGATCCGGTGATCGAGCAGACGAAGGTGCAGCTCGCGCACGCGGAGGCGGCCGCCAACGCCCAGCGCCTCGCGGCGCAGACCGCATCCGCCGATGCGGCGCGCACGGCCACCGCGACCCAGTGGGGGCTGATCATCGGCGCGGTGATGTTGCTCTTCCTGGTGATGCGGGCCGCGATCCGCCGCCAGTCGCGGCTGCAAGAGCCGCCCGCCTATCGCCGGCGGAGTTACCGACGGCGGCGCTCGGTCTCACGCCGATAGTGACCGACCGTCAGACGAGGGCCGGACGCTAAGCTAGGGCGCATGGCTCAGCCGCCTCAGTTGCGAATTCCCGGCCCCACCCCCGTGCCCGAGCGCGTACAGCGGGCCATGGACGCCCCGATGATCAACCATCGCGGACCCGAGTTCAGGGCCCTCCTTCCCGAACTGGAAGCCGGCCTCCGGTGGGCGTTCCAGACCGAGAATGACTTGCTGATCTTTCCCGCCAGCGGCACCGGCGGATTGGAGAGCGCGGTCGCGAACGTCGTTTCGCCGGGCGAACGGGTGCTCGCGGTCACGATCGGCGCCTTCGGCGATCGTTTTGCGGACCTGGCGGCAGCATTTGGCGCCGACGTTGCGCGCTTGACCCTGCCCTGGGGTGAGGCGGTGGATCCGGAGGATCTCGACGCCCTGCTCAGTCGCGAGCCTGACATCGCCACGGTGCTGATCACCCACAACGAGACCTCGACTGGGGTAACCAACCCGCTGCAATCGCTGGCCGAGGTGGTCAAGCGGCACAACCGGCTGCTGGTCGTGGACGGCGTCAGCTCCATCGGCTCGATTGCGTTGCCCGTTGATCGATGGAAGGTCGATGTCGCGGTCACTGCGTCGCAGAAGGGATGGATGCTCCCGCCGGGCATCACCATGCTGAGCGTCAGCAAGGCGGCCTGGCAGCGGCAGGCGAGCGCTCGCTCGCCACGGTTCTATTTCGATTGGGACCGTGCCAGGACGATGCAATCCAAGGGCATGACCTTCACCACGCCGGCGATCAGCATCCTCTTTGGGCTACGCGAGTCGTTGCTGATGATGCGCGAGGAAGGCCTTCCTGCCATCTTCCACCGGCACCTTCGGGTGGCGGCCGCCTTCCGCGCCGCCGCGGGCGCACTCGGTTTGCGCTTACTGGCGAGTTCGCCCGAGGTCGCGTCGCCCACGGTCACGGCGGTGTATTTCCCGCAGCCGCTGACCGGAGAGAAGTCGGAGGCGGTGTTCAAGACCTGGCGCGAGCTCGGCCTGGTTGTCGGCGAGGGGCAGGGAAAGCTGTCCGGCAAGATCTTCCGGATCGGCCACCTTGGCGCGGTGTACGAGCCCGACGTCGTCGCCACCGTCGAAATCCTCGAGCGTGGCCTGGAAGCGCACGGGCACTCGGTCACCCGAGGCGCGGCGTTGAGCGCCGCCCGACGCGCGTTGCAGTCCTCCGAGCCTAGCCTCGTCGCCTGAGCGCGGTGCCGCGCGTCCTGGTCGCCGACCCGATCGCGGAGGCGGGGATCGCTCGGCTGCGCGAGCACGCCGAGGTTGACGTACAGCTGAAGCAGAGCCCAGCCTCTCTCATTGCCCGGATTCCGGATTACGACGCGCTCATCGTGCGGAGTGAGACGAGGGTCGATGCCAACGTGATTCAAGCCGGCACCCGTCTCAAAGTCATCGGCCGGGCCGGTGCGGGCGTGGACAACATCGATGTCGACGCCGCCACCCGGGCCGGCGTCCTGGTCGTGAACGCCCCCTCCGGAAACACGATCGCCGCGACCGAGCACACGCTGGCGATGATGCTGGCCCTGGCCCGGCACATCCCCCAGGCCGACCAGGCGGTCAAGGCAGGGCGCTGGGAACGCTCGCGTTTCCTGGGCTTTGAACTTCGCGACAAGGTCCTCGGCGTCGTGGGCCTGGGAAGCATCGGCCGCGAAGTTGCTCACCGGGCCCAGGCGTTCGGCATGCGGGTGATCGCGACCGATCCGGTCCTCTCCGAAGAGCGGGCCTCCCAGCTCAACGTCAAGTTGATGTCCTTTGATCAGCTGATGTCAGAAGCGGACATCGTCACGCTCCATGTCCCTCTAACAAAGGAGACACATCACCTGGTGGACACCCGGGCGCTCGCTCTCGCCAAGCCGGGTCTTCGCCTGATCAACGTTGCCCGAGGCGGCATCGTCGACGAGTCGGCGCTCCGCGACGCGCTGCGCGACGGCCAGGTTGCCGGCGCCGCGATCGATGTCTTCGAGCAGGAACCCCCTGGCGAGAATCCGCTGCTCTCGATGCCACAAGTGATCACCACGCCTCACCTGGGGGCCTCGACCGAGGAGGCGCAGATCAGCGTCGCGCTCGAGATCACGGAGCAAGTGATTGCTGTGCTCGACGGCGGTCTGCCCCGCTTTTCGCTCAACGCGCCGGTCGCGCTTCCCGAGGCAATGGCCTTCCTGCGTCCCTTCATCCCCGTTGCCGAGGGCATTGGTCGCTTCTACGCCCAGGTCGGCCGGCAGCCCGCCTCCCGGATTCACGTCGACTACGCCGGCGAGATTGCGAACTATGACTGCTCGGTCCTCACGGCAGCCCTGCTGACCGCGTTTCTGAGCCGCTTCAGCGCGGAGCGGGTCAACCCCGTCAATGCGCGGACGGTCGCGGCCGCGCATGGGATCACGGTGGTCGAGCAGCGCGGTGCTCGCGCGAGTGAATTCGCCAATCTCATCAGTCTCCAGGCGATTGGCGAGCACGGCTCGACGCGGGTTGGCGGCACCCTGCTGCTGAACGAGCCGCACATCGTCACCTTCAACGATTTCCGGATCGACCTGGTGCCGCACGGCACCTTCTTGATGAGCTGGCACGCCGATCGGCCGGGCATCGTCGGCGCCATCGGCACCTTCTTGGGGGAGAAGAACATCAACATCGCCAGCATGCAAGTGGGCCGCGACCGTCCGCGTGGCGACGCGGTGATGATCCTCTCGGTCGATGATCCGGTCCCGGAGTCGATCCTGGCGGACATCCGCCGGATTCCCGGGATGGCGGACGTGCTCTCCGTTAGCCTCTAATCCTCGTGGCGACCGTTCGGCCGTTCCAGGGGATTCTCTATGACCCAAAGCGGGTCGATCTTTCCCAGGTACTGGCGCCGCCCTATGACGTCATCGGCCCCGCGGACCAGCGGCGCTATTACCGGCAGGATCCGCACAACGTCGTGCGCCTGATCGCGGGCGAAGTGCATCCGACCGACACTCCGGACGACAACAAGTACACGCGTGCCGCCGGCTTCTTCCAGCAATGGTTGGCGGACGGCATCTTGCGCCGGGAGGCGGGTCCCGGTCTCTATGTCTACAGGCACCAATTCGTCGACCCCATCAACGGCCGGGAACGCGTCCGGCGAGGCCTCCTGGGCGTCGTTGAGCTCGAACCATTTGGCAGCGGCGTTCTGCCTCACGAGCAAACGCACGCGCGCGCCAAGGCGGATCGGCTGTCACTGACGCGCGCAGTCGTGGCGAACCTGAGTCCAGTCTTCGCCCTCTACGAGGATCCGGCGTCGTCGGTCGGACCCATCATCAACCCCGCCATCGCCGCGCCGCCTCGCCTCTCGATCACGGGTGAAGACGGCGATCATCACACCCTCTGGTCGATAAGCGGCGCGGAGCAGTTCCACGACCTTGCCGAGGTTTTTAGTGCCTCGCGGCTCTACATTGCCGACGGCCATCATCGGTATGAGACCGCGCTGAACTTTCGAAACAAGCAGCGGCAGGACCATCCGGAAGCGTCGCCTGATGCCGCCTTCAACTTCGTGCTGATGCTGCTTGTCGACGTGGCGGAACCCGGCCTGACGATCCTGCCTACCCATCGGCTGTTGCACGACTTCGAGCGGTTCGACGCAGCACTGGTCAGCAGGCTCGCCAGCCGGCATCGCGTGACTCCGCGCCCGGACCGTGCGGCCCTGCTGGCGGCGATGCAAGAGCCCACGGCAGGCCACCGGATCGGCATCGCCCTCACCCCAACCCGCTACGTCACGGTGGACGTCGAGCACGCCGGTGCCGGGGACCCGGTCTCCCGGCTCGACGTTTCCGTCCTGCACCAGGAAATTCTGCAGCGGGAAGTCGGCCTGCAGCCGGCCGAGCTGGAGTCGGAGCGCTATCTCAGCTATTCGCGAGATGTCGGCGGCCTCCTCGATCGAATCGAGACGGGAGCTGGCCAGGCGGCCTTCCTGCTGCGGCCCCCCGCTGTTTCTGACGTGGTCGAGGTCGCTCGAGCGGGCCAGGTGATGCCCCAGAAATCGACCTACTTTTTCCCCAAGCCGGCCTCCGGAATCGTCTTCAACCCGCTCGCGGCGGACATCCGGATCGGCCCCGTCTGAGCGGCCAATGTCCCTCCCCCTCTGGGGGAGAGCAGGGTGGGGGTAATCCATTTGATCGGTTGCTTTGTTTCATTTTCGTGAGCCGGTTTGGCTTGCCCGCGGCAGGAGCGTTGGCTACTATGCTGGGCTAATGGGCGCCAGGCGCATCGTGATCTACATGCCGGACCCCCTGGTCGACGCGCTCAACCGAGTCACGGCCGCCTCCCCGCAAAGTCGCAGCGAGCTGATCTGCGCCGCCGTCCAGCGGTTCCTGGCCGACGGGCCGGGTGGGGCCGCCGTCGAGTCCGCCAGCCCGGACGATGCCTTTTTCGACCGGGTGGCGGAGATGATGCAGAGCGGCCTGCTGCAGCCGGGAGACTTTACCGATCCGGCGGTCGAGGAGCCGCGACCGAAAAGCAAGCTCTGGATCAACTGAGCGCCGGCAGGGACTCAGCGTTTTCTCGAAGCGGTAAACCGGGTATAAGTTAGGTCGAGAATGCCCGTCTATGGATACCGCTGCACCAACGGTCACCACTTCGAGGTCCAGCAGCGCATCACCGAACCGCCACTCACGGTCTGCCCGCAATGCGGCGCGCCGGTGACCCGCGTCTTCTACCCCGTAGGCATCATCTTCAAGGGGGGCGGCTTTTACAAGACAGATTCACGAGGCGCGAGCAGCGACGGCAGCGTAACCCCGGCGGAGGCGCCCAAGACCGACACCAAGACAGAGTCCGACACCAAGGCCAAAACCGCCCCGGATGCCGGCGGATCGAAGCCGGCCCCACCGCCGCCTGCTAAAACTGATCAGAAAACCAGCACCGAAGAAGGAGCCGCATGACGACCAAGAACATCGTCCAGGTCACTGATCAGAATTTCGAGAGCACGGTCGCGGTCTCGTCGCAGCTTGTCCTGCTCGATTTCTGGGCGACCTGGTGCGCCCCCTGCAAGATGTTGAAGCCGCTGGTGGAAGAGCTCGCCACCGAGTACGAGGGTCGCGTCGTGGTCGCCGAGCTGGACGTGGATGCGAACCCTATCACCGCCTCGAAGTTCGGGGTGCTCAGCATCCCTTCGCTGATCCTGTTCCGCGGCGGCAAACCCGCCGAGCGGATTGTGGGCTACAAACCCAAGGCCTACCTCAAACAGAGGATCGACGCCGTCCTATAACCTTCGTCGGGGACGGGGGTGCATGGGCTCAGGTGGGCTCCACGGTCTTCAAAACCGCTGGTCGGCATCCTTGGCGATGTCGACGGACGGATCGTTCCCGTCGCGCCCCCGCCAGTTTTTGAATACGAATTGGACACTACTGCCCCGCAGATTGCAGGTGACTCGCTCGCCAAAGAGGCGTAGGGGTTGGGGAGCAGCGAAGCTCAGTTTCTCTCCCGTCGCACGGGAGGGACACGGCGCCCTCTAGTGCGACGCCGCCCTAATCGCCCTCCAGACCTTCTCGGGTGTCAACGGCATATCCAGATGTCGGATCCCCAGTGGACTCAGCGCGTCCATCACCGCGTTGACAATCGTCGGTGGCGCGGCCAGCGTGCCGCTCTCGCCGATACCCTTCGCGCCAAGTGGATTAACAGGGGTCGGCGTCACCGTCCGCGCCAGCTCGAAGCGCGGCACGTCTGGGGCAGTGGGCACCAGGTAGGTAGTCAGGTTGCCGGTCAGCAGCTGGCCGTCGGGACCGTACGAGACTTCCTCGAGGAGCGCCTGGGCGATCCCCTGGGTCGTGCCACCGTGGACCTGGCCCTCGACAATCATCGGGTTGATCACGACCCCGCAATCGTCAACAGCCAGATAGCGCAGGATGCGGACTCGCCCAGTGTCGCGATCGACCTCCACAACGGCCAGGTGCGCGCCAAAGGGAAAGACGAAGTCCGGGGCATCGAACTCCTCGCGCGCGCGGAGCTCGGATTCTCGCCCCTGTGCCTGGGCCCAGGAGTGTAGACGCTCGAGGGACAAGGCCCGGCTGGGCACGCCGCGCACCATGACCTGGCCGTCCTCGACGACGAGATCGGCGTCGGCGGCCTCGAGCGCGGATGCCGCCAACGCCACGACCTGGCGCTTGAGCGTTCGTGTCCCGTTGAGCACGGCAGCTCCTGAGGTGGCCGCGCTGCGACTGCCCCAGGTGCCTTGGGCATAAGCCGGGTGGTCGGTGTCGCCATGTTGGACCCTAACGCGCTCGATTGGAAGTCCGAATTCCGAGGCGGCCACTTGTGCCCAGGTCGTTTCGTGTCCCTGACCGTGCGGGGTCGAGCCTGTGTACACGGTCAGGCCGCCGTCGGCCTCCAGGTCGACGGCGCTTCGGTCGGCCGGTCCGCCAGCGCCGATGTCGACATAGGCCGCGATGCCAATCCCGCGTAGGTGCCCGGCCCGCCGCGCGGCTGCCTGCTCGCGGCGCAATCCCTCATAGTCCGCGGTAGCGAGAAGCCGCCCGAGGGCGGCGGCATAGTCGCCGCTGTCATACGTGGTTCCCGCGGCGTTGCGGTACGGGAACGCGTCAGGTGGCACGAAGTTCCGCTTACGCACGTCCGCCGGATCGAGTTGGAGCTGGGCGGCCAGCAAGTCCATCATTCGCTCGATCAGGTAGGTGGCCTCGGGCCGGCCGGCACCACGGTACGCGCTGGTGGGGGTGGTGTTGGTGAAGACTCCGGTGAGCGTGCTGGACAGCGCCGGGATGCGATAGCAGCCGGTCATCATGTCGACGGTACCCAGCGGCACCATCGCCGAAAAGCCCGACAAGGTTCCCATGTCGGCCATGATGTGCGCGCGAAGGGCCAGCACAGTCCCGTCCCGCAGCGCCGCCAGCTCCACGTCTTGCACATGTCCCCGTCCCTGCCACGTGCCCGAACAGTTCTCGCTGCGGTCCTCGATCCATTTGACCGGCCGACGCAGGCGCCGGGCGGCTTCCGCTACCACCAGCTCCTCGGAATACAGGCCGCCCTTGCTGCCGAATCCACCGCCGACTTCAGGGACAATCACCCGGATGTCGGCCTGGTCCATCCGAAGGCCATCGGCCAGTTCCTCACGGGCCAGATGGTGTGCCTGGCTGGAGATCTCCACCGTCAGCCGGCTACCGTTCATGGTGGCCACCGCGCCCCGCGTTTCCATCGCCGCGGCGATCAGCCGCTGGTTGTGGAGCCGCTGCCGGACGACCACCTCAGCCTTCTTGAAAGCCGCAGCCACGGCGCCCCGTTTCTTTCGGATTACGAACGCGACGTTGCCTGGGGCCTCGGGGTAGACGAGCGGAGCATCCGGGGCTAAGGCCGTCTCGATCGTGGCGACGGCGGGTAGCGGCTCGAGCTCTGCCTCGATCAGGTCCACCGCGTCACGTGCCTGCTCGCGCGACTCGGCGATCACGACCGCGATGGGCTGGCCCACGTGGTAGACGCGACCCTCCGCCAGGGGCCGCCGTTCAGGCACGAAGCTCATATCTTCCGGAGTTTCCACCGACATCGAGCCCAGTTCCCGAAAGTCGGCAGCGGTCCAAACGGCAAGGACGCCCGGGGCTTGCCGAGCTCGAGTCACGTCGAGACGGCGAACCTCGGCGTGGGCCAGGTAACTCCGAAAGAAAGCGGCGTGCACGAGCCCGGCCGGTCGCAAATCGTCGACGTAGATGCCGCCCCCCGTGATGAGCCGGGGATCCTCGACTCGACGGACAGCGCGACCAAAGACGCTGACGCTCATCCGGACGAGTCTACCGACGGACAGCTGTCACACGCCCCGTTCCAGACTCGCGCCCGTGAAGGCGGCGGGTTCGAAATCTACGTACGTCGTGCTAGGACTGCGGGCCTGGACCATCTTCAAAACCCCTGGTCGGCATCCTTGGCGATGTCGACGGACGGATCGTTCCCGTCGCGCCCCCGCCACTGCGCTCGAGAGGGAATCGACCAGCAAGATATCCGGAACGATATCAGCGGACTTGTCGAGCCGATCTCAGCTTCGATTGATACGGGCGCCTTGGACAATGAGGGCCTTCAGAGCGGACGCCTTGATGGCGTCAGCCTCGTGGAAATCGATGGCGCGAACCGTCTTGCTGTCCAGCCGCGTGTTGAAGAGCCCTTTCGGATCCTTCAGCTGGGCCCCTTTTGGAAACGTCAGCCTCACGGCGTTCTTGAGGACCTCGCCGATGCAGACGATGCCGTCGTGGGACCAGACGGGCACCCCCTCGGGGCGGGAGGGTTTCTTCCACTTCACCTCTTCGATTACGCTGGGGTCGGCGCCCCTGATCAGAGCCCGCAGTTGGCCCAGCCTCTCACCTCTCCAGCCGGTGGTCTTGCGGACGATGGCATCGATCTGTTGGGACGCGGATGCGTCGTTCATGCCGAGGCTTTGCTGCGGCGGCCAAGCACCCAGCGGGCCGAAGGGCTCAGTTCCTTGTCTTTTCGATGCGTGCAGCCAAGCCAGCAACATGGCCGCCGCTTTCCCTCCAGCAGTTCGGATCGTACTCGCTGGATGTGTTGGCTCCTCGTTTCGGCCTTCTTCGGCCAGAGCACCCAGCAGATCCACTCATTGCGGGCAAGAGGGGTGAGGTCTTTCCACGCAGCGAGAACCCTTGGGTTGGCAATCAAGACCCGTCTCAAGTCCACCGGGACGGTATGGACCACTCCGCCGGAGACCACCCTGGAACTCATCGATCGCCTATCGTAGCTCGGATGCGGACGAAGGCAGCCTTCGGGAGCATGACTGGGTTGCACGCTGCGTAAAGACCGTATTACTGTCCGTGTATGATGGCG
The DNA here is from genome assembly GCA_035947855.1 of Candidatus Dormiibacterota bacterium. Taxonomy (GTDB): domain Bacteria; phylum Chloroflexota; class Dormibacteria; order CF-121; family CF-121; genus CF-13. The sequence continues at coordinate 30,850 of DASZJR010000060.1, forward strand.
CCGGAGGTCCACGGTGTCTGTCACCACGAGGGTCGTGATCGTTTCGGCAATCCTTGCCGGGCTCGCAATTGGGGCAAGCGCGGTCGCCCTG
>DASZJR010000061.1:0-3850 GCA_035947855.1 Candidatus Dormiibacterota bacterium
GTGGATGCCCGCCTGCCTCTCGCTCGGTTACTTCCAGCCATTCGACGTCGTCGACACGGATGGATGTCGCCGGCTCGGCGTCGACGTGGTCCGGCGCCCGACCGGCGGCCGGGCCATCCTTCATGATCGCGAGCTCACCTACAGCGTCGCGCTGCCGGCATCGCTGCTGGGGCACGATGCCGGCGTGCTGCCCTCCTACTACCGAATCAGCCTCGCTTTGCAGGACGGCCTACGCCGACTCGGCGTCCCGGCGACGCTCGCTCCACAATCCGCGGCACGTGGTCCGGTTGCGCACGGGCCCATCTGCTTCGATCGCCCCTCGGACCACGAGATTCTCCTCCAGGGGCGCAAGCTCGTGGGAAGTGCCCAGATGCGGCGCGCCGGCGGCATCCTCCAGCACGGCAGCATCCTTGTCGAGCCTCGCATCGACAAGCTCGCCGCCTGCCTGCGCCTGCCCGATGGTCTTGACGGAATCGAGGATGGGGTGGTCGGCCTTGCCGAGGTGGGTCTGACTGAACCGGCCCCGATTGCCGTCGCCATCAGCGACGCCTTTGCCGGGCGGTTCGGTGTCAGCCTGGTGCGAGCCCCCCTCGAGCCGACCGAGCTCGCGGCGGCGAGGGCCCTGGCCAGCTCGAAATATCAGTCAGCCTCCTGGACGCAGGGGCTGACGCCGGCAGTGGCTGGAAAAACAACAAGGACCAGATGAGGAGGGGCATTGCAGCGGCGATGGCAGGACGGCTGCAGGATCTGGCCCTTGTTGGCTCGCGGCTTCGGGCACACGCTATATCTTGTACCCGGGGCAGTTTGTACCACAGCCCGTTGGACGTGTCAAGCGCTTATCCACGTTCGCGCTAAACTCCACTCGGCGTACGCTCCGCATGTCCCGAAAAAACAGACGCTCGCAGCTCAGGAAGCCCCAGCGCGGATCATCCGGCGGTGGGCGTGCCGCCCGCCCGGCAGGGATGCCACCCGCACCCGCGTCGCAGCCTGAAGCGTCGGGAGCGTCGGCGCAACCAGCCAAGCCGGTCCAGGTCCCACCGGCGGCTGCGCCCAAGCCGGCGTCCGTTGCCCGGCCGCTCCCGCGCGGTCCCCGCGGCCGGCAGCAGGCCGGCCCCCTTCCAACCGAGGATGCCGCGATCCCGATGGAGCGCGTGCCGTACTTCCGTTCGGACCTGCGGCGGATCGCGATCACGGCCGCTTTGATGTTCGTGCTGCTGATCGCCGGCTCGATCGTGCTGCGCAGTTTGCTCCAGGCGTGACCTTTTTGCGGGCTGCAAGAAAGCCGATCAGGTAACCGTTCTGCCCCAAGACGCTAACAACTTGGCAGGAGGTTTTCGTGTTCGACAAGAGATCCCCGCGCGAAGCGGCTCCCATCGTCGCTGAGACGGTGCTGAGCAACCAGATCAAGCTGGAAGGCCGGCTGCAGTCGACTTCCAACATCCGGTTCGACGGCGAAATGAATGGCGACCTGACAACCGAAGGTGACCTCTCGGTCGGCGAGCACGGCCGGGTCAAAGGCAATGTCAGCGGGCGGAACGTCGTCGTCGGCGGGACGATCCAGGGCAACGTGAACACCACGGGCCGCCTCGAGATCCTGGCCACCGGCAAAGTGTTCGGCGACATCGTCGTCGGTTCGCTGATCATCGACGAAGGCGGCATCCTCCGTGGTAAGAGCGCCGTCCATGCCGAGGAATCCTCGGCCTCCACCGTATCGGTAGGGGTTCGCGCGGAGGTTGGCGCCGCCGCCTGACCCGTCGGGTTTCATTCGTCACCAGGGTCCGGACGCGTTCGGGCCCTTTTCCTTTTTGCCGATACTTACGGCGTGCTGATATCCGGCGATCCAGTCCAGTTCCTCATCAGCGCTCTCTACCTGATTCCTGCGCTCCTCCTGGGGCTGATCGCCCACGAGATGGCGCACGCCGCCGTGGCCGTCGCTCGGGGCGACCAGACGCCCCGACTCGACGGTCGCCTCTCACCGAACCCCAGGAATCACCTCGATCCTCTCGGCACCATCGCGATCCTCCTGATCGGTTTCGGCTGGGCGAAGCCAGTCCGAATCGATCCTCGGCGCATGCGGGGGCGCTTCGATGCTGCGCTCGTGGCACTGGCCGGCCCCCTCACCAACCTTGTGATCGCCTTCGTACTGGCGATCCCGATCAAGCTACTGCTTCGCGCCGGGAGCTTTGACCTCGGCTTTCCCCCCTGGCGCTTGCTCTGGGTGGCCTTCATTCTCAACGTGGTGCTCACCGTCTTCAACCTTCTCCCGATTCCGCCGCTGGATGGGTACAGCTTCGTGTCCGCTCTCTTCCGCCGGACGTTTCCGGAATTTTTCTTCCGGATCGACAGCAACCGGCAAGCGATCATGCTCGTATTCGTGCTCGTCTTGCTGCTCAGCAGCTTTGTGGGCATGAGCCTGCTCGCGTCCATCTACACGCCGGTTGTGCGGTTCATCCTCTCCTTGCCGCCGTTTCCGATTGGGGCCTGATCATGGCTACCCTGCGAGCTCTGCCCAGCGTTCATCAACTGCTCGAGGAGGAGCCTGCGGCCGCCCTGATCGCCGAGCATGGCCGCCCGCTGGTGCGATTCGCGGTGCAGCGCATCCTCGAGGAGGAGCGTGGCAACGGCGTGATCGCCGAGCCGGGGGCCCGCTGGTCGGCCATCGAGCACGCGATTGCGGACCTGCGGCGCCCGCGGCTGCGGCCGGTCGTCAACGCCACCGGGGTGATCCTGCACACCAACCTCGGCCGGGCCCCCCTGGCGGCTGCGGCGGCGCAAGCCGCCGCCGCCATTGCCGGTCGCTACTCGACGCTGGAGTTCGACCCGCGGACCGGCCGCCGTGGCCGGCGGCATGACCTCGTCAGCGACCTGCTGCGCCATCTGACGGGGGCCGAGGCGGCGGCGGTTGTCAACAATTGCGCCGCGGCGGTGCTCTTGATGTTGACGGCTCTGGCAAAGGGCAAGGAGGTCATCGTTGGGCGCGGCGAGCTGGTCGAGATCGGCGGCGGATTCCGGATGCCGGATGTCATGCGCCTTTCGGGCGCTCGGCTGGTCGAGGTCGGCACCACCAACCGCACCCGCGCCGAGGACTACGCCGCCGCGATCACGCCCCGCACCGCCGCCATCTTGAAAGTCCACGCCAGCAACTTTCAGGTGACTGGGTTCACGGAAAGCGTGGAGCTCAAGGCGCTGGTCGAGATCGCCCAGCAACACAAGGTGCTGCTCCTTCACGATCTGGGTAGCGGTTCGCTGCTCGAGACCGCATCCTACGGACTGGCCGAGGAACCCCGCATCCAGGACAGCATTCGCTCCGGGGCAGACCTCGTTGCCTGCAGCGGCGACAAGTTGCTGGGCGGGCCGCAGGCGGGGCTGTTGCTGGGTCGCGCGGCGCTGGTGGACCGGGCGATGAAGCACCCGCTGGCGCGGGCGCTCCGCGTTGACAAGCTCACGCTGGCGGCGCTGATCGCCACCCTCGACCTTTATCTGACCCAATCGCTATCCCGGCTGCCGGTCTGGGATATGCTCGGCGCGTCGACGGAGTCGATGGGCGCGCGCGCCCGCGCATGGCAGAGCCGGCTGGTGGAGCGTGGCGCCGCGGTCGAGGTCGTCGCCGCCGAGTCCACCGTCGGTGGCGGGTCGCTGCCGGGGGAGCGGCTGGCCACGATGGCGCTTGCGATCACGCCGGCGCGCGGTGGCGCCGCGGAGCTGCTTCGCCGTTTGCGTGAGCACCAGCCGCCCGTCATCGGGCGAATTGTTGAGGAGCGGGTGCTGCTCGATCCGCGCACGGTGCTTCCCGATGAGGACGATGCCGTCATCGACGCCGTGCTCGCGGCACTGGCATGACCGACCTCCC
>DASZJR010000062.1:0-7680 GCA_035947855.1 Candidatus Dormiibacterota bacterium
CCCCACCCTGCCCTTCCCCGCGAGCGGGGGAGGGAATTCTTAAGCCAGTGGCAGGCTCACGGCGAACGTGCAGCCGGGGCCGCTGTTGATGCGAACGCCGATCGTTCCGTGATGCTCTTCGACGATCCAGTGCGCGATGGAGAGCCCGAGTCCGGCACCCTTGTTCGACCGGGCCGGATCGGCCTGATAGAAGCGCTCGAAGACGCGCCCGAGATCGTCCTCTGGGATGCCCGTCCCGTCGTCGGCGACCGTCATCAACGCCGTCGAGTCGAGCTGGCGCAGGCCCAGCTCGATCTCGCCGCCCGGTTTGGTGAACTTCACCGCGTTGTCGACCAGGATCCAGAGGAGCTGCGTCACGGCGTCGACGTCCCCCCGGACCGTCGCATCCGTCATTCCCACGCTGCGAAACATTCGGTCGGGGTGCATGGTCTGCGCCTGCCGGCACACCGATGCCATCGTCGAGCGCAGTTCGACCGGGGCTAGCTCGAGATGCTGGCCGGCGTCGGCCTGCGCGAGCGTCAGCAGGTGGTCCACAAGCCGGCTCATGCGGGCGCTCTCGCTGGCGATGTCGTGGGCGGCGGCCGCGCGAACGTCCTCTGTCACTAACGGACCCTGCGCCAGCAAGTCTGCATTGCCCCTGATGGTGGTCAACGGCGTCCGGAGTTCGTGCGACGCATCGGCGACGAAACGGCGCTGGGCGTCGAGCGCAACGGTGAGCTGCTGGTTGGCCCCCTCGACCTGCTCGAGCATGCCGTTGAAGCTTTCGCTGAGGAGGCCGATCTCGTCCCTCCGTTTGGCGGGAGGCAGCCGTCGCTTCAAGTCGCGCGTTCGGGCGATCGAGTCCGCGGTCTCCACCACGGTCTTGAGCGGCCGGAGTGCCCGGCCGGTGATCAGCCAGCTGGCGAGAAAGGCAGCCAGCAGCGTCGGGATCGACGAGATGATGAGGAAGCCTCGCAGCCCCTTGCGGTTCTCGGTCTGGATGCTCGTGGGCTGGCCGGCGACGACGAAACCGCGTAGGCCGAGATCCGGGCGCGACCATGGCCTGGCGAACAGGCGCAGTTGCGGGGCGCCGGGGGTATCGACGGTCGCCAGCGCGCCCCCGTGGGCGGCGGCATCGAGCAGGGTCGCCGGCACGGCCGGGGCCACGCTGCCGACGCGACCAGTGCTCGAAAGAACCACGCCGGACGACGTCAACACCTCCGTGAACGTGTCCGTGCGGTGCTGTAGGTCTTCCGCGCCGCTGAGCGACGGCGCGGCTGTGCCAATGAGCTCGAGCTCGGTCGGTGGGGCGGTGCCGATGGACGACACGGTATCGGCGGCCCGTTGCTTCAGCGCGTCGTCCTGGGTCGACGCCTGGCTGCTTGCGGCGAGCTCGTAAACGAGCCAGCCGAAGGCGAGGAGCATCAGGGCGACCAGGGCCGCGCCGAAGAATGTCAGTCGCAGACGGAACGACACGTCAGGCCTCGCGCAAGCTGTAGCCGAAGCCTCGGACTGTCTGGATCAGCGGCGGCTCGCCGTTGCCGTCCAGCTTCGCGCGAAGGTAGCCGACATAGACCGCCACCACGTTGTCGTCGGTATCCTCGCCGGCCCAGACGGCGCCCAGGAGTTGGTCACGAGTCAGCACCTGGCGAGGGTGCCGCATGAAGTGGGCGAGCAGGGTGAACTCGCGGGCCGTGAGCGGAATCACTCGCTGGCCGCGACGGACCTCGCGGGTCTCGATTTCCAGGTGCAGATCCGCAAACTGGAGAAGGGTGGGGGGCGGGGGCGTGCGTCGCAGCAACGCCCGGACTCGGGCCAAGAGCTCCGCATAGGCGAACGGCTTCACCAGGTAGTCGTCGGCGCCGGTGTCGAGGCCGCGGACACGATCAGCGGTCCCGCTGCGCGCGGTCAGCATCAGAATCGGCAGGGTTGTGTCTGCCCGCAATTGCCGGCACACCTCCAGTCCATCGATGCCGGGCATCATCAGGTCGAGGACCACCAGGTCGGGCCGGTGCCTACGGGCCTGCTCCAACGCCTCGGCGCCGCCGAGCGCCACGTCGACCTCGTAGCCCTCCGGACGGAGGACGCGCTGGACAGTGGTCGCGACCATCGGGTCGTCGTCCACTACCAGGATGCGCCGGGCGCCTGCGCTCACCTCCATATATCGTCCTCGCTGTTTGTAAGGATGCTGTAAGCGCTCTTCTAGTTGACACCGACTAGTCGAGGTGGTATAGTCGGCGTCGACTAAACGATGAAGACTAAGCGCGAACTGCCTCGGACCCCGCTGGCGCTGGCCGTCATGACCCTCCTGATGGAGGGCCCGATGCATCCCTACGAGATGAAATCGAAGATGAAGGAGCGCGGCCACGACCAGGTCATCCGCCTGAAGGGCGGGTCGATTTACGACACGGTCGAACGTCTAGAAGAGGGTGGATTCATCACATCACAGGCGCCCAGCCGCGAAGGCCGCCGCCCGGAACGGACGGTCTACGCCATCACGGAGAGCGGGCGCGAGGAGATCACGGCCTGGATGCGCGAGATGCTCGCCCAGCCGGTGAACGACTACCCGCAGTTTGCGGCGGCGCTCGCCTTCTTAGCCGTGCTCGACAAGGACGAGGTCGTCCGTCTCCTCCGGGCGAGGACCGCGCTGCTGGACAGCCAGATTGCCCGCAACGAGAGGGTGCTCGAGGACTTGCAGAAGATCCAGCGGATCCCCCGCCTGTTTCTCGTGGAAGCGGAGTACGGCGTCGTCGTCAGCCGTGCCGAGGTCGAGTGGGTTCGAAGCCTCATCCAAGACATCGAGAACGGCACGCTGTGGATCACGCACGAGGAGATGCATGCGCTCCAAGAGCGACTTGGAAACCGAGAAGGAGGAGGTGATCATTGATGAATAACAACGACCTCCGGCGAAGTGAGTGCGCACCCGGAGTATAGCGGCGTCAATTCCAAGGAGGGTTAACACCACCATGTCCAAAACGGTTCGGCCGTCGGCGCCCTGGCTGGCGCTCGCGGTGCTCGCGCTGGGTCTCTTCATGACCCTGCTCGACCTGACCATCGTCAACGTCGCGATCCCGAGCATCGTCGATGATTTGCATGCATCGCTCGACCAGATCCTCTGGGTGCTCAACGGCTACAGCCTGATGTATGCCGTGCTCCTGATCACTTCGGGACGTCTGGGCGACATCTTCGGTCCCCGAAACATGTTCATCGCGGGCGTGGTGGTGTTCACCGTGGCCTCGGCGCTCAGCGGTCTTGCGCAGGACCCGACGCAGCTCATCCTGGCCCGCGGCGCGCAGGGCCTCGGAGCGGCCATCCTGGCCCCTCAGGGGTTGCCAATCATGACTACGATCTTTCCGCCCGAGCGGCGAGGCGGCGTGTTCGCCATCTACGGCGGGCTGGCCGGCCTGGCGGTGCTGGCGGGCCCGATCGTCGGCGGATTCATCGTCACCAACTTCGGCTGGCGCTGGATTTTCTACGTCAACCTGCCCGTCGGTTTTGCCATCGTGCTGCTAGCCCTGGCGCTGGTTCCCGATCTGCGGCCGGGCCGCAGGCACCGTCTCGACCTCGTCGGCGTCGCCCTCGCCACCGTGGGCCTCTTCGGTGTGGTCTTCGGCCTGATCGAGGGACAGCGTTACAACTGGGGCACCGTCTCCGCGGGCATCACGATCCCCGAGATCATCGCCGCCGGTGTCGTCGTCCTTGCGATCTTCTTCGTCATCCAGTGGCGCCGCCAGGACCGCGAGCCGCTGCTGCCCTTCGCGGTCTTCAAGGATCGCAACTACACGATCATGACGCTCGTCTTGATGGCGATGGGGTTCGCCATGGTCGGTGTCTTCCTGCCGATCACCATTTACTTCCAGTCGGTGCTCGGGCTGAGCGCCTTTGACGCGGGCGTCGCGGTAGCGCCGATGGCGCTGACGATGATGCTCTTCTCCGGCGTAGTGGCTCCCCTCGCCGCGCGTTTCGGCAAGTACATCCTGATGGTCGGTCTGACCCTCTTCGCGCTCGGGATGGCGTACATCGCCTGGCGCGTGCAGGTGGACTCCAATCGCTGGACCTTCGTGCCGGGGCTGGTCCTCGGCGGCCTGGGGCTTGCCGGCGTATGGACGCCGGTCTACAGCCTGGCGACGCGTGACCTGCAGCCGCGGCTGGCGGGGGTCGCGTCCGGCGTGCTGAGCACCGTGCAGGAGTTGGGCACCGTGATCGGGAGCGCTGCCATCGGCGCCGTGCTGCAGAACCGGCTTGCCACCGGCTTGCAAACACACGCCGTGGGCTATTCGTCGCAGCTGCCGGCCCCGTTTAGGGCACCGTTCGTCGATGGCTTCAGCCAGGCGGCGAGCCAGGGTCTTCAGGTCGGGCGCGGCCAGACGGGCGGCAGCCTGCACCTGCCCGCCGGGATCCCGGCGCAAATCGCGCAGCAGCTTCAGGGGCTCGCGCACGCCGTCTTCACCCAGTCGTTTGTCGACGCGATGCGGCCGAGCATGGCGCTGGCGATCGCCATCATCATCGTCGCCGCGGTTGGCGTCACCGGTGTCCGCGGTCGGGCGACGCGTGCCGAGCAGCAGGCTGGGGCGCAGGCATACGAGGAAGTGGCGCCCGTCGCCTGAGCATAAGGGGCGCCGCCGGGGCGGCGCCTCCCTCTTTGTAACCCGGTTACCACCAATTGCGGGTTGCTCCGTGTCTTGAGCTATGTAATAATGTGCCTTGTAAATATGAGCCAGCTCACTTTCAAGACCGATCACGACCTGACCGAGCTCAAAGTCGACCCCAATGGCTTTCTGTTCGACCCGCGAGTTCGCGAGGTCCTTGCGCGACAGGGCCGGAAAGTCGAGCCCGGAACCGAGGCGCTGGCCGCGGTCCGCATCCTGGGCAAGAAGCTCCACGTCACCATGGAACGCTGGGCGGAGCGGGTCGGCCTCAGCGAGGGCCGCTTCCAGATCCTGGTCCGCCTGAAACACCAGCCCGACGGGCGTTTCACGATGGGCGAGCTGGCCGAGATGCTTGACGTAACCCCACGAACGGTGACCGGCCTGGTCGACAACCTGGAGCGCGACGGCCTCGTCAAGCGCGTCGATGATCCCGCTGACCGGCGCTCGGTCTATGCCGAGCTCACCGATCAGGGCCGCGAGCGCATCGAGACGCTCTGGCGGGAGACCGCGGGAGCCCAGGTCGCGCTCACCAAGGGCCTGACCAACTCGGAGCTGATTCAACTGCGACATCTGTGTCTGCGCCTCATCCAGGCGATGGGCGTCGAGGAGGGAAAGACCCATGCCACAAGCTGAGCTGACAACCCGGATCAAAGTCCTCGCGACCATCGGCGTGATGCTCGCGCTGCTGCTCGCCGCGCTCGACCAGACCATTGTCGGGACGGCCTTACCGCGAATCGTCGCCGAGCTGAACGGTCTCGATCGCTACTCGTGGCTGATCACCGGCTACCTCGTCGCCTCGACGGTGGTCGTACCAATCGCCGGAAAGCTCGGTGACCTCTTCGGCCGCAAGCCGTTCCTGATCGCCGGGATGATTGGCTTTGTCGCCGCCTCCGCGCTCTGCGGCGTCTCCCAGGACATGACGCAGCTGATCGTCTTCCGGGTGCTCCAGGGCCTCTTCGGCGGCATGCTCTTCGCTTCGGCGTTCACCGTCCTGGGCGACATCTACTCGCCGGCCGAGCGGGCGCGCATCCAGGGCCTCTTCGGTGCCGTTTTCGGTCTCTCGTCGATTATCGGCCCGGTGGTGGGCGGTTTCTTGACCGACAACCTCGGTTGGCGCTGGGTCTTCTACGTCAACCTACCGGTTGGCCTGCTTGGGGTCCTCGTCGTCACCGCATTCCTACCCTTCGTGCGAACCAAAGCGTCCTGGCGCGACATCGACTTCATCGGGTCGGCGGCGCTGGCCGGCGGGTTGATCCCGGTTCTGGTCGCACTTTCCGTGGCGAAGGACCAGGGATGGACCTCCGTCCAGGTCCTTGGCCTGCTCGGCTTCGGTGTGGCCATGCTGGTCGCCTTCTTCGTGATCGAGCAGCGGGTCAAGGAGCCGATCGTACCCTTCTCACTGTTCAAGAACCGCGCGTTCACGGTCTCGATGGTGGTCGGGTTCTTCGCCGCCCTCGGCATGTTCGGGATGATCATCTTCGTCCCGCTCGAGCTCCAGGGCGTGCTCGGCGTCAGCGTAACCAACTCCGGGCTTCTGCTCACGCCGATGATGCTCGGCCTGATCGTGTCCAGCGTCCTGACCGGGCAGTTGATTCCTCGGATCAAGCACTATCACTACCTCGGCACCATCGGGATCGCGCTCATGATGGTCGGGCTCTACCTGATGGCCCAAACTACGACGGCGACGTCGCAGATGTCGATCACGATCGACATCGTCCTGGTCGGCCTCGGGCTCGGTGTCACCATGCCGCTCTACATCAACGCCGTCCAGAGCGCCCTGCCGATGCGGTACCTCGGTGTCGGCACCAGCCAGTTCCAGTTCTGGCGCAACGTCGGCGGCACGGCGGGCGCGGCGATCCTCGGCACCATCCTGGCGCAGCGCCTGCCGGACGCGATCAGCAGCCAGATCGCTAGAGTCAATCTGCCTCCCGCATTCAAGAATGCGCTGGGCAATTCGGCCAGCAATCCCAACGCCCTGCTCGATCCCGCAAAGATTGCGGCCGCGAAGGCGAAGCTGTCACCTCAGCTCGCGCCACTCTTCGACCAGGCGATGCATGCCGTTCGTCAGGCGCTCGCGCTCACGCTCCACGACCTCTTCCTGATCGCGATGGCCTTGTCAGCGGTTGCGCTGATCGCCACCCTCTTCATGCCCGACGTGCCGCTGCGGTCGCGCCAGCCGCAACGTGGGGCCGGCATCGGTGAGGTCCCGGCGACGGGAGAGCCGGAGCGCGAGGCCGCGGTCGGCTAATACCCCGTCAGGCCTGCGGCGACGAGTGCCGGAGTGCGAGAATGACGCAGAGGCTGCTGCCGGAAGAGGAGGGCACGGGGTTTGGCACGCACACGCAACCGCTGGTTGACGGCGCTGGGGGGATCCATCGTCGTCGCAGCCGTACTTGCCTGGCTGCCGCTACAGGCAGCCGCCGCTGATCTTCGACAGGGCAACGACGTCACCGTCGGTTCCGGTGAAACGGTCAACGACGATGTCTACGCGGGCGCAGGGACGATCAGCATCAACGGAACCGTCAACGGGAGCGTCGTCGCCGGCGGCGGGACGATCACCGTGTCCGGCAATGTCACCCGCGACCTGATCCTCGGCGGCGGCAACATCACCGTGAACGGCCACGTCGGCGGCAGCATCATTGCCGCCGGCGGCAACATCACCGTGAACGGAGCGGTCGCGCAGGACATCGTGGTTACGGGTGGCATGATCGACGTTGGATCCGGTGCCACCATCGGCCGCGACCTGGTGGTGGCCGGTGGAACGGCGACCATCTCCGCACCGGTCGCCCGTCGGGTCCAGATGGCCGCGGGCAACCTCACGCTGAAGAACAAGGTCGGCGGCGACGTTCGGGGCCAGGTCGACCATCTGAGGCTGGATGGTGCGCAGATCGCGGGCAACCTCGACTACACCAGCAACAATTCGGTCGAGCTGGTCAACGGCGCGAGTGTCGCCGGAGCGACGACGCGGCACACCCCCGTCGACCGGGGTGGCGGCGCCGGCAACGGGTTCCTCGGTTGGCTGCGCGCGCTGATCGGGATCCTCGCCCTCGGC
>DASZJR010000063.1:0-10579 GCA_035947855.1 Candidatus Dormiibacterota bacterium
GGAGAGCGAGGGCTGGCTTTTGCCGGGACGCAGATAGTTGTTGAGGTGGCTGACAAAATCGCGGCGGTACGGTTCGGCAATGAGCATCTTTGCGTCTTGCCCGCGAACCTCGGCCAGCGCGTAGCCGAAGAGCCGTTGAGCTGCCCGATTGAAGAATTCGACGACCCCGCTCTCGTCGGTGCTGATGATGCCGTCGGCGACGTTGTCCAGGACGCCGCGGACGTGCTCGGCCGCCGCTTGCAGAGCTCGCTCGGCTCGCTTTCGCTCGATGAATCGGCCGAGCTGGTCTCCGACGTCTTCGACCAGGGCAAGCAGGTCCTCATCGGGCTTGGCGATTACGGCGCTGTAAAAGTTCATCACCCCGGAGACTTCGCCTCCAACCAGGATGGGGAAGCCCAGGGCCCCCGCGAGGCCGGCGTCCGGGGGCGTTGCCGGCGGGCCGAAGTTTGGATCGCTGGCGATGTCGGCGATCCAGACGACCTCGCCGCGCGCCACCACCTGGCCCGGTACGTCGATTCCTGGAAAGTGGGTCGTTACGGAGTTGGTCTGCTGGGGGCCGCCTTCCGCCGAGGGGGCGTGCCAGAAATCTCGCAAGCGGAGGACATTGTCGCAATCCCGGATCCAGAGCTGACCGACCTGCCAGCCAAGGTCCTCGCAGAGCCGCCGCAGAATTCCGCGCGAGGCCGCTTCCAGGGTAGGGGCTTCGACCAACATGCGCGTCACCGCGACGGGAATGGTGCGCAGCCGCTCGGTCTTCTGGGCCGTGATGTCGTCAATCCCGAGAACGTAGTAGAGGGGCCGTCCGTTGGGTTCCCTCATCAGCGACACGCTGACCAGCGACCATCCGGCGTGGCCGTCGGCGTGGAGATAGCGCTGTTCGGCCTGAAATCGCGCGATCTCCCCGGCCAGCAATTGCTGGGTCCCTGCCCTCAGCGCCTCGACATCGAGGGGATGGGTTACCTCGTGGACGGTCATGACCGAGAGCTGGTCCGGTGCGTATCCGAGGAGCTGACATAGCGCTCCATTCACATCCAGAAAACGCCCGTCCAGGCCGACCAACGCCATGCCGATCGGAGCGTTTTGGAACGCGTTGCGAAAGCGCTGCTGCGGTTCGCGCAGTGCCATCGACACGTGTCGTCGACCGGTGAGTCGGCTGATGCGTTGCGCCAGGTTTTGTTAAGGATGGGGCCCGGGAGCAGCGGCTGTCATCATCCGTTCAGATGAATTTTTGCGGGAATTGTTGCGGCCGAGGCCGCTGTCAGCTCAACCCGGGCATGCCCGCTGACGCGGTCGGGCCCAACCGGCGCCTCACGATCCAGGCGGCGACCTGTACCCGCGATCGGAATCCGAGCTTGGACAGGATGTGGGCGACATGCGAGGACACCGTGGCTGGGCTGAGCTTCAAATGGTCGGCGATGGCCCCATTGGTGAAGCCCATCGCCAGGAGATCGGCCACCTGGTATTCCCGTTCACTCAGCGTCTTAAGACCCCTCGGCGCCATCGGCTCGGGAGCAAGACCGAAAATGCGCAGGACGCCGGATGCCTCTTCGCGGCGACGGTTTTCCGCCTGGCGGTGTTCTTTCGACGGCCCGCTCCGTCCCGGCGTGGGTGCGCTCACATCCATGATGACGTTGAGCAGATGGGTCACGCCGCTGGGGCCGCTCAAGGGATAGATCTCCCAGTCCCACCGTCCGGCGCGCTTGCCACGGTCGGTCGCGCCCAATTCCGTGAACTGAAAACCCTTGAGGTGCTTTGGTTGGGCCGTCGCACAAACGTCCCGCATGAGCTGGATGACGCCGGCCTCCTCGGCGCTCGGAAACAGGTCCGCCAGCCGTTTGCCCGCCACCGGCAGCTTGTCGGGTGCGAGCCAGTGTTCCCACACGCTGTTGGCGTAGAGGACGTGGAACGCGCCGCCACAATCACTGACGTGGAAGCCGATCGGCAGCGAGTCCAGCAGCCGGCCCAGGGTGACGAGGGCGTCCGACTCAGGCGACGCCCGAAGCACGGATGCGAGCGCTTGCAGCGTCGATTCCGACTTCTTCACCTGGACCTGGACCTTGGCTATGACTCTTTACAGGGTTTCGCTCAAGTTGCAGGTTGGCACGTGCCCCCCGGCGCCGTCATCGGCTTTAGTGCCTAATTCTTTATTCGGTAAAGGACGTGAGGGCGGAGCGGATGACCCGCCGGCACGTTGGGGTGCTCGAAGTCGCCGCCGACATCGCGGCGCATGCGCAGCCGCTCCATGACCCTTAAGGAGCGCACGTTGATGGCGGAGGTGAAGGAGACGATCTCGTGAAGGCCGACGCTGTTGAAGCCGTAATCGAGGGCGGCCCGCGCCCCCTCGCTGGCGTAACCGTGCCCCCACTGATCTGCGGCGAGCCGCCAGCCGACCTCGACCGCGGGCGTGAAGTGGGCGGGAAACGTGGCCGGCCAGAGGCCGACGTATCCGATGAACTGTCCGCTGTCTTTCCGCTCGACGGCCCAGAGGCCGTATCCGAGCTGCGTCCATCGCTCGCGGATGAGTGCCACGAATCGGCGGGTCCGCTCCTCCGTGTAGGTCTCCGGAAAGAACTCCATGACCACGGGGTCGGCATTCATGGCGACGAATGGATCCAGGTCCGCATCCCGCCAGTCCCGGAGCAGGAGCCGGTCGGTCACGATCGACGGGCACGACACGTCTGGGTTCGGCGCGGCTAGCGCGCCGTCGTGCGCCGGTAGCGGACGACCGACAGTGGGACAAAGACGATCAGGATGCCGGCGATCCAGGCGACCGACTGGATCAGGGCCCAGCGGATGTCGCCGGTGGTCAGCGCGGGATTCACGTGGAAGAGGCCTCGGAGCGCGTCGGCCAGAACAGAAATTGGATTGTGGCGCGCGAAGGTTTGCAACCAACCCGGCATCGTCGCCACCGGCACGAACGCGCTGGAGGCGAAGGTCAGGGGAAAGAGCCAGATGAACCCACCCGATTGCGCCGCCTCGACACTGCGGACCAGCAGGCCGATAAACGCCGAGATCCAGGAGAAGGCAAAGCTGACCCCCAGCAGGAGCAGGATGCCGAGCAGGAACTCGAACGGCGTCCCGCCCGGTCGGAAGCCCACCAGGAATCCGACGGTCAGCATGATGATCACGGTAAAGAGGTTGCGGGCGAGATCGGCGATGGTGCGGCCGGTCAGGACCGCGGACGAGGACATCGGCAGCGAGCGGAAACGGTCGATGATGCCGCGCTGCATGTCCTGGGCCAGTCCAATGGCGGTCGTGACCCCGCCGAACGCCACCGTCTGCACGAAGATCCCGGGCATGAGGAAGTTGACGTACTGTCCGCCGGGGACCTGGATCGCGCCACCGAAGACGTAGCGAAACAAGAGGACGAACATGATCGGTTGGATGGCAACGAACATGATCAGTTCAGGCACGCGCACCGTTTCCAGGACACTCCGCTTGGCGAGCACGAGCGCGTCCAGGAACGCCCACACGATGCGTGGCCGTCCCGCGATGGGCTGATAGCGTGTTCCGGCCGTCGATATCGCGCGGGCGGTGGCCATCAGCGTGGCCTCCGTTGCCAGCGGCTGGCGGGCGCCGCGACTTTTTCCTCTTCCGCCTGGTGACCGGTGAGGGTGAGGAAGACATCGTCGAGACTGGGCCGGTGCAGTTGCAGGTCGACGATGTCGATGCCGGCGCCATCGAAGTCTCGCACCAGCGTTGCCAGCTGGCTCGTCCCGTTTTTGGAGGGCGCTGAGATCCGCCGCTGAGACGGATCCACGGTGACATCGCTGGAGAAGTAACCGCGGGCAACCTCGGCGGCGCGCTCGAGGTCGGCGTCCTTTGCGACGGCGATCTCGATCCGGTTTCCTCCGACGCGGTCCTTGAGCTCGTCCGAGGTGCCTTCCGCTATGACGCGCCCGGCATCGACGACCGCAATCCGGTTCGCCAGCTCGTCCGCCTCCTCGAGGTACTGCGTCGTGAGCAGGATGGTTGAGCCCTCACTGACGAGCGAGCTGATCATTCCCCACACCTGCCGGCGGCTCCGCGGATCGAGCCCGGTGGTGGGCTCGTCGAGGAACAAGACCGGTGGCAGCAGGACGAGCGATGCCGCCAGGTCGAGGCGCCGGCGCATGCCACCCGAGTAGGTCTTTGCGATTCGGCTCGCGGCGTCGATCAGGTCGAACTGCATGAGGAGCTCCTCCGCGCGGCGTTTTGCGTCCCGCGCGGCGAGGTGATACAGCCGGCCGATCATCTCGAGGTTTTCCAGGCCGGTCAGGTACTCGTCGATCGCCACGTTTTGACCCGCCAGCCCAATCAGTGACTTGATGCGATCCGCGTCCCGGACGACATCGAAGCCGGCAACGGTCGCGTGGCCGGCGTCCGGCTGGAGGAGTGTCGTGAAAATACGTACCGCCGTGGTTTTGCCCGCTCCATTCGGGCCCAGCAGGGCCAGGAGGCTCCCTTCCGCGACGTCGAGATCGAGGCCATCCAATGCTCGAACGCGACCGTAGCGTTTCACCAAACCCTCGGCGTGCACGGCGTGATCGGCGGCCATTCCGAGAAAGGTTACCTGTCCAGGACCATCGAGGTTCGATCCAAACGAGGGTTTGGGCTCATGGGCGAGAATGGCTACCAACCAGCATGGATGAGGAGCTGAAGCCACAGCCCGCGAGCGCGCCTGAGGAGCCGGCGCAGCTGGCGGCGAGCGCGGTGGACGAGCGCGCTCGACAGGCGAGCGCCATCGGTCGCATGCCGACGCTCTACATCGGGCACGGCGCGCCGCCGCTCGTCGATGATCCGCTCTGGGTCGCCCAACTCGCTGCCTGGGCGAAGGCCCTGCCCCGCCCGAGCGCCGTGCTGATCGTCTCGGCCCATTGGGAGAACGCACCGCTGACGATCGGCGCGACCCGCACCGGCACGCCGCTGATCTACGACTTCGGCGGCTTTCCGCAGCGCTACTACCGGACGCAGTATCGGTCGCCCGGCGCGCCCGAGCTCGCCGCCGACCTCCGGCGCCTGCTCTCCGATCAGCCGCTGGCCGAGCAGCCCGACCACGGGCTCGACCACGGCGCTTATGTGCCGCTCACGGTGATGTATCCCGACGCCGATGTGCCCGTGCTGCAGGTCTCGATGCCCAGCCTCGACCCCGAACCGCTTTTCCAGATCGGTCGGCGGCTTCGCCCGCTGCGGGACCAGGGGGTGCTCGTCATCGGCAGCGGGTTTCTGACGCACGGCCTGCCCTTCTTACGCGACTTTCGCCTCGATGCACCTCCGCCGGCATGGTCGACCGAGTTCGACGCCTGGGCGCACGAGGCGCTCGACCACGGGGACGTCGACGAGCTCTCCGACTTCATGCACCGCGCACCGGCGGTCAGGTACGCGCATCCTCGGACCGAGCACCTGGCGCCGCTGTTCGTGACCCTCGGCGCCGGGGACAGCAACGGGGAGCCGTTGCCGAGCATCATCGATGGCTACTGGATGGGGCTCTCCAAGCGCTCGATCCAGATCCCCTAGTCGAACGCGATGCTGGAAGTCCGCCGCGACCGCGAGATCCACAAGGAGGAGGGCGGCTGGTTTGTTGCCCGCTGGCACTTCTCCTTCGATCGCTACCGCGATCCGCGACAGATGGGCGTCGGGCCGCTGCGGGTGTTCAACCACGATCGCCTCGCTCCGGGTGCGGTCTGGCCGATGCACCCGCACGCCGACGTCGAAGGCATTACTTATGTGTGGAAAGGCACCTTCCGCCATGCCGACAGCCTCGGCAACGATGGCATCCTCCATTCCGGTGATGTGCAGTTGATGACGCTCGGCTCCGGCGCGGAGCATTCTGAACAGAACGGTTCAAAAACCGAGCCGATGGAGTTCTTACAGCTGTGGATTCTGCCGGACACCGCGGGCCTACCGCCGGGTCTCCAGCAGCGACAGTTCACCAAAGAGGACCGGACCGATCGCCTGTTGAAGGTCATCGGACCGGCGGCCAGTGATCCGGTCAGGGTTCATCAGGACGCCGCCGTGTACGTCGGTCGTCTCTCAGCCGGCACGGTGGTCGCGCACGACTTTCGTCCCGCGCGGGGCGGCTATCTCTACCTGATCGAAGGCCGGGCGACGGTCGGCGCCGAGGAACTCGCCAGCGGTGACGCGACCAAGATCCGGGACGAGGCGGCGCTGCGTATCGAGGCGAATGATCTCTGCGAGCTGATTCTGGTCGACGTTCCGCTGCACTTCACCCCCGTCGGCGTCTGGGCGCGTTGACGCGAGGGCGCCGGCATGGCGTAACCTGACACGGTAACCTTATGGTTACCGTATTTTTGGAGGAAGAAGGGAGGACGTGATGGCGAACGCGAAGGTCAAGGGATCAGGGACGCGCAAAGCACCGTGGGTTCTGAAGACGCCGCCGGGGACGTCGGAATTCGAGGCCTACCGCGATGAGACGATCGATCCGCCGGCCCTCATCGTCCAGGTAGGGAAGACCGAGGTTCGCTATCAGTTGCGCGGGCTGGACGACCTCCACAAGATGCTGAAGCAGCACGCTGATTGGATGCCGCTTGGCAGTGCCGACGAGCAGAAACCGGCCGCCGAGGGAACCGTCGAGGCGTGGGCGCGTTCGCCGAAGAATCCGGTGGGCGGCTGGTACGGACTGAAGAAAGGCTTGCGCGGCCGCTTCGGGATGTACGTACCGCCGGTCATGGAGGCAATGGGACTCGCCGAGGTGGAGCATCTCCCGAAGAACAACCGGATGCGAGCGCGCTGAGCACGCAGGGCGTGGGCCCGGCGTAGATTAGGCGCATGCCCTCGGAGGTTTTCTCGGTATCCGACGTCAAGCGGCTGCTGGATCAGGGTGCGCAGCTGGTCGACGTGCTCGGCGAGGATGAGTTCGAACATGACCATCTGCCCGGCGCGATCAATATCCCGTTGAAGCGGCTCGATGAAAAGACGGCGGCCGGACTCGATCGTAAGCGGCCGGTGCTCGTCTACTGCAACGACTTCGGTTGAGACCTCTCGCCGCGGGCCGCGTTGCGGCTCGAGACGCTGGGGTTCAAGAATGTGACCGACTATCGGCCGGGCAAAGTTGCCTGGTACGAGGAGAATCAGCCACGAGAGGGCAAGGCAACGGACGAAACCTGGATCGGTGACGTCGCGGATGCGGAGGTGCCGACCTGTGGGCTCAAGGAGCGGATCGGTGATATCCGCGCTCGGACGGCGGGCTGGGACACCTGCGTCGTCGTCAGCCCAGAGCGGGTGGTCCTGGGTCTGCTGCGAAAGAAGGAGCTCGACGGGGACCCCAACGCGACCGCCGAACAAGTGATGCGGCCCGGCCCCAAGACATTCCGACCGAACGTGACCCTTGAAGAGCTGCTCAAGTCGATGCGGGAGCATGACATCCAGACCAATAGCCTGATCACAACGGGCGACGGCCGTCTGCTGGGCATCATTTCGCGTGCGGATGCCGAGGCGACCCTCGCCCACGAGAGCGCGCAGGCAGCGACCTGACGAACTCCCGCCGGAAGTCGCAGCTGCGCCGCAATGCGCAGGCATCGCAGCGCGGCGCTCGAGACCGGCAGATCATTGCTCCGAGATCCATCAACGCCTGGTTGATCAGGTAGCCCTT
Organism: Candidatus Dormiibacterota bacterium; assembly: GCA_035947855.1. GTDB lineage: Bacteria > Chloroflexota > Dormibacteria > CF-121 > CF-121 > CF-13. Next base: position 7,592 of record DASZJR010000063.1, read on the forward strand.
CCCTTTCGGAATCACCGCGGCCGCCAGCGACCAGAGCTGCTCGGTCCGGGCGCGCGGCGTGGTCGCGATCCCAAAGTACCGTCGCAACAACCGGGCGACGTTGGTGTCGAGCACGGGCGCATCTCGCTGGTGGGCGAAACTCATGACCGCCCCGGCAGTGTAGCGCCCGATTCCGGGGAGACTCCGCAGCTCGTCGAGGGTTTCGGGAAACCCGCCACCTGGGCGGTCGGCGACGCGCAACGCCGCGCCATGGAGCCAGCGCCCCCGGATCTTGTAGCCGAGGGGGTCGGTGATGGCCTTCACCTCGGCGAGCGGGGCGCTGGCCATCGCCGCCACCGTCGGATATCGCGCCAGGAGGCGTTCGTAGACCGGAACCACTCGGGAGATCTGGGTCTGGTGCGACAGCACCTCCGAGACCAGGATGGCATAGGGATCTCGGGTCTTTCGCCACGGCAGGTCGCGGCCGTGCGTGGCGTACCAGGCGAGTACCCGGCGCTGGAACGACCGGCGGCGGCCGCGCGCGATCATGAACACGAGGAGTTGGGCACCCGCCGCAAGCTCAGCAAGGCCGACCGGTTATACGCATCGCCGTGCGAAAGCGGGGGCGCGTTCTGGTCGCACTCGGGGCCGCGTGGGCGCTCGCCCTCGCCATCCAGCTCTCCGCGCTGGCCCGCGCCGGGGGCGGCGGCGGGGGTGGGGGCGGCGGCGGTGGAGGCGGGGGCGGGGGCGGCGGCCACAGCAGCGGCGGGGGCGGGGGCTTTGTCTTCGTCGGTGGTGGCAGCTCGGGCAGCTCGAGCGGCGGGTCGCCGCTGCTCTTCTTCATCATCCTGGCCCTGATCGGCGCCTTCCTCATCTACCGCGGCTTGTCGAGCCGGAAGTCCGGGGGCAGCGGGACCAGCGGTGATGCCATCCTGGCGCCCGGCGCCGGCGTCGATGCCGCGGCGGTTCAGAGCGGCGTCGCCGCCCTGCAGGCCCGCGATCCGAACTTCAACCCACAGGTCTTCATCGACCGGGCTCAGACCACCTTCTTTGTGCTGCAGAACGCCTGGATGGCGCGCAACCTCGAGCCGGCCCGCATCTATCTCTCCGACGCGATTTATCACCGCTGGAAGCTGCAGGTCGAGCAGTTTGTGGCCCTGCACAAGCGCGACGTGCTCGAGGACCTGGCCGTCAACGGCTGCGCCATCGCCAGGGTCGCGAGCGACGCGAACTTTGACAGCGTCACTGTCCGCTTCGACGCCATTGCCAAGGATTACGAAGTGGATGACGCCGGCAAGATGCTTAGTGGGGATAAGACGATCCAGCCGTTTACCGAGTTCTGGACCTTCATCCGCAGCCAGGCGGCGAGGACGCGGGTGGGGGAGACCGCCGAAATCACGCAGTGTCCGAACTGCGGCGCGCCGGTCTCCATCAACGAGTCCGGCGTCTGCGCCTACTGCAAGGCGACGGTGACCACGGGTCAGTTCGGCTGGGTGCTGAATAACATCACCCAGGCGTCGGAGTGGTCCGCGGCGGCTTGAGCGTGTATTCGTGGGTCGACCCGAGGGAAGCGCTGCCCGGAGGCTAGACGCCCGCCACGACGACGCTCTTTTGCTCGGTATAGAAGTCGAGCACCTCCACGCCGTGTTCCTTGCCGAAGCCGCTGTGCTTGGTCCCGCCAAAGGGCAGCTCATCGTAGGCGACCTGGATGGTGTTGACCCATGTGTAGCCGGCATCGAGCCGGTCGATGCCCTGCTGAGTCCGCTTGAGGTCGCGGGTAAAGATCGACGAGCCAAGCCCAAACTCTGAGTCATTGGCGCGGGCCAACGCTTCGTCGAGGTCCTTGACGCGAGCGATCGGCAGTAGCGGACCGAACGTCTCTTCCCGCCAGACACGCGCATCATCGGGGACGTCGGTGATGATGGTGGGCTCGAAGAAGAAGCCGCGATCGAATGGCTCACCCCGGAGGCGGTGGCCGCCGGCCACCAGGCGGGCGCCGCGATCGAGCGCATCTTTCAATTGCTCCTCGATCGTCTCCCGGCCGCCGGCGGTGTGCATGGGGCCCATCTGGGAGGTGGCGTCGCTGCCGGGCGCGACCTTCAGCTTCTTGGCGCGGGCGGCCAATTTTTCGATCAGCTGGTCGGCCACCGGCTCGAAGACATAGACGCGCTTCACGGCCAGGCACGCCTGGCCGGCGTTGAAGAAGCGGCCGATCGCGATCGCCTTGCTCGCCTGCTCGATGTCGGCGTCGTCGCAGACGATCGCGGGGTCGCTGCCGCCGAGCTCGAGGGTCACGTGCTTCAAGTCTGAGGCGGCCTCGGCCATCACCTGCTTTCCCGTTTGGGTCTCTCCGGTGAATCCGATCTTGCGCACCTTGGGGTTCTTGATCAGCTCCTGCCCCACCACCGCGCCGGGCCCGACGACCACATTGAGGACGCCCGGCGGAAGGCCACCCTCGTTCATCAGTTCGACCAGGCGGATGGTCGACAGCGGGGTCGTGCTGGCGGGCTTGGCGACCACCGTATTCCCGACCGCCAGGGCGGGGGCGATCTTGTTCGCCAGCAGGGTGAGCGGGAAGTTCCAGGGGATGATCGCGCCGACGACGCCCAACGGACGGCGGACGACCATGCCAAAGGCGCCCGGCACGGAGAGCTGGACGTGCTTGCCCCGAATGGCGCCTGACGCGGCGAGCATGGCGTAGAACTCGATGCCTTCGACGAATCGCTCCGCCTCGATCTTCGAGTCGCGCAGCGGCTTGCCCTGCTCGCGTGTCAGCAGCGAGGCGACCTCGTCGAGGTGCTGCCGGGCCAGCGCCGCGCCTTTCATCAGGATCTGTGTGCGCTTCTGCGGCAGCGTGTCGGCCCAACCGCGGAACGCCGCGTGGGCGGCGTCGATCGCCTGCCGGGTTTCCTCGACGCCGGCTTGCGGGACTGTGTCGACGAGCTCACCGGTCGCGGGGTCGTGGATCTCCACCGTCTTGCCGGAGCGCGCCGACACCGGCTTGCCGTC
>DASZJR010000064.1:0-9698 GCA_035947855.1 Candidatus Dormiibacterota bacterium
TCCTTCTTTGGCGGAATCTCCTCGATCAGCGCTCGCAGGGGAGTGATGCCGATGCCGCCGGCGACCAGGAGCACCTTCGAGCGACGTTGCCGCTTGGCCGTGAAGAGACCGTAGGGGCCCTCGACGGCAACGCGGGTACCGGCGTGGAGGCCCTGCAGGCCACGGCTATCGTTGCCAACGCCTTTGACCGTAAGCCGGAGGAACCGGTCGTTGAGCGGAGCCGAGAGCGAAAACGGGTGCGTCCGCCACCAGCCGTCGCGCGTCAAGAACCGCCACCGGAAATACTGGCCGGCGCGCGCCTGGAGCTGTTCCAACTCGCGCCCGGTGACATAGAGCGAAACCACGCCCGGCGCCTCGGGAACGATCTGCGTCAGGCGGAGCTGGTGGCGAAGGCTCATCCGCATGGGATGTCCGATGCGGAAGGCGAGCAGGCAGAGGCCGACCGCTACGTAGAGGGCGATCCAGTACCAGCGGGCGATGGCGTCGTCGGTGAAGTCGGTGCCGACCGCCAGCTCGTGTCCGAAGGCGAGGGCGATAGCGAGGTAGGCATACAGGTGGAGGAACCGCCAGGTCTCCCAGTTCAGCCGCCGGCGGGCCATCCGCAACGAGGTGACGGCGACCATGATCAGCAGCGCGGTGGCCGCGGTGGCCATCAGGACATAGGGATAGGTCGTCACCAGGTTCCAGGCCTCCGCCAGCACGGAATTACCGTTACCGAGGGCGTAGCCAACCGTCGTGAAGATCACGTGCGCGCCGATGAGGATCGTGACGCCGAACCCCAGCCAGCGGTGCCATTGGGCAAGGCCGTCCATTCCGAAGCGGCGTTCCAACCAGGGGCTGCGCGACATCAGCAGGACCTGGACAAGGGCGGCGTAGGTGCCGATCAGCGCCGTCAGCTGGCCCGCCGCGGTCAGCTTTGCGGACGGGCTGGCGAGCTGATTCAGGGCGCCATGCCGCACCCACATGGCGACTACGAGGGCAGCGTTGATGACCACCACGAGGATCACGTCGCCCGCGGTGAACAGCAGACGCCTCGGGCGGGCGGCGGCTCGGCCGGCTCGCCGGTCGGGGGTCTCCTTGCGCGCGATGGTGCTCATTTCCTTTATCAGTCAGGCGCGAGTATGCAACGGGCCACGGCCCGTGACCCCGCGCCCATGGTGACAGTTGGGCGTGAATGAGAAATGAGGTAAGTCTAAGAATGCGCTAAGGGATGGGGGCGTCGGCGTGCATCGCAGCCGATCCGGCTGCGACGGCTGCCGCAGAGACCGCGATCGGATCGCTCGCGGGGAAGGTCTCCATCAAGGCCTCGTCCAACGCGTCGTATTCGTCTCGGTCAGCGTCGTCGGCGGTCAGCGGGGCTCCGGAGCAACCTTGTCGATCTCGGCGAGCTCCGCCGGTGCCAGCTCGAGTGTCACCGCGCCCAGGTTCTCCTCGAGGTGGGCAACCTTCGAGGTGCCCGGGATCGGCAGCATCACCGGCGAATGCGCCAGCAACCAGGCGAGCGCGACCTGGGTTGGCGTCGCATTGTTGCGCCGCGCGATGTCCGCGATCACCCCGGCGGCGCCGGCGACTCCCCCACCTTCCATCGGACGCCACGGCAGGAACGCGATCTCCTCCAGCGAGCAGAAGTCGAGCACCGGTTCCGACGTGCGGTCGAAGGCGCTGTATCGGTTCTGGATCGAGACGATCGGCGTGAGCTTTTGCGCGCGCTCGATGTGAGCGACGGTCACGTTGGAGAGGCCGATGTGGCGGATCTTGCCCTCAGCCTTCAGTTCCACCAGGGCGCCGACCGATTCCTCGTACGGGACATTCGGATCCGGGCGGTGCAACTGATAGACATCGATTTGCTCGACCCGCAAGCGCTTGAGGCTCCCCTCACACGCTTCACGCAGGTGCTGGGGACGGCCGTCCGGTATCCACTCTCCCGGCCCGGGTCGGACGAGCCCACCCTTGGTGGCGATTACGAGCTCCTCCGGGTACGGGTACAGCGCCTCGGCGATCAATCGCTCACTGACTTCTGGGCCATAGGAATCGGCCGTGTCGATGAAGTTGATTCCAAGCTCCAACGCCCGGCGTAGGACACGCTTGGACTCTTCGGGGTCGGCCGGTTCTCCCCAGATCCCTTCGCCGGTGATACGCATGGCACCGAACCCAAACCGATTGACAGGGAGGTCGCCCCCTACGTCGATGGTCCCCGCAAGCGCGGCGTTGATGGTGGTCGTAGTGCGCTCTGCCATGACGTCCTCCTGGAATAGCCGCCCCCGGCGTGGAAGGGCGGCCTGAATAGCCGCCCCCGGCTCTCAGCCGCCCCCGGCGTGGAAAGGGCGGCGGTGAGAAAGGGCGGCGTGTTCGTTTGCCGGCTGTCCTCTACTCTAGGCGCAACTCCGGGTACGATGCCACGATGAAGCTCGGTCTCACCTTGCCGTACGAGGGCAGCCTCTCCTTCCCCGAGGCGGTTGAGCTTGCTCAGCGCGCCGAAGCACTCGGCTTCGACTCGGTCTGGGCACCGGAAGCGTATGGCACCGATGCCGTCTCCATTCTTGGTGCCCTCGCGGCCCGCACGGAACGGATCCAGCTGGGTACCGGCATCGTCAACGTCTTCAGCCGGACTCCCGCCCTCCTCGCGCAGACAGCGGCCACGCTCGACTTGATCTCGGGTGGCCGGTTCATCCTCGGGCTGGGAACCAGTGGCCACCAGGTGGTGACGGGCTGGCATGGCGTGCCCTTCGAACAACCGCTGCTCCGCATGCGGGAAACGATGGCCATAATTCGCCAGGTTCTCCGGCGCGATCGCCTGGTCTTCGAGGGTGACGTCTTCCACTTGGACAAGGGCCTCAAGCTTCTGGCGCATCCCGTGCGCGAGACGGTGCCAATCTATCTCGCGACCCTTACCTCGGGCGGCCTGCGCCTGACCGGTGAGCTCGCCGACGGGTGGATCCCCACGCTGTTCGCTCCCGAACACATGGATCTCTTCCGTCCCGAGCTCGAGTTTGGTGCGCGGCTCTCCGGCCGATCCCTCGATTCCCTCGCGATCGCGCCGCACGTGCCGATCAGCATCGATGATGATCGCGCTCGCGCACGCGAGCCGCTGAAGCCCTGGGTGGCGCTGTACGTGGGCGGCATGGGGTCGCGAACGAAGAACTTCTACAACGACGTCGTCAGCCAGTACGGCTTCTCCGACGATGCGCGAATGCTCCAGGAGCTATACCTCGGCGGCAAACAGCTCGAGGCGATCCGCCGTGTGCCCGATGCGCTCGTCGATGCCATCAGCATTGCCGGGCCGCCATCCTACGTGCGCGAGCGACTCGCGGTGTGGGCGTCCGCCGGGGTGACGACGCTGCTGGCGAGCCTTCACGGCAAGACGCAGCCGGATCGGCTGCGCACGCTCGAGATGCTCGCGGCAGCCGCGGACGCGGTCCACTAGGATCAATTCAGGACGGCAACATTCACGAGTGAGGTGACCCAACGATGCCCGTACGCACGGCGGAAGCCAGGTGGCAGCGCTCGCTGCAAGATGGATCGGGAACGATGCGACTGGGAAGCGGCGCCTTCGAAGGCGCGTATTCATTCAAGAGCCGGATGGAAGATGGTCCGGGCACCAACCCTGAAGAGTTGATCGGCGCGGCGCATGCCGGCTGCTTTTCCATGGCGTTCGCCAACGGCCTTTCGCAAGCGGGCCACAAGCCGCAGGAAATTCGGACCAAAGCCACTGTGCACTTCGACAAGTCCGATGCGGGTTGGGGTATCTCGCGCATCGACCTCGCAACCGAAGGCAATGTGCCGGGCATCGACGAGGCAACCTTCAAGCGCTTGGCCGAAGACGCAAAGAAGAACTGTCCCGTCTCGAAAGCCCTGGCGGCCACCCCCATCACGCTGCAGGCAACACTCAAAAGCGGCGTCACGGCCTAGCGTTCACCGATGAGGGCGATGCGGCTTCGCGCGGCGAAGGAGCCCCTTCGCCTCGAGGCGCTGCCCGTCCCCGCGCCGGCCGCGGGTCAGGTCTTGATCCGTGTCTCGGTCTGTGCCGTGTGCCGCACCGACCTTCATATCGTGAGCGGTGAGCTGAGCGAGCCCAAGCTCCCGCTTGTGATCGGCCACATGATCGTGGGTCGGGTCGAGGCCGCCGGCATAGGTGCCAAGCGGTTCGCACCCGGCGACCGCATCGGCGTTCCCTGGCTTGGCTATGTCGACGAGACCTGCCGCTTCTGTCGCCGCGGGCTCGAAAACCTTTGCCTGCACGCGCGGTTCACCGGCTATCACATCGACGGCGGTTATGCGGAGTTCTGCGTCGCCGACGAGCGCTTTTGTTTTGCGCTGCCAGAGAGCTATGACGACCTGCATGCCGCACCGTTGCTCTGCGCCGGCTTGATCGGCTATCGCGCGCTGCGCCTCGCCGGCGACGCGCAACGGGTCGGCCTGTACGGCTTCGGCGACTCAGCGCACATCATCGCGCAAGTCGCCCGTTACCAGGGTCGACGTGTGTTTGCCTTTACGTCGCCGGGTGACACGAAGAAGCAGGCGTTCGCGCGCAGCCTTGGCGCGGAGTGGGCCGGCGACTCGCTCACCCGGCCGCCCGAACCGCTCGATGCGGCGTTGATCTTCGCGCCCGTTGGCTCGCTGGTCCCGGCGGCACTCAAGGCCCTGGATCCAGGCGGGGTGGTGGTCTGCGCGGGCATCCATATGAGCGACATCCCGTCGTTTTCCTATGACCTTCTCTGGATGGAGCGGCAGATCCGTTCGGTCGCCAACCTCACGCGCCAGGACGGCGAGGAACTCCTGCAGATCGCGCCGAAGGTGCCGATCCGAACGCAGGTGCACCCCTATCCACTTGCTGACGCGAATACGGCGCTCGACGATCTGGCCCATGGACGCTTCGAGGGCGCCGCCGTCTTGACCGTCGGTTGAGGGGCCCGCTTCTTATGGTCGCCTCATGATTACGCCTTAGTCTGTCATCGAACTGAAAGGTCAATCCCCTCAGCATCTCCTTAGATGAACAACCGCCGAACGCTGATCGCAGCCGTCGTGGCGGGCGTCTTGATTCTTGGCGCCGCGGGTGTCGGCATCGTCTATTTCGTCGTCTTCGCGGGATCGTCGCCACAGAAGCTCGCGCTCAGTTCGCCCACACCGTCGGCCCCGGGCTCCACTGCCAGCGCCGCTACTACGCCCGGAGCTGGAACCTGGACCGTGGGCTCGGGCTCCGTGGCCGGCTATCGGGTCCGCGAGCAGCTCGCCTCATTCGCCGCGCCGAGCGATGCCGTCGGGCGGACGTCCGCAATTACCGGCACGTTCACCCTGACGCAATCGACGAGCGGCTACGGCGTGACGGCCGCCAGTTTTAGCGTGGACGTGACCAAACTCACGAGCGACCAGTCGAGGCGAGATCAGCGGATCCACTCGCAGGGGCTCGAAAGCGACCGCTATCCGACCGCCACCTTCACGCTGACGTCGCCGATCACCTTGCCGGCCGATGCCGCCAGCGGACAGACGATCCACGTGTCGGCGATCGGGGAGCTGACGATCCACGGTGTGACGAAAAGCGTCACCATCCCGATCGACGCCCGGATGAACGGGTCAGCGATCGAGCTGGTCGGTTCGATCACTTTCCCCTTCAGTCAGTTCGGGATGACCCCGCCCAGCATCGGCGGCTTCGTCACCGTGCAGAGCAATGCGACGATGGAGTTCCAATTGATGCTGAGCCGGCAAGGAGCCTAGCGGTGCGCATCCTGGTCGCGGAGGATGATCATGGCCTGCGCGAGGTCCTCGTCCAGGGTCTCGAGGATGCCGGCTACCTGGTGGACTCGGTCGAGCGGGGCGACGATGCGATCGAGCAGCTGAAGTTCTACGAGTACGACGTAGCCATCCTCGACTGGCGGATGCCGGGTGTGCCCGGCGTGGAGGTGGCGTCCTGGGCGCGGCGCAACGACCGCCCGACCGCGATCCTGATGCTGACGGCTCGCGATGCACCACCCGACCGCATCCAGGGGCTGGATGCCGGCGCCGACGACTACCTCGTCAAGCCATTCGACTTTGGCGAACTGGTCGCGCGGGTGCGCGCGCTGCAGCGGCGTCCGCGCGGCGTGGGTGCCCCGGTGATGAACCGCGGCACCTTGTCGCTTGACCCGGCACGCCGGCACGTCACGATGAATGGCAAGCTGCTGAATCTGACGACCGCCGAGTTCCACATCCTCGAGCTGCTGATGCGGCGCTTCCCCTCGGTGGTCGACCGCAAAGCCATTGCCGAGCACGCCTGGCGCGATGAGACCGAGCCGCTCGGATCAAACGTGATCGACGTGAAGATGAGCCGGCTTCGGGCCAAGCTCGTCAACTCCGGAGTGCGCATCCTCACGGTCCGCGGCACTGGATTTCGGCTCGAAGAGGCCTAGCGGAGATCTCCCTCCCTCCACTCCTGGGGGTGGGCAGGGTGGGGGCTGTGGCGTCACGATTTCGAAAGGTAGGCGGGGCCATCATGGGTTCATCAGAACGTCATTCCATTCTTGGAGGTTTGCGATGAACGGTGAGGTCCAGCGGATGTTTCGAGGAGCAATCGGCGGTGCAGCATTGGGCGGCGGCTTGGGCGGAGCGGTGTTCGGCGCGATGGGCGCCATCCTGGTCGGGCTCGAGCCGGTCGTATTCATGGTCTGCGGCATCTATGCCGGCACGGTTTACGGCGGAATCGTGGGCGCGCTCCGCGGCGCACGCGAGGCGCGCGTCGAACTTGCCCCGGCCATCGTTCGGTCGCGCGCCGCCTGATCTGACCAGGCGCTCCCTCCCCTTCCCCGAGTCCCGGCCCCACTGGCCGGGACTCTTTTTGTCTGCAGTGGCTAGGATGGATGGGTGATCAGCGCCGGCGCGGTCCGCCAGCTGGCCGAATGGCCCGAGCTGCCCTACGACGTCTGGCGGCCGACCATGGACACGCTGCACATGAAGCTGCAGATCATCGGCAAGGTCCGTCTCGGCAGCACGCAGCGCGAGCCGCAGTGGGCCAACGTGCCCCTCTACCTCACGGCGCGAGGGCTGACGACGTCGCCCATGTGGAGTGGCCAGACCGGCTTCGCCATTGACGTTGACCTCATCAACCATGAGGTGATCGTTGCCCTCAACGATGGACGCAGCGAGCGGGTCGCGCTTGACGCACGGCCGGTCGCCGACTTCTATCAGGAGCTGATCGGACGCCTCGACACGCTGGGCATCGACCCCGCGATCACCACCATGCCATCCGAAGTTGACAACCCGATCCCGTTTCCCGAGGACCGGGTTCACGCGACGTATGACCCCGAGTGGGCCCACCGCTTCTGGCGGCTGCTGGCGCGCATCGACCTGGTCCTCAAAGAGCACCGGGGCCGGTTTTTAGGACGCACCAGCGCGGTTTCCTTCTGGTGGGGCACGTTCGATCTTGCGGTGGCGCGCTATTCCGGCCGGCCGGTTCAGCCGTCCAAAGACTGGGGCATCATCCGGCGCGTCGGTGGCGATGCCGAACAGTGCTGCGTTGGGTTCTGGCCGGGCAATGCGACCCTGCCCGAGCCGGCCTTCTTCGCCTACGCGTATCCGAAACCCGAGGGCATCGAGAATGCGGTACTGCGTCCGGCGGAGGCGGGCTGGAGGCCCGCGCTTGGCGAGTTCATCCTTACCTATGACGCGGTTCGTCGCAGCCCCGATCCGCGCCAGGCGATCCTCGATTTTGCCGAGTCCACCTTCGTGGTGGGGGCAACCCGCCAGCGCTGGGATCCCGCTCTACTGGTCCCCTACGACTCGCGCTAACCGCTGCCGACCGCGCTCAGAGGGGGGTGAGTCGCAGCGTCGTCGGGAGAATCGAGCGCTTGAGCATGTCCTTGGTTTCATCCGGCCAGCGCTCACCGTACTTCTTGCGGAATCCGGCACTCACGGCGCGGATGACGAGCGGGTTGTGCTCCAGCTCAGCGCGCGCAGTCGCCTTGCGCCGCCCGACTCGGATGGCGACCAACGGGTTGCCGAGGGCCTCCTGGTACCAGCGGCCCTTTTTCCCTTTGTAGGAGCGGACGTAGACCCCGTATTCCGTCGGCACGATCCAGATGGTGGTGCGGTGAAGGGGCGATTTGGCATCGCGCCGGGTTTCGATCTCGACCTCGTCGCTTTCCGCGAGTTTCCAGAGGAGGTCTTCTGACGTCTTCGCCATCGTGCCTCATGCTATGCCTGCCGGACGTTAGGCTGTCGGCATGAATTGGCGGGCGTTCGCCGAGGCGTTCATCACGCTCGTCGTCATCATGGATCCGCTGGGAAGCGCCCCGATTTTCATCAGCCTGACGGCGGGGCACACTCCGGGCGGGCGCCGGCGCGCCGCGCTCGTCGCCGCGGGGGCCGCCGGCGGTGTGGTGGTGGTCTTCGCGCTCTTCGGCCGGCTCATCCTCGATTACCTGCACGTCTCGGTGGAGAGCCTCACGATTGCGGGCGGCCTGCTCTTACTGCTCGTCGCCCTGCAGATGTTGCGCGGCGACGAGATGGAGCAACCGGAAACCGCGAACATCGCGCTGGTCCCACTCGCGACGCCGCTGCTCGCCGGCCCGGGAGCGATCGCCGCGGTGATGGTTCTCACGAGACGGTACGAGGACGGACCCGGAAGGCTGGGCGTGATCCTCGGCATCCTCGCCACGGTCGTCGTGGTGGCGGTCGGCCTCATGCTCGCGGCCCGCATCGCGCGGCTGGTGCATCCCGCGCTGATTCAGCTGCTGACCCGGGTGCTGGGCCTGCTCCTTGCGGCGATCGCCGTGCAGTTCGTCGTCGACGCGGTGAGGATCATCATCGCCGTGCGCTAACGGATCAGGAACCCGAGACCGATCGGGTCGTCCGCCTCGAGCACGAACTGGTGGTAGCCGGTCAGGTGCGCGCTCCCCTCGACCTCGGTAATCACCGCCGGGTAACCGGCGACCCGCGTTTCCCCCACCACGCGCGACGCGAAGCGTCCGCCGATGACGCTCTCATGCATCAGCGTCGCCCCGCGGTCCAGCTCGCCGCGCTGATCGAGAAGGGCGAGCCGTGCCGAGGTCCCGCTGCCGCATGGTGAGCGATCGACCTCGCCGTCCGCAAAGACGGTGATGTTTCGGTTTTTTGCCGTGAACATTACGCCATAGATCCCGGCGAGCTCTGGTTCGAGGGGATGGACGATGTCCCACTCTGCCTCGATGGCGGCCTTGATCTGGCGGCCCAGCTCGATGAAACGCGGAACGAACGCCGGCTCGATCGGCAACTCGAAGCGGTCCGCCGGAACAATCGCGTAAAATGCGCCGCCGTAGCCGACCGCAACCTCGATGGTTCGCCCGCCGACCGCCACCGTCACCCCGTCGAGCAGCACGAAGCTTGGGACGTTTCGGAATCGCACCGAGCGAACCCGCCCGTGCTGTATGGTGGCAACCGTTTTCACACGACCAGAGGGCACGTCCACCACGACCTCGACCGATGGGCCGAGGGCGGGGACCATGGCCGCGTCGATCGCCCAGGTGACCAGCGCGATCGTGCCGTGGCCGCAGGCCGTGCTGTACCCCGCGTTATGGAAGAAGACCACCCCAAGCTGAGCGCCCTCGTCGACTGGCTCTGTGACGAAACCGCCATACATGTCGGCGTGCCCACGTGGCTCGAAGACGAGGAGCTGGCGGATCTCATCGAGGTGGTCGAGCGCGTAGCGCCGCTTCTCGAGGATCGTGCGTCCGCGCAGCGACGGGACACCA
>DASZJR010000065.1:0-7386 GCA_035947855.1 Candidatus Dormiibacterota bacterium
CTCCTCAGCAACGCCCCTTTCGTCGAAGGGGCGGTGATCGCCGCCGTCGAGGCGTCGATCGACAGCGACCTCGAGGCGGTCGCAGCCGCGGCGCTGGGCGCGCGAGAGATGGAGAAGGTGTCGCCCTAGTGGCCAACAACCCCATCCGCGAAGCCCACCGCGCTGACGCGTTTGCGCGCCTGCAGCCGGCCTACCCACTCAAAATGTCCATGACCGACGCGGAACTGCCCGACGGAACACGCCTCGACGACGACGAGTTCCTGGTCCGGACGGCGAAGGACTGGGGCCTCTCCCTCAAATCGCTGGTCCTTACCACCCGGCGGCTGTTCTCTCCCAGTGACCTGACGGGCCGTACCACCCTCAGTCTCCCGCTCAGCGACGTGCTCAGTGTCGCACTGCACAAGCACTTGATCGGCTTTGCCACGATCGTGGTGGATATCCGCGATGGGCGGCAAGCCTCCTTTCCGGCCTACATCAACGGTGAGCTTGTCAGGTCGGAGATCGCCGCGGCGGTCGATTATGCGAAACCATCCGCCCGGTTGGAGCCGTCGGCGGGGGCGCCCTCCGCCCGCGATCGCTATGACCTGTTACGAGAGATCATCGAGTTGAGGCGGTCGGGCGTGCTCACCGAGGCCGAGTTCGAGAAGGAAAAGGCACGGATCCTCGAGCAACCGTAGTTTCCGGAATGGAGCTACGCCCGCTCGGCTCCAGCGGGCTCCGGGTGACGCCGGTCGGGCTGGGCCTCGCCGCCGTCGGTCGACCCGGCTACATCACGCTCGACCGCGAGAAAGATCTCGGTAGCGACCGCAGCGTGAGCTCGCTGGAGCGCCGAGCCCACGACGTCCTGGGCGCCGCCTACGACGCCGGCATTCGCTACTTCGACGCCGCCCGCTCCTACGGATTTGCGGAGCGATTTCTCGCGTCCTGGCTCCATGAGCGGGCGCTGCCACCGCGGGCGGTCACCGTGGGATCGAAATGGGGCTATACCTACGTCGGCAACTGGAAGGTCGACGCCCCGGTCCACGAGGTCAAGGATCACTCGCTGGCCGCGCTGCGACGGCAGATCGACGAGAGCCGCACCCTGCTCGGCGAATACCTCGATCTTTACCAGATCCATTCGGCGACGCTGGAGAGCGGCGTGCTCGACGACCACGCCGTGCTGGCCGAGCTGAACAGCCTGCGGGCCGGCGGGCTCACGATCGGCATGTCGGTCAGCGGCCCGCACCAGTCCGAGGTGATCCGGCGGGCACTCGCCGTCAGCGTCGATGGGGTCAATCCTTTCCAGTCGGTCCAGGCAACCTGGAACCTCCTCGAACCATCCGCCGGCCCCGCGCTGGCGGAGGCGCACGCCGCCGGCTGGGGCGTGATCATCAAGGAAGCGCTCGCCAACGGCCGGCTCGCCGACCGCGATCAGGATGCGATCGCGGCCGCGCTTGCCAACCCCTGGGTTGACGTCGTGCTCTCCGGCGCGGTGATCGAGACACAAGTCCGGAGTAACGCCGGCGCGCTCGGCGTGCACCTTTCGCCAGATCGGCTCGCACAGCTCTCGAAGCTGGCCGAGCCGCCCGAGCAGTACTGGAAAGAGCGCGGCCAGTTGGCCTGGCACTAGCGAATGGCGGAACCGACGGCCAGCCGGCCATACATGCCGGGCTACGGGTTGCTCGATGCCGCCCAGGGTACCGGCCTCCTGCCCTGGTCGTGGGCGGTGGAGCGGCTCACGCGCTCGCACGATTACTGGGTGGCGACGGTTCGGCCCGACGGCCGGCCTCACGTGATGCCCGTCTGGGGCGTCTGGATGGACGACGCGCTCTGGTTTAGCTCGAGCCGTGGCTCGCGCAAGGCCCGCAACCTGGCCGCCAATGCCCACTGCACCATCACGACCGACAATGCCTACGAGCCGGTCGTGATCGAGGGCGACGCGGTGTTGACCGATGACCTGGCGGCGATCCGCGCCTTCGTCACCGAGCTCAACGGTAAATACCAGACGGATTACTCGATCGACTTCTTCAACCCCACCGACAACGCCTGCTTTCGAGTCCGGCCGGCCTGGGCGTTCGGTCTTACCGAAGCCGACTTCACCGGCACGCCGACACGATGGACGTTTCCGTCGGCGTCGGACTGATTCGCACATCGACGGTTGGGATCGGTGTTTAACAATTTCACATTGACGACACCTATAGTGGTACAGCAGAACCTCTCGACCACCTATCGCAGGGGGGACCGAGTGATCGGACCTTTGGGGTCGGCTAATCGGGAAATCCGGGAGGCGGATCGACGGGATCAGCAGCGCCGGCAGGCCCGGTTGGCCGAGCCGCGCCGGCTGACGGATCATTTGCTGGGCCAATTGGAGGAACTGAACCTCGACGGTGTTGGCACAGTCCCCCAGGGTTACGAACCGGCCCTGGCCGAGTTGCGGGAGCAACTCGAGGGGTTGGCCGGCGTCAGACCGCGGCTGATCGAGCGACTCCAGTCGGGAACGCGCACGGCCGAGCTGATCGATACGGTCTTCATCATCCAGGAGATCATCTCCCCGCCGCGCCTCCCCTCGGGCAGCGTGCCCCTCGACGACGGCGACATCGTCTGAACGACCGGCGTCGGGCGGTAGGATATGCGCCGTGAAAACCCGCACCTGGATCCTGCTTCCGATCTCGGCCCTTGTGCTCGCCGCATGCGGCAGTAGCGCAGCAGCCAAACCGCCGACCGCGCAGGAGATCCTTGCCAAACCCGACGCGGCCAACGTCAAGGATGGGCACTTCAGCCTGGTCGCCCACATCGTCAGCGGGAGCATCGCGTTCGACGCCACCGGTGACGGGATCATCGTTGTCAAGCCCCAGCAGGCCTCGCAGTTCACGATGCTGACGACCATCGCCGGGCAACCGCTCAAGTTCGAGGAGATCATCATCGGCGGGAAGGAATACGATCTCGCGCCCGACAATCCGCGCTGGACCGTCAAGCCGAGCACGAACTCATCCAACCCGAGCTCGTTCAAGGGGACGAATGCCACCTACCTGGGCGAGGAGACGCTCGCGCAGGGGAAAGCGTGGCACGTGAAGGCCACGGACGACAGCGGCAATCCGTTCGAGGCCTGGATACGGGAATCAGACGGTTATCCGCTAAAGTACGCGAGCACGATGCAGGGGTCCACGTTCACCGCGACCTTCGACCGCTTCAATACGGGGCAGACGGTCAGCGCTCCGCAGGCGTCGGACATCCAGCAGTAGTGATCGCGAGCCCAAAACGAATCGCCGCGGCGGTCGTGGCGGTTGGCGTGCTCGCCGGGTGCGGTGGGCCGGGCACGCCGCTGGCGCCGCCCACGGCCAAGGACATCCTGTCCAAGCCGAACCGCGCCAACTTGAAGGACGCCCATTTCCTGGTGACGGGCAAAGGCAGCACCCAGGGCACCGTGGTGGACCTCAACGGTGACGGCACGATCGTCTACAAGGCGCCGGGTGCCGGCCACTTCAAATTCCACACAGCCGTCGCCGGTCAGCAGATCACCGTCGACGACATTTCGATCAATGGCATCGATTACACGTTCACAGTCCCCGGGAATGGCAAGTGGACGGCGAGGTCGACCAGCTCGGGATTCGGGCCGGGGAGCTTCACCGGTGCCTCCGAGTTCACGTACGTTGGCGAGGAAAGCCTGCCGAACGGCAAAGCCTGGCACGCCAAAGCCAAGGACAAGGATGGCAACCCGTTCGACGGCTGGATTCGGGAAAGCGACGGGTACCCGCTCAAGTATCAGGTCACCCAGGCGAGCGACCAGGGGAGCAATGCGCTGACCTTGACCTTTGATAAGTACAACACGGGGGAGTCGATCACGGCACCGCCGGCCTCCCAGGTGGTGCAGGGTTAAGCTGCCGCTGCGCCGATCGCTTCTCGTGGTGTTGGGGGCCGCCCTCACGGCCGCATGCGGCGTTCCCACGCCGCTGGCCCCGCCAGGCGCGAAAGAGGTGCTGGCCAAGCCGCAGCAATCCAGCCTCAAGGACGCGCATTTCAAGGTAACGGGGAAGATCGCGGATAACAACGCGACCATCGACATCGTCGGGGACGGCGCCCTCGTCTACAAACCCAAGTTGGCGGGCCGCTTCCAGTTCACGACGACCGTCAGTGGACAGACGGCAACCATCAAGGAAATCTCGGTCAACGGCATGAACTATGGTCTGTCCCCGGCATCGCCCAAATGGGTGGCGTCAGCGAGCGCCACGGGGATCGACCCCAACGCGTTCGCCGGGAAGAGCGACCAGAAATACATTGGCGAGGAGAACCTACCGCAGGGAAAGGCCTGGCACGTGACGGCGAAGGACGACGGCGGCAACGCTTTCGACGCCTACATCCGTGAGAGTGATGGCTATCCGATCAAGTATGTCGAGACCCAGGGAGGGGGCCAGAACATCACGCTCACCTTCGACCAGTACAACACCGGTGAGACGATCACCGCCCCTCCCGCCGACCAGATCCAGTAGCCCTCTAAGCTACCTCCATGGAGGCGTTCGCTCGCACCGGCGAAGCGATTCGCGCGACCAGCAGCAAGCTGGAGAAGACGCGCCTGCTTGGGGAGTACTTCGCCGGCCTCGACGATGAGACCCTCCCGCTGGCGGCGGTCTATTTCGCGGCTCGACCGTTCGCGGACCGCGACCAGCGGAAACTCAACCTCGGCTACGCGGTGATCCGCAATGCCGTCTGCGAGCTCGCCCAGGTCGATGAGGAGGCGCTCGGTGAGTCGTACATGCGGCACAGCGACGTGGGTGACGTCATCGAGGAAGTCCTCCAGGGCCACACGCATCCCCGACCGACGTCGCTGCCCGAGGTGCGGCAGACCTTCATCCGGATCTACGAGCAGCGGACCGTCAAGAAGAAAACCGAGGCGCTGCGCGAGCTGCTCGACCGGCTGACGCCGCGCGAGGCGAAATATGTCGGCAAGATCCTCACCGGTGACCTGCGGATCGGGCTTCGAGCCGGGCTCGTCGAAGAAGGCATCGCCAAAGCGTTCGGCGCGCCCCTGCTCGACGTGTCGTGGGCCTCGATGCTCACCGGCGATCTGGGCGAGGTCGCCACGCTGGCCCGCCACGGTAGGCTGCGCTCGGCGCAACTACGCCTGATGCATCCGCTGCAGTTCATGCTGGCCTCACCCGAGGAGGATGCGGAGGCCATCATGCGGCGCGTCGGCGGCGAGGCCTGGGTGGAAGACAAATACGACGGGATCCGCGGCCAGCTGCACAAAGAAGGCGACCGGGTTGTTCTCTACTCGCGCGATCTGAACGACGTCACTGCCAGCTTTCCGGAAGTGGTCGCCTCGGCTAGGGCAGTGCCCCACGACGTCCTGCTGGACGGCGAGCTGCTCGCCTTCAAAGACGGCGTCGTCCTTCCCTTTTTCGAGCTGCAACACCGACTCGGGCGCAAGGTCGTCAGCGCGGCGTTGCTCGCGGAGGTCCCCGTCATCTTCGTCGCTTTCGACATGCTCTACCTCGACGGCCGGAACCTGCTGACGGAGCCGCTGCGCGAGCGGCGCCGGCTGCTCGAGGAGCTCAACCTCCCCTCCCCTTTCATGCTCGCTTACCTGATCCGAGCGCTCGACGCCGCCGAGCTGGATCGGATCTTCGAGGGCGCGCGCTCACGAAACAACGAGGGGTTGATGGTCAAGGATCCGGAGAGCCGGTACTCACCGGGACGGCGCGGGCTCGGCTGGCTCAAGTTGAAAAAAGCGCTCGCCACCCTGGACGTGGTCGTCACCGGCGTCGAGGTCGGGCACGGGAAGCGAAAGAACGTGCTGTCCGACTACACGTTTGCCGTCTATGACGAAGCGAGTGACCGGTTGGTCAACATCGGCAAAGCCTACTCAGGCTTGACCGACGCGGAGATCGCCCAGATGACCGACCACTTCAAGTCGATCACGCTCAAGGATTACGGGCGCTTCCGGTCGGTGCAGCCCGAAGTCGTGCTCGAAGTCGCTTTCGACGCGATCACCGAGTCGGGCCGGCACAATTCCGGTTACGCGCTGCGCTTTCCGCGGATCAAGCAGATCCGGACCGACAAGACCGTGCGCGAGATCGACACCTTGGCCAACGTGGCGCGAATGCACCGCGCCTTCACGAGCGAGCGCGTGCAGCTGGTGGAGCAGGCCCAGACCTAGGCGGAAACAGGCACCCGCGCCTGTGACGCGGCACGGCTTCGTGCGACGACGATCAGGGCAACGGCGAGGATGATGATGCCGCCCGCGATCAGCAGCCGCGCGTTGATCGCCTCGCCGAGGAAGATGCCGCCCAGGATGACGGCCACCACCGGGTTGACATAGGCGTAGGTCGACACCAGCGAAAGCGGCGCGGAACGCAGCAGCCAGACGTAGGCGCTGAACCCGACCAGGCTACCGAGGACGATGAGGTAGAGCAGGGCCACGATCGACGTGGTCGACACGTGCTGCCAGTGCAAGCGGCCGAGCTCGCCGGTCAAGACGCTGGCCATGGCGAACACCAGGCCCGCCCAGAGCATTTCCATCCCGGCGGCCACCAGGGGTCGCTTGGGCAACCTGACATGACGGGTGAAGACGGAGCCGCTCGCCCAGCAGACCGGAGCTGCTAGCGCGAGTGCGGCGCCGAAGAGATTGATGCGGCCGGCGCCCGGCCATCCGATCAGGAAGGCGACGCCGCTGAATCCGATCAACAAGCCAACGACGGCCAGGACCGGCAAGCGCCGGCCAAAGACCACGCGATCGATGACCGCCATCCAGAGCGGCGCGGTCGCCACCAGCAGGGCGACGACCCCCGTCGGCGCGTATTGCTCGGCGAGGATGACACCGCCGTTGCCGCCGACCAGCAGCGCACCGCCGATCACCAGCGCGGCCAGCCACTGGCGACCGCCAACCTGGTCCCCCCTGGTATCGCCGCTGCGGATGGCAAGAAGATAGAGGACACCGCCGGCGACGAGGAAGCGCAAGGAGCCCATCAGGAACGGTGGGATGGTGTCGATCGCGTACTTAATGCCGAGGTAGGTCGACCCCCAGAGGATGTACACCGTTCCGAGCGCCAGCCAGATGCGGACACTCGGCCGGGCCGCCCCTGCGCCCGCTCGCTGACGTAGCGAGTGCGCCACGTCAGCTGGACTGTTCGGTGCGGTTGCCATGGGCGACCTTGGCCGGAAGGCTCAGGCTGCCTTGCGATCGGCGTCGCGGCGGCGGGTCAGCGGCCAGCGCAGACGCGAGTTGTCGTGTGTATTCACGTAGGGAGAGTGCCGGACCAGCCGGCGCTCGGCAGCCTCGCGCTGCAGGTCGGCCTGCCGATCCATCGCCCAGGTGTAGAGAGAGTAGTAATCGTTCATCATGCATGTCACCTCGCTGTAACCGTTTCGTAGGATCAGACTAGTTACAGGCGTATTCTATCGTGTTAGATT
>DASZJR010000066.1:0-7761 GCA_035947855.1 Candidatus Dormiibacterota bacterium
CTGGATCGGGACGGCGTTCGCCCCCAGCCGCTCGCGAATCGACTTCCACGACGCGAAGAAGTCGGCGCCCATGCGGTCCATCTTGTTGATGAAGGCGATGCGGGGCACTTCGTAGCGATCGGCCTGCCGCCAGACCGTCTCGGACTGGGGCTCGACCCCGGCGACGGCGTCGAAGACTGCGACCGCGCCGTCCAGGACGCGCAGGCTACGCTCGACCTCGACGGTAAAGTCTACGTGCCCGGGTGTGTCGATAATGTTGATCCGGTGACCGCGCCAGTTCGCCACGGTGGCCGCCGAGGTGATCGTGATCCCGCGCTCCTGCTCCTGCACCATCCAGTCCATGGTGGCGGCGCCGTCGTGCACCTCACCCATCTTGTGGATCCGGCCGGCATAGAAGAGGATGCGTTCGGTCGTGGTCGTCTTCCCGGCATCGATGTGGGCCATGATGCCGATGTTGCGAACCTTGTCCAGCGCGTAAGTGCGAGCCATTTTTGTTTCTGCCAATTTCCTAGTACCTGAAGTGGCTGAAGGCCTTGTTGCTCTCCGCCATCTTGTGCGTTTCTTCGCGGCGTTTGATGGTGGCGCCCACCCCATTGGCGGCGTCCATCAGCTCGCCGGCGAGTTTCTCCTGCATCGATTTCCCCGAGCGCGCCCGGGCGTAACGGACGATCCAGCGCCGGGCCAGCGCCGAGCGGCGGTCGGGCCGGATCTCGACCGGGACCTGGTAAGTGGCGCCACCGATCCGGCGGGGCTTGACCTCGAGCACGGGCGTGGCGTTCTTCAGGGCGGTATCGAAGACCTCAATCGGGTCCTTCTTTGCCACCTTGCGGATCCGGTCCAGGGAACCGTACACGACCCGTTCGGCCGTGCTCCGCTTGCCGCGCTGCATGACGACGTTGACGAACTTAGCTACGCCCTCGTGTGTGTACACTGGGTCGGGCAGGATGACACGCTTGTGAATTCGGGGACGCCGCGGCATTAGGCCTTCTTCGCCTTCTCGCGCTTGGCGCCGTACTTCGAGCGGCCCTGCTTGCGCCCCTTGGCGCCGGCCGTATCGAGGGTGCCGCGGACCACGTGGTACCGGACACCGGGGAGGTCCTTGACGCGGCCGCCACGGATGAGCACGACCGAGTGCTCCTGGAGGTTGTGGCCGATCCCGGGAATGTACGCGGTGACCTCCTGGCGGGAGGTGAGGCGAACCCGGGCGACCTTCCGAAGCGCCGAATTCGGCTTCTTGGGCGTGGTCGTGTAGACACGCACGCAGACGCCCCGCCGCTGCGGTGAGCCTTGCAGCGCCGGTGCCTTCGTCTTCTTCACCAGCGGCTTGCGGCCGTATCGGATCAGCTGTGAGATGGTGGGCATGCCTTAACCTCGCCCGAGTTTTCGGGCGCGAAGCGCTATTCTACGGCCGTGTCGAGTTGGCTGTCAAATCGCTCGCGCCGTGCCCGGACGGGACTCCCCCTTCTTACCCGAATTCGGGCTGGGGTAACCGCCGTGGCGCTGCTTGCTGGGATGAGCGCCTGTAGCACAGCGTCGAAGACGCCCGCGGCCAGCGCGACCTCCAACCAGGGCGGGGGACCGACACCCACCGCGGCCGCTGCGCAGCTCTTCGGGGTGCTCGAGGCGCGGCGATGCAAGGCGCCTGACCCGGCCATCTGTGAGAATCCGGGCCAACCCGCTCACGATACGGCCGCGATTGCCGGACTCGACGGGTTTGCGGTGGCGAAGACGACCTTCACCCCTCGCACCGTCCCGCTGATTGGCAACGCCGCGACCATCCTCGACCTCGAGGGCCAGGTTGCGGCGGGCGGCCTCTACTTCATCGACGGCAAGGGCGTTGTGCGCCGCCTCGAGCCCGGCGGCGGGGTGAAGAGCGTGGCGACCTTTGCGAGCACCAGCCCGCAGCAGTCCGCCTCTTTCGCGGTCAGCCCGGACGGCACGCATTTGATGGCGGCCGTCCTCACCTACCCGAATCATCAGGACAGCGCCGATCCCAGCCAGCCTTTTGGGACCTTCAGCGGCCCCTGGCGCCTCGAGCTCGAGACCGCCACTGCCGGGGGATCGACCTCGACGGTCAAGAAGTGGGAATCGGGGACCACCCAGTACCCGAACGGGCCAGGGGGCATCACGAACATGGTGCTGGCTGGATGGGACGGGCAGGGTCCGATCGTGCTGGTGCACGCCACGACCGGCACCCAGAACGGCTGGCTCGACAACCAGCACTGGTTCGCCGGCAATCTGGCCCGGCTTCATGCCGATGGCACGGTCGGGCCGGTCATCGGCCCGGCCGACTGCCTCCCGTACTGGCGGCCGGTTGCCGGCCGGTTCGTCTGCACGAGGGCGCCGACTGGGACCCAATCGGGAACGCTGGCCAGCGTCATCAGCCTCGACGGTTCGGTCATCTGGAGCGGCGTCGCGCCCGCGGGAGTGAGCGTGGCCGGCGGCTTCGCGCTCTCGCCCGATGGAACGCGGCTGGCCATGGACGGCCAGGTGGTGACATTGGCGGGCGGAGCCTCGCTCCGTCTGCCCGCCACGTTCACGCCGGAGGGATGGCTGTCGATGGACACGATCATCGGCCTCATCGCGGGCGCGCATACGGCCGGAACTCTCGGCGTCGTTCGCACCCAGAACTCGCAGCACGCGGAGGACTGGGGATTCTCCGGAACGTTCGTCGGGACCCTACCATCGTCGGGTCAAGCCCCACTCTAAAACGGTTTGAGGATCATGAGCCAGAGGAGCAGGGCGAGCGCGACGACGCCGATCGCCGTGATGACGCCCACCGGCGCGGCCTTGACGGCGAGCTGGATCTCTTCTGGCGACCCGGGGGCTGGCGTCGTGATCTTCCCCCGGCGGTCCCAGGCGGGGAGGCCGACCGCGCCTCGAACCGCGTTGAAGCGGCCGCCGAGCGCGCTCATCGCACCGATCGTGAGGATCACCAGGACCAGGGCCGTCCAGATCCAGGCACGCCCCCACCACCGCCCCTGGAAGCCGAGGAACACGCCCGAGATGACGATCAGGACCAGGAAGCTGTACATCACGCCGCTGGTCTGCTTCGACAGCTCAGCGAGCGACCGGATCCCGTCGGTCGTCTTCTCCGAGCGCAGGCGGAAGGCCATCGCGGCCGAGGTCCCGTGGGCGAGGAGGAAGCCCGCCACCGACGCGACGTGGGCGAACAGGAGCCAGCTGTACATGCCCGCGATTATGGAGGCGCGCCCATAGCCCGGCAAGAATTAACTCGACCCCAAGCAACAGGTATGCCTGCTGGGCGAAGCGGTTCGCGAACAAGAAGACGAAGAACGCGACGCCCATCCAGAGGATGGCGTCCCCTGACCGTGGGCGGCGAGAGAGCCAGCGCCAGGCAAGGATCCAGGTAAGGATCACCAGCGGCAGCTGGAGCAGGAGGAAGGGGAACGCGTCCCGGGGACCGTGGATGATGCCCGCCTGGAGCAGCCAGCTGGACAGGCCGAGCCCCTGGATCGGGTAGGCCTCCGCGCCGCTGCCGAAGTTGTAGAGGAGCGTATCCGAGACGAATGCCCGGGCGTTCCAGGCCAGGAAGGGCACGATCAGTGCCAGGACCGCCACGACGGCCAGGCCGGTGGCTCGAAGAAATGCCTTCCACCCCATGCCGCTGGCGCCCGCCCAGACGACCAGCACCGGTACCGCGATCAACGCCGTCTGCTTGGTGGCGATCGCCAGTCCGAGCACGAGCCCGGCCACGACGAACCGGCGGTTGGTGATCGCCAGCGCCGCGCCGAGCAAGAGCGCCACCATCGGCAGGTCGTTATCGCCCAGCACCGCGAGCAGGCTGTGTCCCGGGATCAGGAAGAAGGTGATGGCCGCCATCCGGCCGGCCTGACCGGGGGCAAGCCGGCGCAGGAGCACCCACACGGCGACCGCCGCGAGCAACAGCCAGAGTCGCTCATCCCACCAGCCGAGCAGGGCATGGATACCGGCCTGGACCGGTAGCGGGAGCACGATGGTACCCGGCCAGTAGTCGAGGTGATGCAGCGCGGGGTTGGCGAAAGCCTGGCCGCTCCAGGGTGCCCGCTCGAGGCCGGTACCCGTGTAGTTGAATCCGTATGGGTCGACGCCGCGCATCAGCACCTCGCGGGCGAGCTGGATCTGGTAGGCGCCGTCGCCGATCAACGCCGTCGTGGACGGCACCAGGTGCCAGCGGGCAATGCCGCCCGCGATGGGGAGTGCATAGAGCAGCGCCACGGCAGCGGCGGCACCCTGCTCGCGGAATCGGCGACCGGCGACCACCACGGCCACGGCCACCGCCACCAGTCCTAGCAATGCGAGGCTGATCCAGGCCGGCACGGACCAGGTGCGCGCGATCTGCCAGTCAATGGCGGCGGTCGGCAGACCGAGGAGGACGAGGACGAGCCCGTCGCCGTGCCGCGTAAGGAGCGCCAATCGGGCTGCACGAGGCGGGGCGGCCAGCTGCATCCCGGTACAACGGCCCGTCGTGGCCAATCTCTCCCCGAGGTCCTTTGCTAGCCTGAGACCGTCGCCACCAATTGGGAGGGAGCCAATGACACGCCGACTTGAGCCGGACGACCTGTATGCCATCAAGCTCGTCGAAGATCCGCAGATCACCCCCGACGGCGAGCGGGTCGCCTATGTCGTCGTCGAGATCGACCGTTCGAGCTACGAATATCACCGCTCCATCTGGGTCGCCGGGACGGTGACGGGGACGCCCCGCCGCTACACGGCCGGCGACAACGACACAACCCCCCGATGGTCGCCCGACGGCCAGTCGCTCGTCTTTGTCCGCGCCCCGGCGGGCGAGGTCAAACCCAAGAACGAGGCGGAGCGCGATCGCGGTGTGGGGAAGCCACAGCTCTGGTTGCTGCCGGCGGATGGCGGTGAAGCGCGCCAGCTCACCCGGGCACGATGGGGCGCCGGCGATCCCACCTGGTCGCCGGACGGCGAGGAAATCGTCTACACGGCAGAGGTCGGTGAGCCGGATGACCCGGAGGCGGAGGACGCCGGCCTGCACGAGAAGCGGGTGCCCGCCGTCCGCCGAATCGACCGTCTCTGGACTCGTCTGGACGGCAAGGGTTGGATCTACGAACGCCGCTCGCATCTTTTCCGAATCCGCAGCGACGGCGGCCAGCCCCAGCAACTGACCGACGGCGATTGGGACGACGGCTCGCCGGCCTTCTCGCCCGACGGTCGACGCATCGCTTTTACCTCCGACCGGATCGAGGATCGATGGACCTGGCCCGGCAATGACATCTGGGTGCTCGATCTGTCCTCGAAGACCCTCACTCGTCTCACCGACGAGACGCTCGTCACCGGCCCACCCGCCTGGTCGCCGAACGGGCGGTCGATCGCGTTTGCCGCGTCGGTGCGCCGGCATGCGGACGGCTACACCGATCTGATGGTGGTCGACAGCGGTGGCGGCGCCGCACGCCGGCTCACCGAGGATTTCGATCCGACCTTCGATGACAGCAGCATCGATGATCAGCGCGCCGGGCACGGCGGTCCGCATCCGTGCTGGTCGTTAGACGGCAAGGAAATCTACACGCAGGCGTCGGGGCACGGTAGTACGCAGCTGCTCGCGGTCCCGCTGGCGACGGGGAAACCGCGGGTCGTCGTCGCCGGACAGCGGCGCGTCTATGCCTTCAGCATGGATCGCGAACGGCGCCGGGTGGCGCTCGCGAGCTCGGATCCGGAAACTCCGGGTGACCTCTTCAGCTGGGAGCTGGCGGAGGGCGGGCGCGAGCGCCGCCTCACCAACCTGAACGCCGCGCTCTTCAACGAGGTGGCGCTCGCCCGGCCGGAGGAATTCAAATTCAAAGGTGCGGACGGTTGGGACATCCAGGGATGGGTCATGCGGCCGTCCGGCGGCGGCGAACGCCCACCCGCCGTGCTCGAGATCCACGGCGGGCCGATGGCGATGTACGGCTGGAGCTTCTTCTACGAGTTTCAGCTGCTCGCCTCGCATGGCTACGCGGTGCTGTTCTTCAATCCCCGCGGCAGCACCGGATACGGCCGCGCCTTCTCGAGTGCGGTCGTCGGCGACTGGGGCGGCAAGGACTATGAGGACCTGATGGCCGGCGTGGACGCTGCCATCGAGCACGGCTGGGTGGACGGCAACCGGCTGGGGGTTGGCGGTGGAAGCTATGGCGGCTACATGACCAACTGGGCCGTCAGCCACACCAACCGCTTCAAAGCGGCGGTCACGATGCGCTGCGTGAGCAACCTGGCGGGGATGTTCGGCTACTCCGACCTGGGATGGTTCTTGATCGATGATTTCATGGGCGCGGTTCCCTGGAAAGATCTCGATCGTCTCGCGGAACGGTCACCCATCACCTACGTCGACCGCATCGAGACGCCACTCCTCATCCTTCACAGCGACCAGGACCTGCGCTGCCCCATCGAGGAAGGCGAGCAAATGTTCACGGCGCTCAAGTTCCTGGGCCGCGAGGTCAGGATGGTCCGCTTCGAGGGCCAGACCCACGACCTTTCGCGCAACGGCCATCCGCGCTCGCGCGTCATCCGTCTGCGGCACATCGTCGGGTGGTTCATCTCGCACATTCACACCGAGGCCCTGCGGCCCAAAGGGGCCAAAGGGGAGCTCGCGAGAGCCGGGGCCGCCGGAGAGTAAAGGCACCCCCACCCTGACGCTCCCCGCAAGCGGGGGAGGGGAAAAGAAAAGGGCCACCCAGCGGGGTGGCCCATATCGTCTCCCCGCCTTTTCACGCGGGAGCGGGGCCCGTTGGTGCTCGGGTCGCGTTAGCTGGTGGCGGGAACCGGTTGCGGGAGTTCCGCGAACATCTTGAACGACTCCTCGCGCAGCTTCTGGTAGTAGTCGAGGCCGGTCCCGGCGGGGATCAGCTTGCCGATGATCACGTTCTCCTTCAGGCCACGGAGCCGGTCGACCTTTCCCGAGATCGCCGCCTCGGTCAGGACGCGGGTCGTCTCCTGGAAGGATGCCGCCGACAGCCAGCTCGCCGTGTTGAGCGCGGCCTTGATCAGGCCGAGCAGGACGGTCTGGGCCACCGACGGGTCGCCACCTTCTGCCAGGACCTTCGCATTGGCTTCCTCGTACTCCCACTGGGAGACGATTTCGCCCGGCAGCAGGTCGGTGTCACCGGCGGTGTCGACGCGGACCTTCCGCATCATCTGCCGGATGATCACCTCGATGTGCTTGTCGTTGATGTCGACACCCTGCGAGCGGTACACCTTCTGGACCTCTTCGACCAGGTAGGTCTGGACCGCCTCGCGACCAAGGATGTGGAGCAGCTCCTGCGGGCTGATCGAGCCCTCGGTGATCTGCTGGCCGGCCTTGATCTTCTGGCCACTCGTGACGTTGACCCGGGAGCCGTGCGGGATCGGGTACTCGCGCCATTCCTCATCCATGCTCCGGATGACGATCTGGTTGCGCTCCACCCGGGCGACGCCGGACGCCCGCGACTGGATGACCTTCTCCTCGCCTTCTTCGCCCGCGCCCCGGGCAATCTCCTGGCCTTCCTGCACGGTCGCACCCGATTCGATCAACGGCTGCATCTTGTCCGTGAGGATGTAGGGAATGTCGTAGACGTCGCGCGAGGTGACCTTGACCTTGCGAGCGGTCTCGGTCCGAATGATCTCGACCTCGCCGTCGATCTCAGAGATGATCGACTTGCCCTTCGGGATGCGGGCCTCGAAGAGCTCCTCGACGCGCGGCAGGCCCTGCGTGATGTCGGTACCCGCAACGCCACCGGTATGGAAGGTCCGCATCGTGAGCTGGGTGCCTGGCTCGCCGATCGA
>DASZJR010000067.1:0-4038 GCA_035947855.1 Candidatus Dormiibacterota bacterium
AGGTCGGCGTCCGGCACAGCCGACACGGCGGTGCCGGCGAAGCCTCGGGTCCCGTCGTCGGTGGCCCAGATCACCTCGTCGCCGTCGGCTTCGGAGCAGAGCTCATCCACGGTTCGGGCGCCATGCACCCAGGTCACGCTCATGCCGGCCGCGCGCGCTTCGCGAGCGGCCAGCGGCATCGGCGCCACCCCGAGCCCGCCACTGACCAACGCCACCGAGTGCTGGCCACGCCCCTCTCCCTGACCCTCTCCCCTGCGGGGAGAGGGAATCTCAAAGCCGTGCCCCAGCGGGCCCAGGCAGCTGATGGTTTCGCGCGCCGTCATCGCCAGCAGCTGCGCGGTGCCGATGCCGACTGCTTTGAGGATCACCTCAATGCGATCGCCTTCGGTCCTGTAGACGGAGAATGGGCGCCGCAGCAGGGGGCCGGGCGACCAGCCGAGGTTGACGAACTGGCCGGCCCGAACGGTCTTCGCGATCTGGGGCGCGTCGAGTGACAGCACAAACATCCCACGAGCGACCTCCCGGCGCGCCACTAACGGTGCATCAAGTAGAAACACCACGCCTCCATTCGTCGATCGTCTTCACCACCATCTCATCGGGAGCGATCGCGGCCGATTCGAGCAGGGCCGCCGCGGTGTCGAGCGATGTGAGGCATGGGATGCGCCGCTCTACCGCCGCCCTCCGGATCTCGAAACCGTCCTTGAAAACGGGTCCGCCCACATCCCCCGAGTCCGTGTAGATGTTCGACATCGTGTTGATGACGAGGTCGACCTCTCCAGCCGTGATCACGTCGAGCACGGTCGGCCCCTCCTCGCCGATCTTCGCCACGAGCCGCGGCGAGAACCCCGCGGAGTGCAGAGCTCGCGCGGTGCCGTCGGTGGCCACCAGGGTGCAGCCCATCTGGACGAGGCGCGAGACGATCGGAAAGATCTCCGGCTTGTCGACGTCGGCGATGGTGAGCAGCACCGCTCCGCCGGGCCTGATGTGGACGCCAGAGGCGGCAAACGCCTTGCGCATTGCGGCCGCCAGCGTGCGGTCGATCCCGATCGCCTCGCCCGTCGACTTCATCTCCGGGCCGAGGTACGAATCGACGGCGGGCAGCTTGTTCATTGAGAAGACAGGCGCCTTGACGGCGACGAGGTCTCGGGGTGGAACCAGCCCCGTGCTCCATCCGAGGTCGGAGAGCTTCCCGCCGAGCATCACCCGTGTGGCCATGTCGACCATCGGCACGCCCGTGACCTTCGAAAGGAAGGGCACCGTTCGAGACGCTCTCGGGTTCACCTCGAGCACATACACCTTGCCGCGGTGGACGACGTACTGCACGTTGACCAGGCCGCGCAGCCGCAGGTGACGGGCGATGCGGACGGTGTAGTCGACGACATCGTCGAGCGCTGCCGGCTCGAGGCCCGGCGCCGGGTAGACGGCGTACGAGTCGCCCGAGTGCACGCCGGCGCGCTCGACATGCTTCATGACGCCGGGGATGACGACCGTGTCGCCGTCCGTGACCGCGTCGACTTCCACTTCATCGCCCTGGAGGTATTTGTCCACGAGCACGGTGCCGCGCGGCATCGCGCCAATGGCCCACACCATGTATCGCTGCAGCTCGCGGCGATCGTGCACGATCTCCATCGCGCGGCCGCCGAGGACGTATGACGGACGCACCAGCACCGGATAGCCCGCGCGCTCCGCGATGACGACCGCCTCCTCGACGGTCGTGGTCGTGCCGCCGACGGGCTGCGGGATCCCGATTGCATCGAGAGCCGCGGCAAACGCGCGGCGATCCTCGGCCAGGTCGATGGCCTCCACCGCGGAACCCAGGATCGGCACCCCGCGCTCCTCCAGCGGCTCGGCGAGGTTGATCGCCGTCTGGCCTCCGAACTGGACCAGGGCGCCGGCGACGCGCTCGGCCTCGGCGACCTGGACCGCGCCGTCGAGATCGAGTGGCTCGAAGTACAGACGGTCTGAGGTGTCGAAATCGGTGGACACCGTCTCCGGGTTGGAGTTGACGAGCACCGCGCGGACGCCGCCCTCGCGCAGCGACCACGCGGCATGGACCGAGCAGTAATCGAACTCGATCCCCTGGCCGATCCGGATCGGCCCGGAGCCAACCACAAGCGCGCTCTGAGCATTGACCGGCTCGCTCTCGCTCTCCTCCTCCCAGCAGGAGTAGTAGTAAGGAGTCGCGGCTTCGAACTCGGCCGCGCACGTGTCGACGAGCTTGAACGTGGGCGCCGACCGCTCGACCGTTTCGCCCCGCAGCGCCCCGATCATCGTGTCGGAGAAACCCGCGCGGCGAAGTTCGCGGACGTCACCATCTTTCTCCAGCCGCGTGATCGTCTCCAGTCGGTCGATGAACCAGCGGTCGATGCCGCTGCGCGCGGCCAGGTCGGCGGGCTGCGCTCCGTTCCGAAGCGCATGCAGCAGCGCAAACAGCCGCCGATCGTTGGGCTGGTCGATGAGCTCCGGTCGCTCCAGCTCCGAGGCGGAGGGGGGCTTCTGCTCCAGAGAGCGCATCGCCTTCACAAGGGCGCCTTCGAAAGTGCGCTCGATCGCCATCACCTCGCCGGTGGACGCCATCTGCGTGCCCAGCCGCCGATCGCCGGCCGGAAACTTGTCGAACGGCCAGCGAGGAATCTTGACGACGCAGTAGTCGAGCGCCGGCTCGAATGCCGCAAAGGTGCGCCCGGTGATCTCGTTGCGGATCTCTTCGAGCCGCCGGCCGACCGCGACCTTGGCGGCGACCCGTGCGATCGGATAGCCGGTGGCTTTGGAGGCGAGCGCCGACGATCGGCTCACGCGCGGGTTGACCTCGATGACGTAATACGTCGAGCTCAACGGATCCAGGGCGAACTGCACGTTGCATCCGCCCTCGATGCCGAGCGCGCGGATGATGCGGAGCGCAGATGAACGCAGCATCTGGTGGTCTCGATCGGACAGCGTTTGCGCGGGCGCCACCACGATCGAGTCGCCGGTGTGGACGCCCATCGGGTCGAGGTTCTCCATGTTGCAGACCGTGATGCACGTGTCGGCTGCGTCACGCATGACCTCGTACTCGATCTCCTTCCAGCCCCATAGCGATCGTTCGATGAGAACCTGGTGGATGGGCGAGGCGTCGAGGCCGCGCTGGGCGATCTTCTTCAGGTCAGCCTCGTTGGTGACGAAACCACCCCCGGTGCCCCCGAGTGTGTACGCCGGCCGGATGACCACCGGCAGGCCGATCTCGGCCACGAACGCCGTGACCTGATCGATCGATTCACAGACGCTCGACAGCGGCACCGGCTCGCCGATCTGCTCGAGCATTTCCTTGAATGCCTGGCGATCCTCTGCCTTGCGGATGGTCTCGATGTCGGCGCCGAGGAGCCTGACGTGGTGGCGGTCGAGCACCCCGGCGGCGGCCAGCTCGGTCGCAAGGTTGAGGCCGGTCTGGCCACCCAGCGTCGGCAGCAGGGCGTCCGGCTTCTCGCGCGCGATCACGAGCTCGACTGCCTCGACTGTCAGCGGCTCGAGGTAGACGCGGTCGGCCACCTCTTCGTCGGTCATGATCGTGGCTGGGTTGGAGTTCACCAGCACCGTCGTGATGCCTTCTTCGCGCAGGGCCTTGCACGCCTGCGTGCCGGCGTAGTCGAACTCCGCGGCCTGGCCGATCACAATCGGCCCGGAGCCGAGGATGAGCACCTTTTTCGGCCGTTGTGGCTGCGCTGCGCCGCCGACCGCTTTGAGCAAAGGTCGGCGGTTGCGGACCATCTCCACGAACCGGTCGTAGAGGTGCTGGTTGTCTTGCGGCCCGGGGCAGCCCTCGGGGTGGTACTGGACGCTGAAGGCGGGCAGCGTGCGATGGCCGAGGCCCTCGACGGAGCCGTCGTTGAGGTTGCGCTGCGAAACGAAGAAGTCGCCCGGCGGGATTGAGGCCGCGTCCACCTGGAACTCGTGGTTCTGGCTGGTGATGTGCACCTGGCCGGTCTCCAGGTCCTTGACCGGGTGGTTGGCGCCGTGGTGGCCGTAGGGCAGCCTCGAGGTGGTGGCGCCGGCGGCGCGACC
>DASZJR010000068.1:0-3188 GCA_035947855.1 Candidatus Dormiibacterota bacterium
GTTGGTCGAGCGGTGCAGGGAAGCTCCGAATGCGCCGTTCTGGCAGACGGTGAAGGCGGAGACCGGCAAGCTTCGAGAAGAAGCTGCTGCGCCTCAGTAGATGAGCCCGGTGAGTCGAATGGCGGCCCTGGCTACACGGCTCGGGGCCCGCGCATTCGCCGCTGGGCGTGTCGCCATTGCGGTCACCGGACTCGAGCATATACCTGCCGCTGGCCCGGTCCTTCTGGTTGCCCGTCACTACCACTATGTTTTCGACGGCGTGGCGTTGTTAGTCTCGATACCGCGTCCGATTCATATGCTGGTGACCTTGGACTGGGTGAAGAACGACTACGCTCGACGATTGCTCAGATTGGCCACTGCGATGGTGCGCTGGCCAGTCGTCCTCCGCAGCGACGCTGGACGTACTCGTGTCACCGGGGCGCGGGGGGAGAAGCTCGTGAGGGCCGGCGCCGTCAGGCGCCATCAACGGAGCGCCCTCGATGATTCTGTCGCGCTTCTCAGCGAGGGTCGCGTCCTCGTGGTGTTTCCGGAAGGCTATCCGAATATTGACCGGCACTACACGCCGAAAACGAAGCCGGAGGAGGTTCTTCCGTTCAAGGGCGGGTTCGCCGCCATCGCAGCTACTGCCGAGAGGCGCCTCGGATCCCCAATCGCCATGGTTCCATGCGGATTTAGCTATACGAGGAGTGGCAGCTGGGCGGCGCGATTGAATATAGGCGAGGCGGTCTACTTGGAGGATTTCGGGTCTCGACAGATGCTGGTTCGCTACATGGAGCGGCGCGTCGCGGAACTCTCGCAGTTGGTGGCGGGCGGTCAAGGATTGTTGGCGGCCGGTCAAGGATGAGCACGGGCTGTACGGCCGGCCCCCCAGTTGGGTCCCCTCGGGCAAGACACTGAAGGATGGGCAGTCTCGACCACGCGTGCCCATTCCCCGAGCTCCTCAACGCCCTCAGCGGGCTCAGGCCCGAGGAGAAGACGTGACCACCACCCCGACACCGATTGATCCCGACATGGCCGGCAAACCCGCCCGCGCCGCCACTGACCCGAATGGGCCCACGGGCCGCCTTGCCACCTGGCTTGCGAACACCACGCTGGACGACGTTCCCTCCTCCGTGCGCGCGCACGCCAAGCACCTGCTGCTCGATGGCGTCGCCTGCGCGCTGGTCGGCGCCCAGCTCCCCGTCTCCCGCAAGGGAGTGGAAGGTGTCACCAATCTCGACGACGCCGGGAGTACCGCGATCATCGGCTGGGGCGGCCGCACGACCAGCGCCCGGTCGGCCGCGATGCTCAACTCCAGCTTCATCCAGGGCTTCGAGCTCGACGACTACCACCCGCTCGCCCCTCTGCACAGCAACTCGCTGATCCTGCCCGCCATGCTCGCGGCCGCCCCTCACACGGGTCAGGTCTCGGGGGCCCGTTTCCTGCTGGGCGCGATCCTCGGCTACGAGACGGGGCCGCGCGTTGGCCAGGCGCTGGGAGGCCTGGACATGATCTCCCGGGGCTGGCACTCGGGCGCGGTCTTCGGCACCCTGCCCGCCGCCGCGTCCGCAGGAGCCCTCTACAGGCTGGACGCCGCCGGGTTCGAGGACGCCCTTGGGATGGCCGCCACCCAGTCCTGCGGCCTGATGTCGGCGCAGTTCGAGTCGATGGTCAAGCGCATGCAGCACGGGTTCGCGTCCCGGAACGGCCTCACCGCCGCGGCACTTGCCGCATCCGGCTACGTTGGTATCAAGCGCGTCTTCGAGCGGGAGTACGGCGGTTGGCTGTCCACATTCGGCGAGGGCCACCACCCTGACCCCGGCCAGATCTACGCTGGCCTCGGCACCGTCTGGGAGACCGACCGGATCGCCGTGAAGGCGTATGCCGCGATGGGCCTGCTGCACGCCGCCATCGACGCCGCGCTGCACCTACGTTCCGAGAACAAGGTGCCGGCTGGCCAGATCGAACGGATCGACATCGACATGCCCGAGGCCGCCTATGGGCACGGCGGGTGGCAGGCGGTGCGTCCGCTGGAGCCGATCGGCGCCCAGATGAATGTCGCCTACGCCGTGGCAGTGGCGCTTCTCGACGGGGAGGTGCTCATCGACCAGTTCTCCCGGGCCCGGATCGACGGCGACGACGTGTGGAACCTCATCGGCCGCACGCACACCCACCACGAAAAGGCCTACGACCCGCTCCCGGTGGACGAGCGGCTGACGACCCGGGTGCGTCTGACGCTCAAAAACGGCAGCACCCGCGACAAGGTCGTCGCCCACCCTCGCGGCACCGGCGACCGGCGGTTCACCAACGCCGACATCGTCGACAAGTACCGCAGCCTGACTCGCTCCGTGATCCACGCAGACCGCCAGACCGCCATCGAGAAGGCCGTCCTCAACCTCGATGCCCTCGACGACATCTCGGAGCTGACGGCTCTGCTGACCCCTACCGTACGGTCCGCGCTCGACTGACCGCCCGACCTCCGGAGCCGGCCATTCCGGGGTCAGGTGGATGATCCGGCTACGTCCAGAAGAACCTTTCCGCCGCGCTGCGCATGCGCGACCGCTTCCTTGATGGACGAGAGGGGGTAGGTTGCCGCCACTGGAACTTGCATCCGCCCGGACGCGATCATCTCCGCCGCCTGGGCCGCGGCCGGCGCAAGTTTGGCGGCAAACTCCGGGTGGGCCATGAAGAAGCCTCGTACGGTGACCGGCTTGAAGATGACGTCCAGCGGGCTGATGGACATCGGATTCGAGCTCATGGCCGCAAAGCTGACGAGCGTGCCGCGGGGCGAGAGCGTCGCTGCGAGCACCCCTGTCGCCGGCCCGCTGACACCATCAAGCGCCAGGCGCAGCTCAGCCCGACCGATAGCCGTTTTGATCCTTTCTGAGACATCGGGGGAGTCGACGACGACGAGGTCTCCCCCAATCGCCTCAAGCTCGGGCACGAGCTCTGGCCGCCGGACGATGTTGACGGTCTTCAGGCCCCGCATTTTCGCGAACGCGATCACCCACCGCCCGACACCGGAATTGGCGGCGTTCTGCACCACCCACTCGCCCGGCGTCAGGTTCACATACTCGCTGAGCAGGAGCGCGGCGGTCGGGGGATTGATGGTCAGCATCGCCAACTGGCGCGGGTCCGCGTCAGGAGGCAGGGCGAAAAGGCCGTCGGCAGAAATGACCATCCGCTCCCTCCAGGTGAAGCTGGAGAGC
>DASZJR010000069.1:0-14005 GCA_035947855.1 Candidatus Dormiibacterota bacterium
GCGTTCTCGATGAGGGCGACGTCGGCCTTTGGTGCGACCCTCCAGAACCGATGCAGCGCCGCGTGCCAGTCATCGAGGATGGCGCGAGCCACCGACGACCCTGTGTACCTCGCGTGCTCTTCGATCAGCGATCGTAACCGCAGGCCCTGCTCCGCCAGGAGCTGGTGCTCCCCGCCGAGCCGATGGACGTCGACCAGCTCAGGATTCACCATCGCGGGCACCCCAATCCCGTCGTCGTAGACGAAGACTTCGCCACCCGTCATTCCCGCGCCGAGGTTATGGCCTACCGGGCCGAGTAACACCAGGGTGCCGCCCGTCATGTATTCGGCGGCATGCTCCCCCACGCCCTCGACCACCGCGGAGGCGCCGCTGTTGCGGACCGCGAAGCGCTCACCCGCTTTCCCGGCGCAGAAGAGCTCGCCTCCGGTCGCGCCGTAAAGGACGGTGTTGCCGAGCAGGTGGGGATCGCCCGCATCGTTGGCAGGCGGGCGCAGAATGATCCGCCCGCCGCCCATGCCCTTTCCGACGTAGTCGTTGGCCTCACCGATGAGGACGAACTCGACGCCGTCGGTGAGGAATGCGCCGAAGCTCTGGCCGGCCGACCCTGTGAAGGTGAAAGATGCCGAACCGGCCGGCGGCGACGCCCCATATTCCCGGGCCAGCGCGCCACCCAACCTCGCTCCGACCGAGCGGTCAGAATTTTCGATGGCGTAGTTGGCGCGCACGTCGGCACCCGTAAGAACCGCCATCAGGGCGTCCAGGCAGACGCGATCGCCCAGCGCCGACGACGGCCGCTGTAGCGGAATCGAGCCAACGAACCGGCGGGGCTCCGAGCCCTCGTCGCTCAGTAGTGGTGAAAGGTCGAGGCGGTCGGCATGCGGATCCCCCGTGATCCGCTGCGACAGCAAATCCGTCCGGCCGATCGCGTCGTCCAGTCTTCGCAGGCCCAGGCTTGCGAGGATATGGCGGATCTCCTCGGCGACGTGCGTCAGGTAGGCCTCGAGCATCTCCGGTGTCCCGGCGAACTTGGCGCGCAATTCCGGACGCTGGGTTGCGATCCCGACCGGGCAGGTGTCCAGGTGGCAGGTCCGCACCATGATGCAACCCTCGGCCAGGAGCGCGGCCGTGCCGAAGCTGTACTCGTCGGCGCCCAGCAACGCGGCGATGACGACGTCGCGGCCGGACTTGATGCCACCGTCGACGCGCAGGCGGACCCGATGGCGCAGGTCGTTGATTCTTAGCGTCTGCTGAGTTTCGGCCAGGCCAATCTCCCACGGCATTCCGGCGTTCTTGATCGACGACAGCGGGCTGGCGCCCGTCCCGCCATCCATGCCGGCGATATGCACCACGTCGGCCAGACCCTTGACCACGCCGGCGGCGATCGTCCCAACGCCTGCCTCGGCGACGAGTTTGACGGACACGGCCGCGAGGGGATTGACCTGCTTGAGGTCGTAGATCAGCTGGGCCAGGTCTTCGATGGAATAGATGTCGTGATGCGGCGGCGGCGAGATCAGAGCGATGCCTTGCTGGGTATGGCGAAGGCGGGCGATCTCGGCGGTCGCCTTGTGGCCCGGCAGCTGGCCGCCCTCGCCGGGCTTCGATCCCTGCGCCATCTTGATCTGCAGCTCATCGGCGAAGACGCAGTACTCGGGCGTGACCCCGAAGCGCCCCGACGCCACCTGCTTGATCCGCGAATTGCGGTCGATCGGCAGACCCTTCGTGCGATATCGCGCCGGGTCCTCGCCACCCTCGCCGGTGTTGCTCTTTCCGCCGAGCCGGTTCATCGCGATCGCGATCGTCTCGTGCGCCTCCGCGGCGATGGAGCCGTGCGACATGGCGCCGGTCGAGAACCGCCGCAGGATCGCCGTCGCGGGCTCGACCTCATTGAGGCGAACCGCTGGGCCGGCCGGTCGCATCGCCAGCAGGTCTCTTGGATAGGTCGGCGGACGGTCGTTGACGAGCCGGGCAAACTTCTCGTACGAGGCATAGCCATTGCCATCCGGTCCGGTCGCCACCGCGCGCTGCAGCGCGTGTGCGGCAGCCATCTCTTTCGCGGATGCGCCACCCGCCACGGCCGCCACGACGTCTTTTGCCGGCACGGCGTCGTGAAGGGCATCGACCACATCGGGGTTCGTCGCATGGTATTCGGTCCCCTGCTTGTGATGCTTGAAAAAGCCGGGACTCACCAGAGCGGGTGAGGAAGTCGCAAACCCGCTGGCATGATGCGCCAGCACCTGCTCGGCGATATCGGTGAACGTCGCGCCGCCCACGGGAGACGGCGTTCCGGCAAAGGCGAGGTCGACCACGTCGGCGTCGAGGCCGATGATCTCGAAGATCTGCGCCCCCTGGTAGCCATCGAGCGTCGAGATGCCCATCTTGGCGAGCACTTTGAGCGTCCCGTCCTCGAGCGCCTTGACGTAATGCTCCTGCGCGCCCCGGCCATCGGCAGCCTCCCCTTTCAGATGGCCGGCCGAGGCCAGCGTCCTGATCGATGCCATGCCGAGACGCGGACAGATCGCCTGTGCGCCATAGCCCAACAGGCAGACGACGTGGTGGACCTCGCGAGCCTCGTCCGTCTCGACCACCAGGCTGGTCCGGCCGCGCAGGCCCTGGCGCATCAGATGGTGGTGCACGGTTCCGAGGGCAAGCAGTGCCGGGATGGGCGCCCGCTCCGGGCCGGCGTCGCGATCGGAAACGATCAGGACCGAGGCCCCAAAGCGAGCGGCGCGCTCAGCCTCCTGTGCCAGCCGCTCGCAGGCTGCCCGCAGTCCTGACGGTCCATCCGCAACCGCGAAGGTCGCATCCAGGTCGCTCGACGCAAACGGAGTGCCCAGCGCTCGCACTGCCTCGAGTCCTGACGGATAGAGGACGAATGAATCGAGCTGTACCAGTCGTGCGGCGGCGGGACCGGTCGAGAGCAGCGGAGCCGGCGGCCCCAGATAGCTGCGCAGCGACATCACCAGGCGCTCCCGGAGATGGTCGATCGGTGGGTTCGTCACCTGGGCGAAGCGCTGCTTGAAATAACCGTAGAGAAGGCGCGTCGGGCCGGCCAGCACCGAAAGCGCGGTGTCGTCGCCCATCGAGAAGATCGGCTCTTTGCCCTGGGTCGCCATCGGTCGCAGCACGTAGGTGAACTCCTCCTTCGTGTAGCCGAAGGCGGCCTGGCGGGCCACGAGGTCTGGCGTGATCTCGTCGTCGGGTTCCCCGGGCTCGAGTGATTGCAGATTGTCGTCCAACCACCGACCGTACGGCTCCTGCGCGGCGAGCCGGCTCTTGATGGAGTCGTTTTCCTCGAGTCCGCCCTGCTCGGGATCGACGCAAAGCATCTCGCCCGGCCCGAGTTTCCCCCGCCGGACGCGGCCGTGGCCGTCGACGTCAACCGCGCCGGCTTCCGAGGCGCACGCGACCAGTCCGTCCTCGCAGACGGCATAGCGCAGCGGACGCAGGCCATTGCGGTCCAGGACGGCGCCGACCCGCATCCCGTCGGTGAAGACCAGCCCGGCGGGCCCATCCCAGGGCTCCATCAGGCAGGCGTGGTAGCGGTAGAAATCGCGGACCGCGGGATCGACGTCGAAACCCTCCCATGCCTCCGGCACCAGCATCGCCAGACCCTGCCGCACGTCGCGGCCACCGCGGACCAGCAGCTCGAGCGCATTGTCGAGCATCGCCGAGTCGGAACCCCGCTCATCGATGACGGGCATGAACAGGCCCTCGTCGGCCGAGCTTTTGGCACCAAGACGTCCCTCGCGCGCGCGCATCCGGTTGGCGTTGCCCTGGATGGTGTTGATCTCGCCGTTGTGGCAGAGCATCCGGAACGGCTGAGCCCGCTCCCACGAGGGGGCGGTGTTCGTGCTGTAGCGCTGGTGGAAGATCGCGAAGGGGGCGATGAATCGTTGGTCGCGAAGGTCGGGGTAGAAGGCGGCCAGCTGATCGGCGGCGCACATCGCCTTATAGGTCAGGGTCCGAAACGACATGGACGCCACGTAGACTCCCAGACTCGCCGCTCGAACGGAGCGCTCGACGCGCTTGCGCGCCCGATAACAGCGCGCCTCCGCATCGGCACTCGACACTGAGTCGCCGACAGCGATGACGGCCTGCTCGATGTGCGGAGCGGTCGAGCGGGCCAGATCGCCAAGCGCCGCCGGTTCGACCGGCACCGGGCGCCAATCGATCAGGTCGAGCTGCTCGGCGCGACAGGCCTCGTCGAACAGCCGCCGCGTCAGACGTCGTTGATTGTGACCGTCGGCGCCAGGGGCGTTCGAGAGGAAGACGACGGCCACCCCAAGCCGGACACCGGGCTCGACGTTGATCGCGGCCTGCTGCATCCAGTCGCGGAGGAGGGCATGGGGAATGGCCACCAGGAGACCTGCGCCGTCGCCTGACCGGTGGTCCGCGGCCACCGCTCCGCGATGGCGGACACGATGCAGCGCTGCGAGGGCGGACTCGACAATTCCTCGGCTGGCTCGCCCTCCAGCGTCAGCGACGAAACCGATCCCGCAGGCGTCGTGCTCGAAGCGCGAGTCGTACAAGCCCGCGTACCCCAATTTGAGATACCCACGCTATCGGTTGTCGCTGCTGCATGCCACGGACGATTGCTACAAAAGGATGACGCAGCCTCGTCCTATCCGCACAAGTGGCAGGGCCGGGCCCACGCCAAGGCGGAGCGGCGCTACAGACAACCGCTCTGCGCCGGCATCCATATCGCCGCCCCCTTCGCCGCCCTGGCACTCGGGGATAGCGCGTCGCGAACCCCTCGTTGACCGCCATGCTAGCCGCCGCGATTTGATCTGTCAAACGTTTGGCGAGCTAGTCGTTTTTCGTGCGCCAAACGTTTGGCGTCCGTTAACCGTAGCCGCGATAGGTTGCGGAGCGTTGCTCCCGATGCAGACCGCTTCACAAGCGGTTAACGTTGGACCAGGCGTCGAGCGCCTGGGTGATGGCAGGGAGGGGCGACGGGGTGGGCGACCGCAACGCGCGCCGGGGGCGGACGATCGTGACCCTGGAGGAGGTTGCTCGGGCAGCGGGCGTGCACTATTCGACCGTGTCCCGCGCGCTTGATCCCGCCAACGTACGGCGGGTCAGCGTCGACACCCGGAAGCTTGTCCAGGCCGTCGCCAAGAGGATGGGGTACCAGCCGGACATGGTGGCCAGTGGTCTGAAGCGCGGTCGCACGAATACCGTCGCCGTTGTCACCGGCAACCTGGGCAATCCCAACATCGCCCCGGTCCTCCGCGGCATCGCCAACGAGCTGGAGCGGGCCGGTTTGATGTCACTGATCACGGAGACGCAGCACGATTCGGCGCGCCTGGACCGGATCCTCGATCACCTGATGAGCCGCCGCGTCGACGCCATCATCATCACCGGCGCGCGCACCCGCGACGCCCCGAGATTGCGCCGGATCCGCCGTCAGGGCATCCCACTCGTGCTGGCAGTTCAGGAGGTTCCCGGGATCCGCTTGCCGGCCGCCACCAATGACGACTTCATGGGTGGCGTACTGGCAGCCAAACATCTCCTGTCGCTCGGGCACCGGCGTGTCGCCCAACTGCGGGGAACGACCGACGTCAACTCCTGCGTGTTGCGTGCCCAGGGGTTCAGCAAGACGATTGCGGCCGCGGGCGCCGTGGAAGTCGTGGTTCGGACCACCGCCCCCACGGGTTCACCCGAAGATGGCCGTCTCCTGATGGGCAAGCTCCTCGATCGCAAGGGACCGCGGCCGACCGGTATCTTCGCGCATCACGACCTGATGGCTTTCGGCGCGCTGACCGCGGCGGAGGAACATGGCTTGCTGGCGCCGAGGGACCTGTCGATAATCGGCTACCACGATCTGCCGCACGATGAGCGCATCGTGCCGCCGCTCACCTCCATCCGTCAACCGCGCGAGGAACTCGGCCGGACCGCCGCCCAGTTTCTCGTGGAGATGCTCACGTCGCCGGGCCGGGTGCCGGCACCTCGGCGGCTCGCCCCCGAGCTGGTGGTGCGCCAATCGACAGGGCCGCCTCCGGACATTCGTTAACCTTGAACCGTGACCCCGGTCAGTGAGCTGATCTCCGTTCGCCATACCGATCTCTACATCAATGGGTCCTGGGGACCGGCCGCCGACGGCCAGCGGATCGACGTCCAGGACCCGGCGACCGGCGAGGTGATCGCGACCGTCGCCAGCGCCTCGGTGCACGATGCGCTCGCGGCCGTGAAGGCGGCTGCCGACGCGTTCCGACCCTGGGCTGCGAAGCCGCCTCGGCAGCGCGCCGAGATCCTGCGCAAAGGCTTCGAGCTGATGATCCGCGACCAGGAAAGGCTCGCCGAGTTGATGGTCCGCGAGAACGGCAAGCCGATGGTCGAGGCGCGCGGCGAGGTCGCCTACGCGGCCGAGTTCTTCCGTTGGTTCTCCGAAGAAGCCGTGCGGAATATCGGCTCGGTGTCGATCTCGCCCAGCGGTGCCAACCGCATCCTCGTCGAGCACCAGCCAATCGGGGTCTCGGTGCTGGTCACGCCCTGGAATTTCCCGGCGGCGATGGCCACCCGGAAAATTGGTCCTGCCCTGGCCGCCGGCTGCACCGTCGTGTTGAAGCCCGCATCGGAAACGCCGCTGACGGCGCTCGCGATCGCGGACCTCCTCGAGCAGGCCGGCGTGCCGAAGGGCGTCGTCAATGTGATTCCATCGAAGCGCTCGTCGGAAGTGGTCAAGGCCATGCTGAAGGATCCGCGGGTGCGCAAGCTCTCCTTCACGGGCTCCACCGAGGTGGGGCGCATCTTGCTGGCCCAGGCGGCGGAGAACGTGATCAGCTGCTCGATGGAGCTAGGCGGCAATGCGCCGTTCATCGTGCTGGCGGACGCTGATCTGGATGCCGCCCTCGAGGGTGCGATGGTGGCCAAGATGCGCAACACGGGCCAGTCGTGCATCGCCGCGAACCGGTTCTACGCCGAGGCGCCGGTCGCGGAGAGGTTCTCGACGATGCTGGCCCGCGCCATGGGCGCGTTACCGGTTGGCTCAGGCATGGATCCCGACGTCAAGGTCGGGCCGGTGATCAACGAGCCGGCGCGCGAGAAGATGCTGGGATTGGTCGAGGAAGCGGCGGGCCATGGGGCCCGGGTGCTGACCGGAGGCAAAGCGCCGAACCGCCCGGGGTATTTCGTCCCGCCCACGGTGCTCAGCGAGGTGCCACCCGATGAGCACATCCTCAAGGAAGAAATCTTCGGGCCGATTGCTCCGGTCGTGACCTTCCGCGATGTCAACGAAGCCATCGAGTTTGCGAATCGAAGCGACCGTGGCCTCGCCTCATACGTCTATACGCGCGACCTGGCCAAAGGGCTTGCGATCGCCGAGGCGATCGAGTCCGGGATGGTCGGGCTCAATCGCGGCTTCATCTCCGACCCGGCCGCGCCGTTCGGCGGCGTCAAGCAAAGCGGCATCGGCCGGGAAGGCGCGCACGAGGGACTGATGGAGTTTCTCGAGACGAAGTACATCGCCACGACCTGGTAGTTTCTAGCCACCCGTAGGCCTGGGCACTGCGAGCTGCTGCGACCAGTGATAGCCCCCGTCGCTTGTTGCGTCGATCACCTCGTCACCGTTGGCGTTGGAGGTAAGCACCCACCCTATTGATGTGCTGACGAAGGCGGCATCCGCGGTCTGACCTGTGCCCGCAATCGAGCCAGTCGTCTTCAAGGTTGCGCCGCCGTTGGTGGCGATCATGCAGGTGGCTGCGTTGGCTGGCGGGGTGTCACCGACGAACACGGCATCAGTCGGGTCAACCACACTGAAGCTTCCCGGATAGCTGCCCGGACCCGCGGGGACGCCCGGCAGCTCGTTACCGATCGTGCCGGGTTCGGCCATCACAGTCCGCCAGGATTGGCCGTTCATCGACGCATAGACCACGTACGGCGAGTGGCCGGCGGCGGCACCTCCGGGCGCCCACTGGACCCACAGCGCGGAGGGTGCCGCGCACTCGACGCGGGCAAAACCGCTAAGACCCGGCTGGCTGCTGGCCATCTTTAGAACCTGGCTCCAGGTCTGGCCGCCGTCCCGGCTGCGATACACCGTTCCCGATTGCGTCGCCAGCCAACCATGCCCCGGGTCGCTGAAGCACAATGACTGCGGATCGCGCGGGCTGGTCAGATCTGCCCACGACCGGCCGCCATCATTCGAGACGACCACCGTGCCACCGGCAGCGGGGATCAGGACGCCATGCATGATGAGCGGCTCACCCCCTGAAATCCCCCAACCCTGGTTGGCGTTGACGAAGTGAACCGACCGAATCAGCCGCCCCGCTTCGCCGAGTTGGTGCCAGGTGCGTCCGCCATCGGTGGTTCCGACCAGCGTCCGGCCACCTACAACCCAGCCAGTCGTGCTGCTGATGAAGTCAACGCCAACGTAGTCCTCGGTCGATGAATACTGCTTCGCCCAATGCGTCCCGTCGCTGGTCGTGTAGATAGCGTGCGAGCCCACCGCCCAGCCCAGGTGGGCACCGACCATTTGAAT
Source organism: Candidatus Dormiibacterota bacterium (assembly GCA_035947855.1). GTDB lineage: Bacteria > Chloroflexota > Dormibacteria > CF-121 > CF-121 > CF-13. The sequence continues at coordinate 8,477 of DASZJR010000069.1, forward strand.
CGACGCCAGCGAGGGGATGCCTCCGGGTATGGCGCCTGACGGCGGCGCCGCGGTGGGGGTCGGCGTTGCCGTCGCTGAGGGCGACACCGACGGCGTGGGCGTCGTCTCGGGGCTCGCGCTCGGCGTCGGCGTCGTGACGCTGACGGGAGGGGTGACAACAGGCGACGGCCGGCCCAGGTTGTGGAGCTGGATCGCGCCGAACGCGATCACGAGGCCGGCCACCAGCACGCCAGCGGCCGTGGCGAAGGCTGGAACGAGGCTCCGATTGGCAGCGGGTCGAGCAGCGGCGAGGCCGTTCATCAACGATCCGGCCAGGTTGGCCGGCGGGTTCGCCTCGCGCTGGAACGCCTGCGCGTAGCGTCGCAGTCGGCTCTCGACGTCGAGGTGGTTGGCCATCAGCTCGACTGCTCCTTCAGTTCCAACTCCGGACCGAGCCGGCGCAGCTTCTGAATGGTTCGGTGAAGCAACACCCGCACGGTCGCGGGCTTGATGCCGAGCGCGCGGCCGATCTCGTCGACCGGCTGATCCTCGAAGTAATAGAGGTAAGCGACCTGGCGCTCGCGCGGCGAGAGCGACCGTAGCAGGCGGCCCATCTCCTGGTCACCCGCGCGGCGCTCGACCTCCAGCATCGGGTCCGGTGGCGCCGGCGCCCAGAACCGGACGCGCCTGGCGAGCGCCTGGCGTCGATGGTAGTCGGTGGCACGGCTGGCGATCACGCGATAGAGATAGCGGCGGAATTCAGCCAGCTCGGCCGGCGTCGTTGGCGTCGCCCACAGCTGGGTGAGTCCCTCTTGCAGGACTTCCTCGGCGATGGCGGGATTCTGGGTAAGCATCAGACTGAACTGGTAGGCAGGACGCGCCAGCAGCCGAACGTGCGCTTCGAACCACGAACGATCAGCGACGGCCAGCGTGTCCTCCTTGTTCACCTGTACTACGAACGGTGCGCCCGGGGCGTTTACGTGACGGAACGCCCCGGGAACGCCTTGTGTTACTGGAACATCTGGCGAATCGGCGCATCATTGACCGGTGAGCGAGATCCTCGTCGTCGCCACGGGCGGTGCCGGGGGCGACCTGCCGCCACTTATCGCCGCGAGCCTGGCGCTGCGTGAGCGGGGCCACGAGATCACCTTTCTCGGCGATGCGTCGGTGCAGCGCACGCTCGCTCCGCTCCAGGTGGAGGTCGAGCTCCTTCCCGCAGAGGTCGACCTCGGTCCTCGCCTGGCAGCCGTGGTCCAGGATGCGATGCGGGCGACGGGCGGCGACCTGGCAAAGGCCGGCCCCATCCTTCAACGGGGGATGACGGTGTGGGCCCACGATGCGGCGAAGCCGATCTCGCTGGCGATCGACCGTCATCGACCCACGGCCATCGTCACCTCGCTCTTTGGCGTCGAGGCGGTCGACGCCACCTGCCCGACGTTCCCCTGGGCGGTCGTCAACAGCACCTTCTACATCGGCCCCAACCCGCCGCGGCCGATCGAGGAGGACTTTGGCCCGCGGGCGATCCCCTTGATCACGCGCTACGCGGAACTGCTCGAGTCAGCGGACCTCGTGTTGCACGCCACCGACCAGGTCTTCGATTACTCCTTTGACCGCCTGCCGTCTCGTCATCACTACGTCGGACCGCTCGGCATCTGGGAGCCACCTCGAGAACGGCCACCCTACCTTGATGAACCCGGCGATCCATGGGTCCTCGTTTCGATCAGCTCGCAGCGTCAGGATGACGTCGCGCTCGCCGACGCGGCTGTTCGCGCGCTCGCCAACGAGCCCGTCCGCGTTCTCGTCACGCTCGGACCGGAACACGAGCCTTCAGAGCTCTCTGCTCATCCATCGAACGTGCGGGTCGAGAAGACCGTCTCGCATTCGGCGGTGTTGGAGCGAGCCGCGCTGCTCGTCAGCCACGCGGGTCATGGAAGCGTGATGAAGGCGCTCTGGCACGCGAGGCCGATGGTGGTCATTCCCTGGAACCGTGATCAGCCGGGAGTCGCCGCACGCGCCGAGTCGCTCGGTGTCGCCGAGGTTGTGCCGTGCGAGCACGCAACGCCCGAAACCATCGGCGCCGCCGTGAAGCGGTCGCTCGCCAATGAGGAGATGGGCCGTAGGGCCGCGAAGCATTCCGCTCGACTGCGCGCAACAGACCCACCGGCCCAGGCGGCGGCCCGGCTCGAGTCACTGCTCGAGTGAGTGGCTAGAGCGTTGCCGCCGGAAGCCAGGCCGGTCGCGATCTCTCGTAGCGCGCGATATCGGCCTCCTGTCGCAGCGTAAGCGCGACCTCATCCCAACCGTTGAGCAGGCACTCGCGGTAGAACGGGTCGATCGCGAATGAGATCTCGAATCCGCCAGCGCCAATCCGCTGGGCCCCAAGGTCGACCGTGACCTCCATGCCTGGCTCCTCGGTAGCGAGACGGATCAGCTCGGCAACCTGCGGCTCAGGGAGCTCGACCGGGAGCAGGCCGCTTCGGAAACTGTTGCTTTTGAAGATGTCGCCGAAGGACGGCGCGATCACGACCCGAAACCCGGCGTCTTGCAACGACCAGGCCGCGTGCTCGCGCGACGATCCGCAACCGAAGTTCGCGCCAGTCACCATCACCTGCGCGCCCCGGTACTCCGGCTTGTCGAGGATGAAGTCGCCCTCGCGGCGCCAGTCGTAAAAAAGGAAGGGGCCGTAACCGGAGCGCTCGATCCTTTTGAGAAATTGCTTGGGGATGATTTGATCGGTGTCGACGTTTGCCCGGTCGAGCGGGGCGAGAACGCCGGTGACGCGGGTGAAGGGTTCCATCAGTTCCTCGAGAATTCCCTCACGTCGACCAGGTGGCCGGCGATCGCCGCCGCCGCTGCCATCGGTGGGCTGACCAGGTGGGTGCGGCCGCCGCTCCCCTGCCGGCCTTCGAAATTGCGGTTGCTCGTCGATGCGCAGCGCTCGCCCGGCCCGAGGATGTCGGGATTCATGCCGAGGCACATGGAGCAGCCGGCATCGCGCCACTCGAAGCCGGCTTGGCGAAAGATCGCGTCCAGTCCTTCGGCCTCGGCTTTCTGCTTGACGCTCGCCGATCCCGGCACCACCATCGCTCTTACATTGGGATGCACCGTGTGGCCGCGCACGACCGTCGCCGCCAGGCGGAGGTCCTCGAGGCGGGCGTTCGTACAGGAGCCGATGAAGACGCGGTCGATCGCGATCGCCTCGATCTTCGTTCCCGGCTCGAGCGCCATGTAGGCCAGCGCTCGCTCATCGGTCTCGGTTGCCGGGTTGGGTACGCTGCCGGTTACGGGCACCGACTGCCCGGGATTGGTGCCCCAGGTCACGTACGGCGCGAGCCGACCAGCGTCGATCGACACATCCTGGTCGAATTCCGCGCCCGCCTCGGTCGGCAGGGCCTTCCAGCGCGCGACCGCCTCCTCCCATTGCTGGCCGCGGGGCGCGTGCGGTCGCCCTTTCAAATAGGTAAACGTCGTCTCATCCGGCGCCACCATGCCCGCGCGCGCGCCACCCTCGATCGTCATGTTGCAGACCGTCATCCGGCCCTCCATCGACAGCGCGCGAATCGTCGACCCGCGGTACTCGATGACATGCCCGCGGCCACCGTCGACGCCAATCCGGGCGATGATGCCGAGCGCCACATCCTTGGCCGTGACGCCCAGCGGCAGGTCGCCATCGACGGTGACGGCCATCGTCCTCGGCCGGCGCTGCCGCAAGCACTGGGTGGCAAGCACGTGTTCGACTTCCGATGTCCCGATGCCGAAGGCGAGCGCGCCGAATGCCCCGTGGGTCGAGGTGTGCGAGTCGCCACAGACAATCAGCAGCCCAGGCTGGGTGAGGCCGAGCTCGGGCCCGATGACATGGACGATCCCCTGGCGGGCGTGGCCCATGCCGTACAGCAAGATGCCTTCCCGCCGGCAGTTCGCTTCCAGCGCCGACATCTGGCGTTCCGCAATCTCGTCGGCCGCCGCCCGCCCGCCGCGTGTCGGCACATCGTGGTCCATGGTCGCGACGGTGAGGTCGGGCCGGCGGACCCGTCGGTTGGCCAGGCGCAAGCTCTCGAAGGCTTGCGGCGACGTCACCTCGTGGACGAGGTGGAGATCGACGTAGAGCAGGTCGGGCTCGCCCTCGCCGGCGGCGACGATGTGCTCATCCCAGATCTTCGCCGCCATCGTTTTCATCAGCGAGTCTCAGCGAGGGCTCGCACCCGCAAAGCGAGCAGGAGATCCAGCCGAGCGTCGGCGTCCTTGAGGTCCACCCCGGTGACTTCGCTGATCCGGCGCAGCCGGTAATGCAGGGTGTTCAGGTGAATATGCAAATCGCGCGACGACTGCCGGAGGTTGCCGTGCCGCTGCAGGTACACCTCGAGGGTCTTCAGTAACGGCGTGCCGCGGGCGCGGTCGTAATCGACCAGCGGCGCCAGCATGCGGCCGGCAAAGGCGTCCAGGCCGGCCCGATCTTCGACCTGCGCCAGCAGCCGGTAGACACCGAGGCGTTCGTAGTTGATCACCTGCTCGCGTTTGCCGAAGCGCACCATCAGGTCGAGCGCGCGCTGGGCCTCGTTAAAGGCAGGCTTGAAGTCCTCAGGCTTCACGCAGAGCCGGCCGATCGAGACCGACACCGTGATGCCGAGCTCCGACTCGGCGACGGCCTCGCGGATCCGCGTCGCGAGGCCCTCGGCCTCGGGGTCGGTGCCACCCGCGGGTTGGGGCACGAGCACGATGACGCTGTCGATGTGGGCACTGACCAGGTGCCGCGGGTGCTGACGGCGAACGACGCCGGTCACGACCTGGAACAGCTGATGCTTGAGCGCGATGACGCGCCCTTCCTCGTAGCGTCGCTCTCTGATGAACCGTCCGAAGTGGTCCACATCGACCACCAGCAGCCGGTGCGGCACTGAGAGGTCGTAGTGAAGATGTCGCGCCCGGCGCTGGACGTTCGCCTGGTCGCCGAAGGTGCCGTTGAGCAGGTCATCGACCAGCTCACCGCGCACCCGGTCTTCGGCTTCCGCCACCTCGCGCTGTTTCATCATCTCGAGCGCGATGACGGTGGCGGCGTGCTCGATCGCCACCATCGCCAGCTCCTCGAGATGCTGCGGGTGATCGATGATCGACAGGTAGCCCAGGTTCTCGCGTCCCGCGAGGACCGGCGTGATGATCCGGGGCGCGGTCAACCCCAGCTCCGGAAAGGGCGGGACCTTATGGGGCGCGCGGCCGCGCACGACCTCCTCCAGCATGCTCTTGATGGCCCCCGCCTGACGGACCTTGAGCGGGGTGCCGTGGTGGGCGAGCGTTTGCTGCCGGTGCTTGTCGGTGACACCGGGGACCACGTGGCTGGCCAGCAGATGGAAACTCACATCTTCGAGCGTGACCGAGCTCTCCACCAGCTCGCCCAGCGTCTTGACGATCGCCTCCAGGCCCTGGCCGTCGAGCGCGAGGTGGGTGAACTGGGTGTGGATCTCGATCGAGCGCCGGAGCTGGCTGTTCTGGGCGTTGATGATTCGTTCCAGGATCGGGTTCATGATCTCGAGGTAGGAGACGTCCGGGGGGATCCGG
>DASZJR010000070.1:0-9314 GCA_035947855.1 Candidatus Dormiibacterota bacterium
GGCAGCACGCTGAGGGCCGTGTAGACGACCGAGCCAATGACGGCGATCGACAGCAAGCCGCGATGGCCGCGCGTGATCGCCAGCATGCGGGAGAGAAAGATCATGCGATCAGCAATTTTATCGAAGCTCGCCCGATCGAACCGCAGCTGGTCGGGTCGCGCGTTGATTCACGAGCGCGTGCAACGCCTCAGCGAGCCGGGGGTCGGCATTGAGCATTGGCGTGCGCCGCAGCTCGATCCCGAGCGCATCGGCTCGCTCCTTAGCCTCGATGTCGATGTCGTAAAAGATCTCGAGATGATCGGCGATAAACCCCACCGACGCCACCAGGATGGCGCGATGACCCTGGGCCGCCAGCTCCTCGATCGTCTCGACCAGGTCCGGGCCGAGCCATGGCTCCCCGGTGTGACTCTGACTCTGGTACGAGAAGCGCCAGCGCTCGATGCCGGCGCGCTCGGCGACCAGCTCCGAGGTACGCAACAGCTGCTCCTGGTACGGGTCACCTTCATTGAGGATGCGCGCCGGCAGGCTGTGCGCCGTGAAGACCGCGACCACCTCCTCGGGACTGCGGAACTCCGCGCGGACCATCCGGGCGTTGTCGGCCACCGCCTGGATGTATCCGTCCAGCTCGTGCCAGCTCTCGATGAAGTCCAGCGTGACCGGTGACGAGCTGCCGCCGGCAGCCAGGGCGGCCTCGATCTGGCGCCGGTAGCCACCCGTGCTGATCGTCGAGAAGTGCGGCGCCAGTACGATGGCGATCAGCCGATCCGCACCGCTATCGACGATCTCGTCGATCGCCGTCGCGATTCGCGGTGTCCAGTGCTTCATCCCCAGATGCACCGTATAGATCGCGTCGTCCGGGGGGTCCAGGTTCAAGAGCCGTTCCAGCTGCCGGCCGAGGTCCATCGAGACGGCCAGGAGCGGGGTGGGGACGCCAACGCGCCGATAGCGCGACGTCAGCTCCTCGACCGCCTCCGGGGACGGCGTTCGACCGCCCCGGATATCGCTGAAGTAGGGTTTCACGTCCTCGAGCCGGTTCGGACTTCCGTAGGCCATCAGCAGGATCGCGGTGTGCCTAGGCGGCATGCACGAACTCCACGAGTCGCTGCAGGTGTTCGACGGGGCTCGAGGGGAGCACCCCGTGGCCGAGGTTGAAGATGTGCCCGGGGCGGCCGCCCGCGGCCTCGATCACGCGCCGCGCGCCGTCCTCGATCACGGGCCAGGGCCCGAGCAGTAACGCCGGATCCAGGTTTCCCTGGATTCCGCGGTCGTAGCCGACCAGCCGCCAGGCGTCGCCCAGATCGACCCGCCAATCGAGGCCGATGACGTCACCCCCCGCTTCCCGCATCAATGAAAGGATGCCGGCCGTGCCGGTGGCGAAATGGATCGAGGGTGCGCCAGCGCGCCGCAGCCCGCTGAAGATGCCGGTCATGTGCGGCATCACGTAGCGGCGGTAGTCCGCCGGCGAGAGGCAGCCGACCCAGCTGTCGAAGACCTGCACAACCTGGGCGCCGGCCTCGACCTGCGCCAGCAGATAGTCGAGCACCATCCTGGAGAGGCGCGTCATCAGCGCATCCCAGAGGGCAGGCTCCACGTACATCATGGTCTTGGTGAGGAGGAACTCCCGGGACGGCTTCCCCTCGATCAGGTAGCCGGCCAGCGTGAAGGGCGCTCCCGAGAAGCCGATGACGGCGACCGAGGGATCGAGCTCACGGCGCAGGAGCTTGATCGTCTCCAGCACGAAGGGGACGGCCTCGCCGGCCGGTCGCGCCTGCAACCTATCTATATCAGCGTGCGTGCGGATCGGCCGCTCGACGACCGGGCCGATGCCGTCGACCAGTTGGAGCTCGACCCCAAGCCCGAAGGCCACGGGCAGCATGATGTCGGCGAAGAGGACGGCGCCGTCGACGCCGAGACGCCGCACCGGCTGGAGCGTCACCTCGGCGCAGAGCTCGGGGTTCTGACAAATGGTGAAAAGGTCGTAGGATTCGCGGACCTTCCGGTACTCCGGCAACGCACGTCCGGCCTGGCGCATGAACCACACCGGCCGCCGCTCGACGATCTCGCGGCGCGCGGCTCGCACCAGGGCGGGCGCCAGGTGATCGGCCGCCGGCCGGCCGAGTTCGCTGGCCTCGATCGTCCTCATCGGCCCGCGATCAGGCTGACCTGTCGCTGAAGGTCGTCGGCATCGGCCGGCTCCGCTGTGCTCAGCCCCAGCGCGAGTTGCAGGGCATCCGCGGGCGGCATGAGCACGCAGGTGAAGATCGGCGTCTCGCGTTCCGTATAGCGGCTCGCCTGCGACTCGCGCAGCTCCATCACCAGGTCGAGGAAGGCGGCCGGCTCGTCGCATTCGAAGGCGACCACGAATTCCTGGTCGTCGAGGCCGAACGAGTAGGCGGTATTGATCTTGACCTGCGGGTAGCGGTGCCCGATCGCGAAGTGCTCGACCATCATCGCCTTGCGCCGCTCGTATGGCAGCCGGTACCAGATGCGCTTCTTCACCATGGGGTAGACGAAAAGGTAGCGTCCGCCGGCCGGCTTCAGTCGGGTGCGCCGCCCTTCCTGGTCCGGATGTTTGTGGCGTCCGAGATAGGGCGAGGGCCGCATCATCGCCAGGAAGGAGTGCGCGACGCGCAAATAAGGCCCGAGGCGCGTGGCCCGCCATTGCGACTCGGCCCGCTGGATGGCGTCGACCGTGTCGGCCGCCTGCCAGATGAGGAGATCGCAGTCGCCGCGAAGCCCGACGGTTGAGTAGATGAGCAGGGCCCCGGCCGTGGGACCGTTCTCCAGCACGTCGGTGAACTCGCGAACCGCTGCCTCCCGCTCGTCGACGGGCCAGGTAAGGACAGGGGCCTCGACTTTGAGGAAGGTGTACTTGACCGCCTGGCGAGCTTCTGCCATCCGCTACAAGGGTATCGCACTAATCTTGAATCGTGGCTCGTCTGTCCATCCAGAAGGTGCACGTCGGCGAGAAGGACACCAATTGCTACGTGGTGGCGTCGGCCGACACCAAGGAAGCGGTCGTCATCGATCCGGGCGACGATGCCCCTAAGATCCTCGGACAGCTTGAGGGCCTGACGGTGCGCTGGATCTGCTGCACCCACGGACACCCCGGACATACCGGCGCCAAGGAGCGCGTCAAAGCCGCGACCAAAGCCGTGACCGCGATGCATCTCGCCGATGCCACCGCCATGCTGAAGTCCGCTGACCGGTACCTCGCCGCCGGCGATACCATGCCGTTCGGCGACTTTGTGCTTGAGGTGCTCCCCACGCCCGGCCATACTCCGGGTGGCCTTTCATTCATAGTCGGCAATCACGTCTTCACTGGCGACACGCTGCTCGCCGGAAAGATCGGCCGGGTCGACCTACCGGGTTCGAGTCCACAGCAAATGCTGCTCAGCCTCCACGGCCAACTGCTCACCCTCCCCGACAATACCGTCGTCTATCCGGGCCATGGCCCGAACTCGACGATCGGCGCGGAGCGGATCGGGAACCCCTACCTGCGCATTCGCTGACGGAGCGGACCAATACCTTTTGCGAGCCATTGCCCTTCATAGCTACGAGGACCAATGAAGCAACCGCTCTCAAGAGTTCGATGGTTAGGACTGATCGCCGCCGGCGCAAGTTTGGCCTTTGTCGTAGTCCCGGTGATCGTATCTGCCTTCGGCACCCTCCAGGAAGCCAGTCCGGGTTGCTATAGCTGCCCAGCAATACCGCTCGCCGACGGCATGTGGTTCGCCCTCTTCTTCTCGCTCGTTGGGATCGTTGCGTCCGTACGCATCAAGCCTGAATCAAGGGATGCGCCGGTATTTGTCGCGGCAGGCGGAACTGGGCTGCTCCTCACGGGCTTGGTCATTTTGCTTGGAGGGATGGCGAGTCCTCACGGTGAGGCGGTGGTGTGGGCCCTCTCTGGCGCCGCATTGGTTGGCGCCGCCGTCGTGGTGTTTCGCTCGCGTATGCGTGCCAGCCGGAACGCCGCAGAACCGCCCGGGAAATCGTGACGACTTGGGTGAATCAATCCACTCCTGAATAAGCGCTTCGACCATCGGGACGGTCGCGTTTGTGGTCGGCTACCTTGTGGTCTGGACGGCGGCCGGGCTCGTCCTGCTCGGGGTCATCCAGCTTCTTGGATCATCGATCGCCGCCCCGGTCGACGGCTGGCTGCCCCGTCTCGGGGGAGCCATTGTGGTCCTCGCGGGCATCTACCAGCTCACGCCGCTCAACAGCGCGTGCTTGCGAGCGTGTCGGTCGCCGCTCAGCTTCATGCTCACGCACGACTACGGTAACGGCAGGTCTGCCGCGGCGCGCACGGGACTCTTACACGGTCTCCGGTGCGTGGGGTCCAGCGGGGCGCTCATGGCGGTGCTTGCTGTTCTCGGCTTCATGAACCTGCCCTCGATGGTTGTCTTTGCGGTGGTGTTCTTCTTGGAGAAAGCCTGGCGGCACGGCGTCATGCTTTCCTACGTCGCGGGCGCCGCCTGCGTGATGTTGGGCCTGACCTTGATCATCCGGCCCGACATCCTCCATCCGTTGTAGCCCGTCAGGCGGTCTTCTTCTCTGCGTAGATCGCTTCGATCTCGGCGGCGTACTTCTCGGCGATCCGCTTGCGCTTGACCTTCATGCTGGGCGTGAGTTCATCGCCGACCAGGAAGTCGCCGTCGAGAATGCGCCACTTCTTGATCTGCTCCGGGTGCGAGAGGCCCCGGTTGACAACCTGGACCGCCTCATCGACGAGCCGCTGCGCGCCGGGATCGTTAGGACCAGCCTTGGCTTCCGGAGCGTCGCGGTCGAGCGTGAACAGCGCGGCGACGAAGGGGCGGCGATCGCCCAGCACCACCGCCTGGGCAATGCCCCTTCGACTCCTGAGCTGGGTCTCCATCGCGCCCGGCGCGACGTACTTTCCGCCAGAGGTCTTGAACAAGTCCTTCTTGCGGTCGGTGATCTTCAGAAAGCCGTCTTTGTCAAGCTCGCCGATGTCGCCGGTTTTCAGCCAACCTTCGACCAGCGTCTCCTTGGTCGTCTTGGGATCCTTGAAATACCCCTCGAAAACGTTGTTGCCCTTGACAAGGATCTCGCCGTCGTCGGCGATGCGGATCTCGACCCCCGGCAGCGGCAGCCCGACCGTGCCGAATCGCGCCTCGCCTGGCCGGTTGAACGTCGCCGGCGCGGTGGTCTCGGTGAGCCCATAGCCCTCCAGGATCTCGATGCCGAGGCCGTAGAAGAAGCGGAGCATGTCGGGTGAAACCGCGGCCGAGCCGCTGATGCAGACCTCGATCTTGTCGAAGCCGAGCGTCTCGCGGATTTTTGAGAAGACGAGCCTGTCGGCCAGCGACCACTGCCATCGCACCCAGGGGGCCATTGGCTTGTGCTGCTCATACGCCGCGGTGCGCAGCGCACCCGTCAGCAGCGCCCAGTCGCGGATCATGCGGCGAGGGCCAGTAACCTTGTCCATCCTGGCCCGAATTCCCGCGTAGATTTTTTCCCAGATCCTCGGCACCGACGTGAAGTAGGTCGGATGGACTTCCGCCACGACTGCCATCACCTGGTCGATGCTTGGGCAGAAGTACACCTCGCAACCGGTGCAGAGCTGGCGAAGCTCGCTGACGACGCGCTCGAGGACGTGCGCCAGTGGCAGATAGGAAACGACGCGGTCGTTGGGGTCGCCGCGGAAGCACTGCAAGGTCGCAACCGCGGTCCAGGTGAGATTGCGGTGCGTCAGGATCGCGGCTTTCGGAAGACCCGTGGTGCCCGATGTGTAGATCAGGCTGGCGGTATCCTCCGGCCGGACCGCCTGCCAGCGGCTGGCGAAGAGCCCCGGCCGGCCGCGGCCGAAATCATCACCCCGACGTAGCGCCTGCTCCCAGGTGACGACCCAGCCCTCCCCTTCCGGCGCGTCGCCCTCGACGAGGATCACCCGCTGCAACCCCGGCAGCTCGCCCCGCAGGGCGATGACCTGGTCGAGCAGTTTCCGCTGCTCGACGATCAGAACCTTCGACTCAGAGTGATTCAACAAGTACTTGACCTGTTCCGCTGAATCGGACTGGTAGATGGCGACGGTCACCAGACCGGCGTGCGCGATCCCGATATCGGCGATCTGCCATTCCGGCCGGTTCGAGGACCAGAGCGCCACTCGGTCCTGGGGATCCAGCCCCTCGGCGAGCAGGGCATTGGCCATCCGGTTGACGGCCCGGCTGTACTCGGTCCAGCTGATCGGCGTCCAGCGCTGACCCGTCTTGAAATGGAGGGCGGGCGCGTCGCCCTGGCGCTGGGCGGTGCGCTGGAACAGTGCCGGTACGGTTTCAGGCAGCTCGCTGGGCGACGCGGCAGGCTCCGGCGCACGAACGGCCGCGCTCATGCCGCCACTATAAGAGAACTCCGCCGGCTTGCCATAAGCCTTTGGCGAGTTGTTACGTATTCTTATGGGACAGAGATGGTTGTGGGCACCTGCGAGCTCATTTTCCAGTTGCCGGAAAATCACAGCCTCAAGGGAAAACGCCAGGTGAGCCGTTCGTTGGTGCAACAAATCCGCGGCCGCTTCAACGTGTCGGCCGCCGAGGTGGCCGACCTGGACAGCTGGCAAACGCTGGCGATCGGCGTGAGCTGCGTCAGCAACGACGGCCGGCATGCCGACGAGGTGCTGAGCAAGATCGTCGACTTTGTCGAGGACCATAACGGCGGAGCGGTCCTAGAGCGGCATCACATCGAGATTCTCAGGACGTGAGTCCCGCCACGAGAGCCGACGACCTCGGCACCGTCGAGGAAGGTCCGCTCTCCGCCATCCTCGCGGCACTGGCGCGCGACGATCCGGGCGGAGTAGTGACCGCCCTCGACGGCCAGCTCCACCATGGACGCCCTGGAAGCCCGGCGGCCCTCCGCCAGCAGGTCGGAGAACGGCTCGCCACGGCCCTCGCCGCGCAGACGGGGCGGATCACCCGATGGATCGACGCGCTCGCCACCTCCCCGTCGCCGACCGGCCGGCAGGTCGCCTGCTTGCTGCTCGCGAGCCGCTATCCCGAGGACCCGGCCGGCGTCCTGCGCACCGCCGAGGCCCTCGCCGACGACCCACATTGGGAGGTTCGCGAAGCGGCCGGCGGGCTACTCGGCACCCTGCTCGACCGCGACTTCGTGAAGATCCGCGGACGCCTGGAAGTTCTTCGCTCCTCCCGCTCCGAGAATCTCCGGCGGTCGGTGGTCCAGGCGGTGAAATACGCGGCGCGGCGAGACAAGCCGGAACGGGTGCCGGACTTGCTCGCGCTGCTCCAGCCCCTCCTACGGGACGAGGAGCCATACGTCCGCCGCAACCTTGGGCAGTCCGCGATCGGCGACGGCTTGCTGCGCGTGGATCCCAAGGCGACGCTGAAGTGCCTCCGGGAATGGTCGAAGGACCGCGACCAGATCGTTCGCTGGAACGTCGCGATGGCCTTTTCCAGCGCCATCGGCTCGTTCCACTGGCCGGCGGCCAAGTCGATCCTCGAGCGGTTGGCGAAGGGGCCGGAACCGCTCGTACGGAATGCGGTCGCCAAAGCGATGCGCCGCAGCCGGCAGCGCTACACCGATGAAGTCGAAGAGACGCGGCTTCGCTGGCTCAAGGATCGCGACCGCGCCGCGACGGCAGAGCTGGTTGGTCCGCTGAAGCGGCGCTAGCCGGGGATTCCGGCGCACTGTTCGACCTATCGCAGGCGCCGACAACGTTGCGCGTTGCTGTTGGAAGTGGACCTCCTCTCGGCCGCATTCGCGTTAGGCAACATCCTGCTCGTCCTGGGCGTGCTCGTCCTGGGCTTAAGCGCCTGGCTTCGGAATCGATGGGAGTCCCACCTGGTGAACCATCGTGCGGCCAAACGCCTCGCACGGACATTTCTCGCTGGTCTCGCCCTGGTATTGGGCGGAACGATTGTGTTCTTAGCCGAGGTCATACTGCCGGTCGCGATCGTGCTCATGGCGTTGATCGCCACTTGGTTGGTGATGTGCATGCGACGAGCCCCTCGACGCATCCGTGTCGAATCGCAGACGGTCTTTCGTTGCACACCTGAGAAGGCGTATGACCTGCTGGCGGAGCCACGAAAGGAACCGCTATTCCGTCCGGAAACCGAGCGCGTCGAAGTGCTTTCTGTTGGAGCGCTTGCGGTCGGAACGGTGGTGCGCGGCTGGGTGCGCCTCCCGCGAGATTCAGGCACCCCAGGGATCTACCTCGTCGCTGAGGAGGTCATCACCGAATACGATCCCCCTCGCATCTACGCCGCGGCCGTCGTCGGCCAGCCCAGCCAAACCCGACTGACCTTTGACGCCGTCGCGAATGGAACCCGTGTCACTGCCGGTTACCGGAGCACGATCGGGTTTGCGGAGGCCGTGATGGGTGGGGTGTTCTCGCGGGGCGAGGTCGAACGTCGCATTCTCAAACTCCGACAAGAGGGCTGGGAGCGGGCGCGAGCCATCCTCGAAGAACCAGCGGCGTAGCGACCAGACCCACACCTAACATGGGGTTAACCCATGAGTGAAGCGATCGCGCCCCAGTCGTTGATCGACGCCTTCCAGGCGACATTGCCCTGGTCGCTCGACCCGTTCCAGGTGGAAGCGATTGAAAAGCTGGAAGCGCACCAGGGCGTCCTGGTCTCGGCACCGACCAGCTCGGGCAAGACGGTCATCGCGGATTACGCGGTCTTCCGCGGCCTTGAAACCAACGCGCGCACGATTTACACGACGCCGCTGAAAGCGCTCTCGAACCAGAAATACCGTGACTACCGGCGGCTCCACGGCGATGGATATGTCGGTCTCGTCACCGGCGAGAACACCATCAACCCGGGGGCACCCGTGGTCGTGATGACAACGGAGATCCTGCGCAACCTTATCTATGAGGACCCGCAGCGGCTGGAGCGAGTTCGCTACGTCATCCTCGACGAAGTCCATTACATCGATGACTTCCCGCGCGGGGCGGTCTGGGAGGAGATCATCATCCAGGCGCCGCCCCACATCAAGTTCATCGGACTCTCCGCGACGATCAGTAACTTCCAGGAGGTCGCGGAGTGGATGAGCCTGCAGCGCGGCGACATCGCGACGGTGAGTGTCACCAAGCGTCCGGTCGAGCTTCGACTGTGGCTGGCGATGCGCAATGAGTTTTATCCGTTGCTCGACGAGCAGGGCGGCATCCCGCGCGAGACGCGCCAGCGGGCGCAGGCGGAGGCGGCGACCGATTTCCGGCTGGCCCAGCTCCGACGGCCGCCGGAAAATGACCTGCTTCCCGTAGTCGATCGTCTTCGGCGCCGGGAATTCCTGCCGGCGATCTACTTCATCTTCTCGCGGCGTGGCTGCCGCGAGGCGCT
>DASZJR010000071.1:0-4301 GCA_035947855.1 Candidatus Dormiibacterota bacterium
TTGACTGTGTGTGATCAGTCTATCGCAGAATGCGACGCGACCAAAGCTTTTGGCGTGTTCTAGTCGGATGGTGGCGGGGGGATCGTTCCTGAAGAACGACACCACCTTCCGTGGTCGTCATTCTGGGACATTTGCCCACCCCCTGTCAAGTACAGCTTACTTAGGCGTCGAGCTCACTTACCGCGCGTAGCCGAGTCCTCTCGCCCCGCCCGGCCTCATACGCCTGCCGAAAACGTAGCGCCGCCTGGGCGGTGTCGCCTTCGGCTTCGAGGGCGCGGGCGAAATCGTAGGTGACGCGGGCGCGCAGGTCCGGGCTATCGATGGTGACGGCGACCTCCAGAGCCCGCTCGAAATGGCGGTGCGCGGACTCCCGCCGCCCGCGCGCGTGGGCGATCCGTCCGGCGACCCGGTGGACGGCCACCGTCGCCATCGGATCGCTGGAGTGCGTCGAGAGATCGATCGCCTCCTCGATGAGCTCGTTGGCTCGCTCGACGTCCTTGCGCTCCAGAGCGGACTCAGCCATACCCGTGACCAGGTGGGGCAAGAGCTCGCGATCGCCGAGTCGGCGCAGGTGCTCGGCGCCCTCGCTGAAGAGCCGGTCCGCCTCTGCCACGCGGCCCTGCTGCAGGAGCATGTCGCCCATGTTGAGTCGCAACTGGCCCGCCATCCGGACGTCGCGGAGCGTCTCGAAGATGCGCAGGCCTTTCTGCGCGTAGGAGAGCGCCCGCGCATACTGGCCGGTCTCCTGCAGCGAGAGGGCGAGGCCCTCGTAGATGCCGCCGAGTGCGGGCATATCGAGCACCTGCTGCGCCGCCGCGATCGCCGATTCGTATGCGGAGATGGCCTCGATCGGCTGGCCGGCCACGTAGTGGAGGTTGGCTCGATGGCCGAGGATCCGGGCCTTCAAGACGGGATCGGCCAGGCCGCTCGACTGATAACGCTCTAGGGCTTGATCGAACCACTGGCCGGCGGCATGCGGCCGGCGGAGCAGGTAGTGGACGCTGCCCATCCGGTCATACAGCTCGACCAGAAGCTGATGCCACTGCGCTCGCTCGGCGACGCCGATCGCCTCCTCGAGGACGGGCTGTGCATCTTGCGGGCGCCCTTGCTTGAGCTGAGCGGCCGCCAGCGCCAGCTGGGCGCGCGTGCGCAGCTCGATAGGGATGGTCCGGGCGAGGATCCGCGTCATCAGTGACTCGGCCCGGGCGGCTTCGCCGTGCAGCAGGCTCATCTCGGCTTCCGCGAGCGCAAGCTCGAGCGCGGCGCTGGAGTCGCCTGGCTCTTCGAGGAAGTACTCGATCGGCCGTTGCAGGCGGTGGGCGATGATCCGCAGGTTCTGCGTCGACGGCTGGGCGCTCCCCAGCTCGACCTGGTTGAGGAAGGCTCGGCTAAAGTCGTCGCCGGCGACGGCGGCCAGGCTCAGCCCGAGTTCTTGCCGCGCCTGCCGAATCCGCCGCCCAAGCGGAGTCGGCGCTGCGGGGTCATCCACCAGCGGACGCCCCGCCCGCCGTTTGTTAAGCACAGCCTACAGTCTAGCAATCCGAACTTGACAGTGGCAAAAGTCGTTAGGTTGGGTTCGGCCAGACGCCGGCGAAGGAAAGTACGGCTGCCAAGAGAACAAACAGAATCCAGGGGTTGAGAAGACGCCGCACGGTCCCACCTCCAAAACAGGCGGCTCGCTCCGATCGGCCTGTCCTGCTGCCAGCTTATGAGTGGCCCTCACTCAAGGGGGTCACGTCTGTAACGGATTCCGTAAGGTTGGTCGCGAACCGCTCACTGCCCTGCTACCGGCGTATCTATAATCGGGGTCCGCCTGTGTCCCCGTAGCTCAGCCTGGATAGAGCACTGGCCTCCGGAGCCAGGAGCACAGGTTCAAATCCTGTCGGGGACACCAACCTCTTCGAAAGGCCGGTCAAAAGGGACAAAGTGGAATTTCGGGCCGCCCGAGAGCGGTTGGAGTCATGTGAGCGCCTTCAGCCAAGACGTGGTCGACGCCGCGAAAAATGAGCGAGAGGTCACTTTCACGACCTTCGGGCGCCAGACCGGCCAACCTTACGATGTGACGATTTTCGTCGTGACCGATGGCCATCGCCTCTTCATCGTGAGCGGCCAGGGAATGGCGCGGCAGTGGCCGCAGAACCTCGCGGCGCGGGGCGATGGGATCCTGCACCTTGGAGGCCTCGACGTCCATATCAAGTCGCGGCACGTGATCGATCCTCGCGAGACACGCATGGTTTCCGAACTTTACGGAAGCAAGTACGGACCAAGATTCAGTCCGCCGCAACCAGGCGAGCCCCCCAGGCTGAGCGAACAGGCGACCTTCGAGCTGATTCCAGCTGGTTCGTGAGCCATGCGTGGGGCCGCCTAATGGAATCACCTAGGGTGGACTCGTGTTCGTGATCCTGTGGCCAAGCTCCGTCGTGTCGCTCTCGAGGCAGCGCTATTGAGATCCGGCGATCCCTCGAACCTGACTCGCGCTCAGCGCTTGCGCTTGTTCGTACTGCTGGGCAGCTTGACGGCCTTTGGGCCTCTGTCGATTGACATGTATCTCCCGGCCCTCCCGGCGATCGCACGCGACCTGGCGGCCAGTGAGTCCGTCGTCCAACTAACCCTCACCGCGTGCCTCATCGGGCTGGCGCTCGGTCAGATCGTCGCCGGTCCGCTCAGTGACAGTCTTGGGCGACGCCGGCCATTGCTGATTGGCGTCGCCGGCTACGTGGTCGCGTCCCTGCTCTGCGCGATCGCACCATCGGCATGGCTCTTGGTTGTCCTTCGGCTCATCCAGGGGCTGACGGGCGCCGCCGGCATCGTGATCGCACGCGCCATCGTCCGTGATCTCTACTCGGGGTCAGCGGCCGCCCGCTATTTCTCGCGGCTCATCCTCGTGATGGGGCTGGCGCCGATCCTTGCCCCCGTCCTCGGCGCTCAGGTTCTCCGCTTTAGCACCTGGCGCGGCATATTTCTGGTGTTGACGATCGTGACGGCCCTGCTCTGGCTGGCTGCGGCGCTTGGCCTGCCCGAGACCCTGCCAGTGGCGCGTCGGAACGCAGCCAGCTTCGCAGGGACGTTGAACATCTTTGGACAGCTCATCGGGGATACGCCGTTCATTGGTTATGCGGTCGCGGCCGGCCTCGCCTTCGGTGCGATGTTCGCCTACATCGCTGGCTCACCGTTCGTGCTGCAGGGCATCTTTCACGTCTCGCCGCAGACCTTCAGTTTGATCTTCGGGATGAACGCGCTCGGGTTTGTGGTGGCCAGCCAGATTAACGGCAGTCTCGTCGGTCGCATTCGACCGGCACGTCTCCTCACCGGCGGTTTGGTCGCCAATGCGACCGCGGGCCTGGCGCTGTTGTTTGTCGTCGTCAGCGGGTTTGGACTGCTGGCCGTTCTGCTGCCGCTCTTCTTACTCGCGTCGAGCGTCGGGTTCATCGTCCCGAACGCCGTTGCCCTGGCCCTCTCCCGGCGGCCCGACGCGGCCGGCACGGGATCCGCGCTGCTTGGTGTCATCCAGAGCGGTTTGGCGGCGTTCGGCGCGCCAATTGTCGGCATCGCCGGGACCGGCACTGCGCTGCCGATGGCCGGCGTGATCGCGGTCTCCGGCTTAGGCGCTATCACGGCCTTTGCTCTTACCTCTGGCCGGGCGCCGTCGGTCACCAGCCCGGATCGCGTCGCCGCGTCTCCCTGAGCCGCTACTAGAGGTCCTGCGGCTAGCCCGGGTCGGGGCAAGGCGCGATCTAGCTAAACCGAACGGCCAGCTTTTGCCGGGCAGCCCCAGGCCCGACGGTCCTGACGTTACTTTTTGGGGTCATCAACCGTCATAGAGGGCAGGGATGAGTCGATCTAGCGCCCGAAAGTCGTTCCGGCCCGGCCTGGTCGTGCGAGTCACGGCGACGACCCTCCTAGCCGTCTCAATGAGTGGCTGTGTTGCGGGTCATCCGACCACGACTGCCTCGATACAGTCGGCACCAGCCTCGCCCTCCGCATTCAAGGTGAGCGGGCCAATTCCGGTCGGAACACAAGTCGTGCTCTACTGGCGGAGCTTCGCTCCAGACGGGCTCTACGCCGCTTCGTGGAGCGGAGCCCTCTATAAGGTCCCCACGGTGGATCTTCCGCAGGGCAGCCTCGCAGTGCAATCGCCCGATGGATCGAGGCTGGCAATCGGCAATACGGTGTACGACACGAGCAGCGGCTCGACCACCCACCTGCCCTTCGATGTCACCAACGGGGATCTCTCCGTCACCTGGGCCGACGACAGCCGGCATATGTGCCTGACCAGACGCCTGCCCGGGGATGGCTCGCCG
>DASZJR010000072.1:0-32842 GCA_035947855.1 Candidatus Dormiibacterota bacterium
TCTGTTCTCGGCTGGTGAGCAGGATCGCCGCCTGCAGGCCGGCTTCCGGGAACGCCAGCTCGGCAGCTGGACCTTCGAAAACGTCTATTTCTACGTCTACGAGCAGGCGGTTGCCCTCGAGCCCGATGGCCAGGACCTCGCCATACTGATCTGGCGACACGACTACGCCGGCCCCCTTTTGAGCACGGTCGCCGCAAAATAACAGGGGCCCCGCTCCGGTGTCGAAAAGCGGGGAGAAAGTTGAGGGGGCCACCCCGGATCGGTGCCCCTAGCGCCATATGGCCCGGCCAACGTTGTTACATCCGAACAGGTGGCGGGTTACTAAGTCGTCGCGGCGTCGCCGCGTATCCTGAGACGGACCGTGCGCCCCGATATCAAGTCCGAGTTGGCCTCGGTGCCACGACTCCCTTCGCCTGCCGAGGGCCAACGGCTTCGTCTGTTGCTGCCGCTGGCGTTCACGGGCGGGCTGGCGAGCCTGGGCATCGAGTTCTCCGCCGCGCGCCTGCTGGCGCCATTTTTCGGACAGTCACTGTTCATCTGGGGCACCCTGATCGGGCTGATCCTGATTTATCTGACCATTGGCTATTACGCCGGCGGCCGCTTGGCCGACCGCCGCCCGGACACCCGGCTGCTGTTTCAGTTAACCGGCGGGGCGGCTCTGCTGACGGCCGCCATTCCGCTCGTCTCGCGGCCGATCCTGTCGATCGCACAAAGTGGCTTCGCGCAGGTGTCCGTCGGGTTAGTGCTGGGCTCGCTGATCTCCGTCATCGTGCTGTTCGCCGCGCCGGTGATCTTGCTCGGCATGGTGTCGCCTTTCGTGATCCGGCTTCGGATTCGGCAGTTGGAGACGGCCGGCAACGCGGCGGGCGCCGTCTACGCTCTGTCGACGCTCGGCAGCATCCTCGGGACGTTCCTGCCGGTGTTCTGGCTGATCCCGACTTACGGGACGCGACCGACGATCTTCGTGCTGGCGTTTTTGCTGGGTGCCATCTCGACGGCCGGGCTCTACGAGCCCGGCAGGCGACGCCTCTACTTGTTGATTCCCGTCGCGATCGTGGCCATGGCGCTGCTCTCCGGCGGGGCGATCCGGAGCGCGGCTTATGGGATCCGCGTCTATGAAACCGAGTCGGCCTACAACTACATCCAGGTGGTTCGTTCTGGCACGGAGACGCAACTGCTCCTGGACGAGGGCACCGCCGTTCACTCGATTTACGATCCCACCAGCCTCTACACGCATGGCTATTGGGACGATGCCCTGCTGGCGCCCTATTTCGGCTCGGGACGCCCGCCGAGCCGGGTGGCACTCGTCGGGCTTGCGGGCGGCACGGTCGCCCGTCAGTTCACGGCGATCGACGGTCCGATGCCCATCGACGGTGTCGAAATCGATCCGAAGATCGTAGAGGTCGGCCGGCGCTACTTCGCCATGACCGAGCCGAATTTGCATGTCACCGTCGCCGACGGCCGCTACTGGATGGCGACCCAGGCTGGTCATTACGACGTCATCCTGGTCGATGCCTACCGGCAGCCCTATATCCCGTTTTACCTGACGACGCGCGAGTTCTTCGAGAGCGCCAAAGCGCACCTCGCACCGGACGGCGTGCTGGCCATCAACGTCGGCCGGACGCCCACGGACAATCGCCTCGTCGATGCCCTCAGCGGCACGCTGAACGCTGTTTTTCCGAACGTCTTCGTGATCGACTCGAATGGACGATTCACGAACAGTGTGATCTACGCGACCTCCAGCCCGGCGACCGTCGACCAGTTCATCGCGCGGGCCAGCGCTGAATCGAATCCCAAACTCCAGCCGATCGCGGCCGAGGCGCTACAGACCGGCGGCGTCCGCCGGGTCGGCCCCAACGGCATCGTGTTCACCGATGACCTGGCGCCGGTGGAGCGCCTGATCGACGACATCATCCTCAGCTACATCCGAAGCTCGCGGTAAACTTATTCGGATGGCTGTCACGCAACTCTCCGCAGAGACGGTCCTGCAGGTGCTGGCCACGGTCCAGGATCCTGAGCTTCACCGCCCGATGATGGAGCTCAAGATGATCCAGGACGTGGCCGTGGTCGACGCGCAGACGATCGGCATGCGGGTCGTGCTGACGACGCCGGCCTGCCCCTTGAAGAACAAGATCCACGACGACATCGACGCCGCGCTGGCGACGCTTCCCGGCTCGCCCAAGGCGCAGATCACGTGGGACGCGCAGGTCTCCCGCACCGGTGGTGTGCCGCAGAAACAGCAGGTGCAGGGCGTCAAAAATATTATCTCGGTCGGCGCCGGGAAGGGTGGCGTCGGCAAGTCGACCTGCGCCGTGAACATTGCGCTGGCCCTGTCACAGCTTGGCGCGCGCGTGGGCGTGCTCGACGCTGATGTCTACGGACCCAACGTGCCGATTCTTCTAGGTGCCGAACACGAGAAGCCCTACGCCGAGAACGAGAAGAT
Organism: Candidatus Dormiibacterota bacterium; assembly: GCA_035947855.1. Lineage (GTDB taxonomy): Bacteria > Chloroflexota > Dormibacteria > CF-121 > CF-121 > CF-13. The sequence continues at coordinate 2,444 of DASZJR010000072.1, forward strand.
CATCCCGATCCAGCGCTACGGACTAAAGATTATCTCCATTGCATTCTTCATCGAGGCCGACAAGCCGGCCATCTGGCGCGGGCCGATGCTCTCCGGGGCGGTTCGGCAATTCTTGTTCGACGTCAACTGGGGCGAGTTGGACTATCTCATCGTCGATCTGCCGCCCGGGACCGGTGATGTGCAGCTCACGATGTCGCAAAGCATCCCGATGACGGGCGCTGTCGTCGTTTCCACCCCCCAGGACGTCTCCACGGCCGACGTGGGCCGCGCCATCCAGATGTTCAATACGCTCAAAGTTCCGAATCTGGGGCTGGTTGAGAACATGAGCTACTTCGTCTGCCCGCACTGCGGTCAGCGTGACGATATCTTCGGCCACGGCGGTGCCAGGGCCCTCGCCGAGCGCATGACGATCCCCTTCCTTGGCGAGATCCCGTTGGACCGTCGCATCCGTGAGGGCGGCGGCCCCGGCGTGCCACTGATGGTCCATGAGCCGGACTCGCCACTGGCCACCGTGTATCGCGACGTCGCGTCGCACCTGGCGGCCCAGGTCAGCATTCGAAACTTCAAGCAGGCAAGCGTTATTCCGCTACGGACAATCTAGCGTTATAGTTCGTAGTCGTTGAGTCCTCGACGGCGACTGGTCGCGGTCTGCGGTGAATCAGACCCCCAGACGTCACTCGCGGATCTAGCCTTCGAGCTGGGCCGCGGCATCGCGCAGCGGGATGCCGTCCTGATCTGTGGCGGAGTGACCGGCGTGATGGAGCATGCGGCCCGCGGCGCCCAGGCGGCCGGCGGGCTGACGATCGGACTATTGCCGGGCGAAGATCCCGACGACGCGAACGCGTATATCGACGTTGCCATAGCGACCGGGCTCGGTCATGCCCGCAACGCGATCCTGGCTCGAACGGCAGACGGTGTCGTCGCCCTCGGTGGCGGTCTGGGCACGCTATCCGAGATTGCCCTCGCGCTGCGCAATCGGCGGCCGACGATCGGCATCAAGACCTGGCGCTTCGATCGCGTCGGCCGCACCGAGCCGGCACTGCCCGTCGCTGAAAATCCCACCGAGGCGCTGGACTGGCTCTTTGCCCAAATGGGTAACGCGTCTTGAGTGCGCCACATCAACTGGATCAACGCGCCCGCAGCGGCTTTCGCCAGGCGTTTGCTTACGCGCCGGGCGCCGTCGCCGTCGCTCCAGGTCGGATGAACATCATCGGCGAACACACGGACTACAACGAGGGCTTCGTGCTGCCGGCCGCGATCGATCGGCACATCGCCGTTGCGCTTCGCTTGCGACGCGACCCTCGCGTCGTCTTGCGCAGCGACCGATATCAAGCGCCGATCGATGTCGACGGGCTGCCCACCCGCCGGCTGGGGAACTGGGCGGACTATCTCATTGGCGTTGCACGCGAAATCGACAAGCGCCATGACCCAGGACCGGGGTTCGATGCGTTCGTGGCATCGGACGTGCCGGTCGGGTCCGGGCTGAGCTCATCGGGCGCCCTCGACGTCGCCTTCGCCGTCGCCATGATGGCCGCGCGTGGTATTGAAATGTCCGCGCTCGAGACCGCGCAGTTGTGTCAGGCCGCGGAGAACGGCTTCGTGGGCGCGCGGACCGGGATCATGGATCCGTTTACGTCGCTTAAGGCACGAGGCGGCAATGCCATCCTGCTGGATTGCCGGTCGATGCGCGACGAGCAGGTGCCGCTCCCCGACGGCCGCTATGCCTGGCTTCTTGCGGATAGCCGGGTGCGGCACGAGCTGGCCTCGTCCGCCTACAACGAGCGCCGCCGTGAATGCGAGGCCGCCGCCACCGCGCTCGGGCTGCGCAGCCTGCGAGACGCCACCGAGGCCGACCTCGGACGAATCGCCAACCCTGTTGAACGGCGCCGGGCCCAACACGTCGTCACGGAAAATGCCCGGGTTTTGCTGGCCGCCGATGCGCTCCGCCGACGCGCGCCCCGGGGCCTTGGCCCGCTTCTGTATGCATCTCATGAGAGTCTCCGCCTCGATTTCGCGGTAAGCTGCCGAGAGCTTGACTGCCTCGTGGAGCTCGCTGCCGGGATGCCGCTGGTGGTCGGCGCGCGGATGATGGGCGGCGGCTTCGGCGGCTGCGTGCTGGCCCTGGTGGAGGCGACGGGTGTCGATGACGTGCAGCAGCGCCTGGCGGAGGGCTTCGCGGAGGAGTTTCACAAGGCGCCTGAGTTCTATCGCGTCCGTTCCGTGGACGGCGTGATGCCCGAGAGGGCTGCCTGAAATGCCATTGAACGATTGCCTATCGATCTTTCCTGTCCAGGCGCTGAACCGCCAGGAGCTCACCGCGGGCTGGCGGATGGCCATCGCGACGCTCGGCGAAGGCGAAGATCGCGGCTTTTCCAGAACCGACTTTGACGATGACGCCTGGGCGCCGGTGCCCGTACCGCGCTTGCACGGCGCCACGACCGGCAACGAGGCCATCTGGTACCGGGTGCGCTTTCCGCGGCCTCGCCATCGGCAGCGAACGCTCCTGCGATTCGAGGGCGCGTTCCTGGTTGCCAACGTCTGGCTCAACGGCCGCTTGCTCGGCAGCCACTACGGCTATTTCGCGCCGTTTAGTTTCGATATTTCTTCGTTCTTACTCGAAGAGAACGTCCTGGCCGTTTGCATCGAGGCTCCGGTCGAGACCGACCTGGCAGCCAAGCGCCACCTGATGGGCCTATTCAACGATTCTGATGCCAAGCCCTATCCCAGTCGAGAGCTGGGCCGGCTTGGCGAACAGTACGTCTGGCACGTCCCGATGGGGCTCTGGCGACCCGTGTTGCTGGAGCAGGTCGGCCACGTCGTCGCCGAGTGGGTTCATTGCGAGCCTCGCGTCGAGCAGGGGGATCTCGCGCGGCTGGCGCTCCGCATCCGGCTGCGCAACCTCGATGGCCGGATCATGACCGGGGAACTGGCGATTCGAGTCGGCGGCCACAATTTCGAGATTTCTTCGCCCCTGGAGATGCGCCGCGCCTTCAGGCTCAATGGCCACGATGTCCTGGACGTGATCGTGGAGTTCGCCTTGCCGGATCCGCAGCTCTGGTACCCCTGGGCCCACGGCGAGCCAGCGCTCTATCGCGCCGAGCTGGAGATCACGGCCGACGAACGACGCAGCGCGAGCCTGAATGAGACCTTCGGCATCCGTGAGGTCGGGCTTCAAACGAGGGCCGAGGGCTGGACCTTCGCCATCAATGGCCGGCCGATGTTCATGCGTGGCGCCAATTACTGTTCAGAATTCTTTCTTGATGCGGCCGCCGACGATGTATTAAAAGCCGATCTGGAGCTGGCCAAGCAGGCCAACATGGACATGCTGCGCCTCAACGCGCACGTCGAGTCTCCGGCGCTGTACGATGCCGCGGATCAGGCAGGACTCGTGATCTGGCAGGACATGCCACTGATCGCGTCCTATGTGCATCGGGCCGATGTCCGGTCGCTGGCGTTTTTCCGCGACGCGGTCATGTCGCAGGCCGAAGAGCTGGTCCACCTGCTCTTCAACAAGCCGTCGGTGATTTGCTACGCAGTTCATGCGGATCCGCCGTGGAGCCGGACATCGGCCTGGCTCGGGGAGAGGCATATGGAGCAGTTAAATCGCGACGTCGACGAAGAAGCCGCCACGCTGATGCGAGCGCTCGACCCGTCGCGACCGGTCCTGCCTGGCGCCGGCGACCAGGATCTGCATTGCGGCGAGGGCTGGGCCCACGGTCACTGGCGAGACCTGGCGACCCTGAGCCCGGCGTTCGTCTCCGAAGTGGGCGCCCAGGCGCTGCCGAACGCGAACTCGCCCGTCTGGCGGCACTTGAACCGCGCTTGGCCGGTGGCCGATGACGACGAGAGCTGGCGCTACGCCGGCTACCAGCCCGCTGAGTGGGCGCGGAGTGGCATCGGCCCACCGTCGACGCACCCCAGCCGCGATGCGTGCGTGCGAGCCAGCCAGGAATACCAGGCGCACTTGCTGCGCTTCGCGATCGATCGCTTTCGCCGGCAGAAGTTCGCGCATTGCGGCGGCGTCCTGGTGTTCCAGCTGGTCGATAATTTTCCGGCGATCACGGCGTCCATCGTCGACCACGCGCGCCGGCCCAAACGCGCCTATCGGGCCGTCGCCGACGCGTTCACGCCATTGTTGTTGACGATCGACCTACCCGAGAACCAGGCCGCCGTCGACGGCCTGCTGCTGCGGCTGCCGCGGGGGAAGCTCCAGCATTTACGCGTCGTCTGTGTCAATGATGATATTTCGCGTCACGGTCGAGCGCGCCTTCGCTGGCGTATCGAGCGCGAGCGCGCCTATGAGACGTCACTATGGCGCGAAGTGCGCGGCTGGTTCGCGAAACGGCGGTTCAAGGGCCATGACTGGATCACGATTCCGGACCAACTGGACCCGGCGGCGGTGATCGCCGAGCCGGTCGTCCGGCTGCACGCCGACGGTGTCTACCGGGTGATGGCCGAGCTGGAGGTCTCCGGCCAGGTCATCGCCCAGATGGAGCATCGGTTTCTCGTCGGCGATCCACCGCGGCCAAGCGAAACGCTCAGCGCAGGTCGGCCGGGCCGGCTGGCTCAGCGGGCTGCCGAGGCGCTTGCGGAAGCTCGACGCTAGCCGGCAAGCCATTCAGTCGACAGATCTCGGCGTATAACCGGGCGCTGGGGCGTGGCCGGCGCTCCTGAGTCACCGGATCGCAGGCGATCAAGCCGAATTTCGCGCTATAACCTTCTGCCCACTCGAAATTGTCGAAACACGTCCAGTGAAAGTAGCCGCGCACCGGGACGCCGGCCTGGATTGCTCGCAGCATCGCGCCCACATGGGTCAGCAAGAATTCCGGTCGCTTCGCGTCGGCGGCGTCGGCGATGCCATTCTCGGTCACGAGAATGGGCAGCTGCTCGCGCAGCAGAGACCGTAGGGTCCGATACAGACCCTCCGGATATAGCTCCCAGTTGAGGTCTGACCTGGGGGCGCCGGCCGGGAGCACGCGCTCGCCGAACAGTTCAGCGCGATAGCGATGATTGAACTTCACCAGCTCCCGCGCGTAGTAGTTCAGGCCAATAAAATCTTGACTCTGGCGCGGGCCACTGGCTCGCCCGGCGCGCGTCAACGGAAACACCAGCCGTCCGAGTCGCAGTGACTTGAGCATCGTCTCGTTGAACACTCGGTTGAAGGCCGCGGCGACGGCGCGGTCCTGGGGCATGAACCGCCGGGCCGGGTCGAAAACACGCAGGTGATGCGCGAGGCCGATCTGAAGATCAGCATGCCGTGACTTGATGCGGTCGTACGCCATCCAGTGTCCGCGTAGCAGGTTTACCAGGACCCGCGCCGCCGCGCCCAGGTCGCGCGTCCCGGGGGGCCACTCGCCCCGGAGGTAGCCCTGGTAGGCGATCACGGTCGGCTCGTTGATCGTGATCCAGGAGTGCGCCAGCGCTCCAAGTTCGTCCGTGACACGCTGCGCAAACCTGGCGAAATATTCTGACGTCTGGGGGGCGTCCCAGCCGCCCGCCTGAGCGATCCACGTCGGATTCGTGAAGTGATGCAGCGTGACCAGGGGCTCCAGGCCGCGGTCGCGAAGGGCTTGCAAAACGTCCCGGTAATGTGCCAGCGCCGTCGCGGAAAATTCCCCAGGCGCCGGCTCGATCCGCGACCACTCGAGAGAAAATCTATGCGCATTCTGGTGTAAATCTCGCAGCAAGTCGAAGTCACTCGAGTATCTCTGGTAGTGCTCGCAGGCCGGGTCTGAACGGTCGTTGTTTTTGATATGCCCCGGGACCTGCTCCCACGCCCACCAATCGTTGCCATGGTTGCCGCCTTCGACTTGATGCGACGCCGTGGCCGTGCCCCAGAGAAAATTCTCGGGAAACTGGCCGGCGATCATGCCTGTTGCGCGACGATCGCCAACACGATGCCGAGAATAATCACGGCGATCACCACGACGGCAACCACGCCAATGGGGCCGATGACGGCGGCCACGGCACGCTCCGTCGATAGCGCGTAATGATCCCGCGTGGCCATCACGAGCAGGGCGTTCTGCCAGAGAAAGACGGCCACGGCCACGAGGGTCGCGAGCTGGCCGAAGGCCAACTCGGCTCCAGCCGCGCCCTGCAGCTTGAGCAGCGCGTCCACGAGCGCCACCGGCAGGGCGACAAGGCCTACGAGCGCGGCGTAGCCAACCAGTTTCAGCAGCCCGGCGAAGTCGCCGCGTCCGCCCAGCGCTCGGGCGATCACGTGGATCAAACCGGCCGCCGCGCCCCAAAGAATCGCACTGATTGCAATGCCATAGACGGGTAGCACGAAGCGATGCATGTAGACCCAACGGGCATAGAGATCAGCCCCCTGCGCGGTCAGCGCGGGCAGCGACCCCAGGTTCGCCGGAGGCCGGTACGGCCCCAAGGCGGCAACTTCGGCGGCGGCCGCGGGCAGCGTGATGGAAAGCCCCAGGGCGATCAACCCGTCGGCCAGTCGGCGGCGGGCATCTATGAGCCTGAGCGCCGAGAATGGATGACGGACCAGATCGACCAGGTCCGCCAACAGGAACATCGCCGGGCATTGTAGCCGGAAGCCACCTATAATCCCGCGAGTCCATGGCGAAACCCTCGAGCGACGCCACGAGCCCAGGGCTGGCGGATCGGACCACAGGCCTGGTCGGCTGGACGATCGCCTGGCGGGCGGCCAGTGCCGTCACGACGCTCGCGCTGGGGGCGTTCCTGATCCGCCAACTCTCCGCCGACGAGTATGGCCGCTATACGTTTGTCCTGAGCGTCCTGGTGTATGTGGCCCTGTTGGCCACGTTCGGTCAGGACCAGGGATTACTTCGCTACCTGCCGGAGGTCCTCGGCCGCGGCGACCGGGCTGCCGCCCAGGATCTTGTGCGCAAGAGCGCCATTGCCGTCGTCGCCGTCTGGGTGCTGACGAGCGCGACGGTCTTCGCGTTACGGCCCGTGATCGACAGCGTCCTCCATGCCCACGTCGCCGACCTGCTCGCCCTTGGAACCGTCTTGCTCCTCGGCGGCATCGCCACCGGCGTCCTCTCCTTCGCGCTGGTGGCGGTTTACGACATGCGCAGCCAGGCGATCGCGACGCCAATTGCCGGGGCGCTCACCCTGGCACTGGCCGTGATCTTTCTGCGTCGCGGCGGTCACCTGGGTAGCGTCCTGGTGGCGGGCGCGATCGGCCAGTCGGCGCTGGCCATCACGTACCTCGTGATCTTGCTCCGGCGCATCAATCGAGCCGAGGGTCTACCCGGCGACCGTGTGGGGTGGCGGCGATTGCTCGTCTACGCGAGCGGCTGGCTGCCCAGTTTATTGATCGCGTCGGCTGTCGGCCTGCAGTTCGAGAATATTTTTCTATTACGTTTCGTCGGCTCAAAGGCCGTGGCCTATTACGACACTGGCTATAACATCCCCCAGCGGCTCGTCTCGTTGATTCCCAGCTTGCTGACGGGCGCCTGGGTCGTGGGTACCCTCGAGGGCTGGCGTCGCGAATCGGACCGCATTCGGATGTCAGTGATCGCCTTCTACAAGGGCATATTCCTGGTGGCCTTTCCATTGGCCTTTGCAGGCGGCGCCCTGCTCGCACCGGTGATCAGGCTTTATACATCCGGCCGCCTGCCGCCGGCCGAACGCATCGCTCCGGTCATGCTGTTATTTCTCGTTGCGGCCTTGCTGGCGACCCCCTGGGGCCTGGTGGTCCGTATTCGTGAACTGGCCTGGTTGAACGCCTTGATTACGATCGCCCAGTTAGCCTTCGCCGCACTGGCAGATTTCTGGTTAATAAGCAATTTTGGCCTGTGGGGCGCCGTCGTCGCGGTCGGGCTGACCACCGCCTTGACCCTTGCATTGACGTTCATCACCTGGCGGGCGTTCGATCCAGCCACGCTGGTGATTCCCTGGGGCTACGCGGCGCGCTGTCTCATCGCCGCGTCGGGGTACTTACTGTTATTGCCGTTGGCGTTCGTTCACCTGTCGACGCGACTCACGGTCTTGATCGCTGTTCTGGCGACGGCGCTGACGACGGTCGTCTGGGGATACCTGGTCAGACGGTTCGGCCTGCTGTCCCTACATGAGGTGCCGTTATTGCATCAGAGCCGGCATGGGCCCGTGCGGCTCGCGTTGCGATATCTCGCGCCGAAGCACAGCTAGTCTCCCTGGGCATGGCCTTGCTACTGGAAGATGACCGCCATGTTGTTGAAGTCGCGCCACACGGTCTCGAAGAGCGACTTGCTGATCCAGTACTGGGTGCCATGTAGGGGGTCATTAACCCGAACCTGGGTTGCCGACACGCCGCTGAGAATGACCGCGTGCTCCACGTACGAGTAGCGAATCTTGCGGCCATCCCATGCCGTCCAGGTGCCCATCCAGGGCCGCGTCCAGTTCGTCTCGATCCAGATCTCGACTGGATGGCCACTCGACAGCGCGTTATAGACCGTCGCTGGGGCAAAACCCTCGCCGCCGTAGGCATTCGGCATCCCGTGCGAGTGCGCAATCGCGACGATCACCGGGTAGTAGACGCCGTATCCCGTCGGTGTGTAGTCGCTTCCCCAGACGTTGCCCACAAAGTTCGCGTAGGGATCGCCCCACTGGACGACCGTGTGGTTCGGCCCCATCACCGGGGCGCGCGTGTCCGGGCCTTCGTAGGCGAATAGCGCCGAATCGCTGTAGTAATGCCCGAAGGTCGCAAGGCCCATGCGTAAGGCGCTGGTTTCGCAGTCCAGCGTCATTGCCTGTGCATAGATCGGCACGGGGATCGTCACATAGCCCGGTGCCGGCGCCCAGGTCCGCGCCGCGGCGGCCAGGACCATGGGTGCCGGTGGGTCCGGCGGCGGAATGTACTGTTCGTAGATCTCCATCGGCGCAAGGGGCGCCTCCAGCTCGATCCCATGCTTGATGCGGGCGATCGCGACCTGTGTTCCGGTGAACGGCAGCGTCTGTGCCACGGGCGCCGATGGGACAAGCGGCTGCGGGCGAACCGGGCTGAGCACCAGGCTGCCAGCCATGGTGCCGCCCAGGATGGTGATGGACGCGAATGTGCTGATTTTCATGGAACGTTCCGTGTATTGCGTTCAACCTAACGGCGCTCCATTGCGATGCCGATATCGAGCCCGCAGTCGTCTTTGAGCCGTGACCCCGGCGTTTCGCCTGGGCCTCGTGGCGTTACTATCTGGAGACTTGCTGACAGGCAAAGTCGCGATTGTTACGGGAGCGGGCCGCGGCATCGGCGAGGGGATCGCCCGCAAACTCGCCCAAGATGGGGCCACCGTCGTATGCGCCGATGTAAATCAGAGCGACGCCACCAGCGTCGCCTTAGGTCTGAGTCCTGCCGGCCTCGGCGTGAGACTCGACGTGTCGAAGGCCCCTGAGTGCGATGCCGTCGTCGAGAACGTCAACGCGCGCTACGGCCGTCTGGACATCCTCGTGAACAACGCGGGCATCAATCGCGACGCCATGCTGCACAAAATGACCGACGACCAATGGCACCAGGTGATTGCCGTCGATCTTTCAGGCGTATTCTTCATGACCCGCGCGGCGAGCCGTATTATGCGCGCCGCGGGCGCAGGCCGGATCGTGAATATTTCGTCTGCGAGTTGGATGGGCAACATCGGCCAGGCGAACTACGCGGCGGCCAAGGCCGGCGTCGTCGGCCTGAGTCGGACGGCTGCCAAAGAGCTCGCGCGTTCCCAGGTGACGGTCAATGCCATCTGCCCCGGTTTCATCGACACGGTGATGACCAGGAGCATTCCGGACACGATTCGCGAAAAGCAGGTCGAGAAGATCCCGCTCGGCCGCGCAGGCCAGCCCGCCGATGTCGCCGCCCTGGTGGCATTCCTCGCATCCGACGAAGCGGGCTATATCACGGGGGAAGTGATCAACGTCGGCGGCGGCTACGTGTTGTGAGACTCGCCTCGGTCCAGGAGGCCGTGGCAGCGATCCCGGACGGTGCGACGGTCGCTGTCGACGGCTTCACGCTGATGGGCGTCGCCGAAGCCCTCTATGAGGGCATCGAAAATCAGTTTCGTAAGACTGGTCATCCGCGGGATCTCGTCATCGTTCATGCTGCCGGCCAATCGAATCGCAAGATTGGCTTCGAGCACTTCGCCGTCGAGGGGCTCGCGAAACGCATCGTCGGCCCGCACTGGGGCTTGATGCCAAGAATGTCGTCATTCTTGGGTCAGGGCCTGGCCGAGGCCGTCTGCTTGCCGCAGGGGCAGATCGCTACGTTATATCGCGCCATCGCCGCGGGCCGGCCCGGAAATCTGACGCGCATCGGCCTCGGGACGTTTGTCGATCCGCGAATCGAAGGCGGCAAAGTCAATCAGCCCGCCCGTGACCACGCGCCGGACTACGTCGCAATCGAGACGTTGGACGGTCAGGAGTTCATGTTTTATCGCAGCTTCACGATCGACGTCGGGATTTTTCGCGCCAGCGCCGTGGACGCCGACGGCAATTGCTCGACGGACGAAGAAGCGGTGATGCTTGATGCTCTGGCGATCGCCCAGGCGGCGCATAATGCGAATGGCCTCGTCATCTGCCAGGCAAAGACGCTCGTCGCCCGGGGGGCTATCCCGCCAAGGTTGGTCACGGTTCCTGGATGTCTCGTCGATCTGGTCGTTCAGGCCCCCGATCCCGAGCGCCAGCATCGACAGTCAGACGGCGCGTTCTACGACGAGAGATATATCTCGGCGTCCTCGGGTGCCGAGCTGCCCCGCGCGGCGTACTCCACGCGCCTGGCCATTGGCCGTCGGGCCATTAGATTTTTGCACCAGGGTGACATCGTGAACATCGGCACCGGCATTCCGGGCGATAGCGTCGGCCCGGCGCTGGCCGAAGCCGGGCTGTCCGACGCGATCACGCTGACAGTCGAATCAGGCGTCTACGGCGGGGTGCCGGCCGGCGGCGTCGACTTCGGCATCACGAGACACCCCACTGCGATCATCCCGCATGCCAGCCAGTTTGATTTCTACAACGGTGGGGGACTGGATGCGACGTTCATGGGCGCCGGCCAGGTCGACCAACATGGCAACGTGAACGTGAGCCGGCTGGGTGGGCGCGTAATCGGCGCTGGCGGCTTCATCGACATCACCCAAAGCGCCAGACTCGTGTGTTTCTGCTTTACCCTCGAGGGCCGGAACGAAAAGTTTGTCAATCAAGTCGATCACTTGACGTTCAGTGCCGAGCAAGCGCGAAGAAATCAACAAGTCGTCATGTATGTCACGGAGCGCGCCGTGTTCCGGCTCGAAACCGAGGGCCTTGCTCTGATCGAGATTGCACCCGGCCTCGAGATCAAAGACGTCCTGGGTCAGATGCCTTTCCGAGTCAGAGTCCAGGAGCCCCTGGCGCGAATGCCCGAAGATATTTTCCAGCCGACCGTGGCGCCCTTCGACCTGCCGGCACGTCTCGCAGGCAAAATGAGACATCCAGGGGCCGTTAGCTCAGGTGGTTAGAGCGGCCGGCTCATAACCGGTTGGTCGAAGGTTCGAGTCCTTCACGGCCCAGACCTTCTTTTTTGAATTATCCGTTGCGCGTTAGTAAGATCCGTAAAGGCATAATTGGCTTGCCCGTTCAGGGTTCCAGCCATATCGCGTCAGCCGAGGAGGGGAACCGTGGCACAAACCGTTGTCGTCGGCAATCAGACGTTCAAGCGGCGCAACATCATCGGTGTCTGGATTGGCCTACCGCTGATAACGCTGGGCATCTATCGATTGGTGTGGTACTACAAGATCAACAACGAAGCCCGCAGGTACCTGGGGGACGAGAAGATAAGTCCCGGCATCTCGTTGTTGGCCGTCACGCTGGGGGCGTTCCTAATAATCCCGCCGTTTGTATCCATTTACAACACCTGCTCGCGTATTGGAAGGATGCAGGAGCGTGCAGGGCTTGACTCGCGCATCGAGCCTGTCATTGGCCTGCTGTTAGTGTTTGTGTTCGGTCTTGACACCTTGTATATGCAGTCTCACCTAAATAGGATTTGGGACCGCTATTTGCGGACGGCCCCGCCAGCGACAAGCCAACCACCGACGACCCCACCCTCTGCGTTGCCGCCAGCCTCAAACTGATCCCGCTCCGCTGCAGCGAAATCGCCACCGTCAGAGCTTTTTTTCGAGGCAAACACTTGTCGGCGAGGTGGCGTACTCGCCCCAACAGTCGATCTGCGTGAAACCAGCCCGCCGGTAGAGCCCCAGCGCCTCAGGCGAATGTGTCCCAGTCTCGAGCACAAGGCGCCGCGCACCGAGTCGTCTGGCGGCCGCCTCAAGTCTGGCCAGTATGGCCCGGCCAACGCCTTTGCCGCGTTCATTGGGCTCGACGTACATGCGCTTGACTTCGGCCGCTGTCGCATCGATCAGCCGGATGGCCCCGCAGCCGACGGCACGGCCGCTGTCCCGAGCCACAAGGAAGGTCCCCCGGCCGCCCTCGAGATGCTGGGCCTTGAGGTTGGGCCCGAAGCGCTGCTCGGGCGGATAGAGCTCGGCCAGGCCGGCGTCCAGGGCCGCGATCAATCGCTGCGCATCTTGAGAATCAAACGGTTCAGCGGCGACAGAAAGGCTCAAGTCGCGATTATCCGGGTTGGCGTCGCCCCCGGCAACTCAGGCGCTGGTCAGGATAAAGAAAACCCCGCGATTGTGGCGCGGGGTTCTGAGGTTCGCCGAGAGCCCTAGGAAACGACGTCAGGCCGAACCGTCTCGGGTACAACGGCGAGGAGCGTCGGTTCTGTTGAGTAAATCGCTTCAGGCCGATCGCGAGTTGGGCATCACCGCCCTGGGCGGTGGCGTCGCCGTGAACCGTCCGTCTTTTTGGCGGACCAAACGCCAGCCCTCTTCATGGACCATCCGGTGGTGCGGCCGGCACAAGAGCGCCAGGTTCGGCAGCGCCGTCGCGCCGCCCCGCGTCCACCAGACCAGGTGATGCCCGTCGCACCAGGTCGGTGGCCGCGTGCAGCCGGGAAAGACACACTGCCGGTCGCGTGATTCGAGTGCGCGGCGGGTCGGCGCCGGCACGGTCCGGGTCGCGTGATTGAGCTCGTGGTCCAGCTCGCCCTGGCCGGTGATCCGGGTGATCGCGGTGTCGCACGCGTAGCGCTGCACCGTCTCCGCCGGCACGGTGCCGCCGCCATCCACCTCACCCGCCGGCGCGCCTGGCGTCCCCGCCAGTGTATCGAGGCTGGCGCGAATGATCAGTTGCGGCCGCGGGCCAGAACCGTCGCGCTTGCTGCCCGAACCCTGGCGGCAGAGTTCCATGAGGGCATCGACGCTGCGCTGACCGGAGCTGCGGACGTCGTCCTTGATGGGCTTCATGAAGGGTTGCAGCGCCGTGCGCAGCGTGGCGCCGCCCTCGGCGTCGAGCACGCCATCGAGGCGCACCAGGCCGTCCTTCGGCTCGCTGATGTGCAAGTAGCGACGTTGGTGCGCCCGATTCGCCTCTGCTAGCGCGCCGGCCGCATCGACCCGGTGCTCGAAGTTCTTGGCGACAGTGGTGAACTGCCCCGGGTCCATCGTCCGGGCAGACTGAAGCAGACTCGCCTCGTCTTTGCGCACAGCGGCCGCGCCGACGAGCCCGGCCGTGTGGGCCAACACGGCGACGTGCTGGAAGCCGACCTCGCCGCTGGCGAGGGCGGCCTGAGTCTCGGGCAACTTCTCCAACTGGCGGGCGACCTCCACCCGCTCCATTGCCGCGCCGCCCGACAGCTTGCACTTCCAGCGCAGCCAGGCGATGAGCGAAAACGCCCCATCGGCCTTGTACTCGCCCGACTTGTCGAAGCGGCGCACGCCGATCGCGAAGGCGGCTTCCAGGGGATCAATGCCGGCTTCCCGGGTCTGGATCAGACCCTCGGCCAACGCCTCGCCGTCGGCCTCGCCAATCCAAGCGGCCCATTCATCGACGGCGGCCTTGAGCTTTGCAACCGGAGGACCTGAGGCGGCCATACTCACATGGTGGCGTACCGTTGCGACAGCTGTCTGTCGTAAATGAGGCATGATTCAAAAAAATCCTGCGGCCATGAGCGGACATATCGCGTTGCTCGGCGACTCGATTCTGGACAACGGTGCCTACACATCTGGTGGTCCGGACGTCGTTACCCATGTGCGTGGCATGTTGCCGGCCGGATGGCGGGCAACGCTCCTGGCACTGGACGGAAGCCTGATTGGGGACCTGGAGGGCCAGCTATCCGGCCTACCGCCAGATACGACTCACGTCGTGGTCTCCATCGGCGGAAACAACCTCGTCATGGACCTCGATATTCTGAAGCTCCGCGTGCGCTCGGAGCCAGAGGCGCTGGTGAAGCTTGGCTACCGTGTCGCCCTCTTCGAGCGCGCCTATCGAGTGGCGATCAATCGCGTTCTGAGCCCGCGTAGGGAGATAGCGGTCTGCACCATCTACAACGCCAGCCTTGATACGGACGCGGGGGCGGAGGCCATGGGGTTCAGCACCGAGGAAGCCGCCGCGGCGCTCGTCATGCTGACAACCTTCAATGACGTCATCCTGCGGGTCGCGTTCGAGGAAAAGCTACGGGTCATCGAGCTGCGGCTGGTTTGCACCGAGCCGGCGGACTATGCCAACACCATCGAGCCATCGGTCCGGGGGGGCCAAAAGATCGCCCGCGCAATCGTCCGCTCGCTCGGCCTGGCTACGCCAAGCGCGGATCCGAGCCGGGTCTATTTCTGATCGCTAGCCGCCGTGCTGGCCTGCGTGGTCCTCGGTGATGTACTGCTCGACGAGTTTGGCGCCGATCCCGACGTCGTCCAGCGGTCCGTAATTATTCGAGACGTCGGACATCCGCATGACCTTGGGGCCGTCCCAGTGTTGGACCGTGCCATTCATGTGGAGCACCCAGACTTCGAGCTTGCCGTCGGGCAGGACGCTGCCAACGCGTGCCAGCCGGTGACCGCGGGTTTTCAGCCGCACCACGTCCTTGACGCTGAACCGCTGGGGCCCGGTCGACGAACCGTCCTTTGCCTCCGCCAGGTCAACCGTCGCCGGGGCACCCGAAAACGGGTTGATCCTGCGCGCCATCCGCACCAGCGGATCGTACACGTCCGATGCCGTGCGCTCTTTCAGCGGGATGATGGCGTTGTCCGTGATCTTGATGTGTTCGGGGCAGACCTCCTGGCAGCACTTAGTGATGTTGCACATCCCGATACCCGCCTTGCCATGGAGCAGGCCGGTACGCTTGCGCGTGTCCAGCGGATGCATCTCGAGCGCCGCGATGCGCACCATGTAGCGCGGCCCGTAGTACGCCGACTTATCGTCGTGGTTGCGCAACACGTGGCAGACGTCCTGGCAGAGGAAGCACTCGATGCACTTGCGGTACTCGTAGACACGCTCCGTGTCCTCAGGCAGCATCCGATAGGGAACCGGTTCATTCGGCAGCGGCGTGAACCCGGGGATTTGTTTGTTGACTTCGTAATTCCATGAGACGTCGGTGACGAGGTCCTTGATCAACGGGAACGCTCGCATCGGCCCGACATGGATCTCCCGGCCAACAAACTCGTCGACCCGCGTCTTGCACATCAGGCGCGGACGGCCGTTGATCTCGGCGCTGCACGAGCCGCACTTGGCAGCCTTGCAGTTCCACCGGCAGGCGAGGTCGTTCGCAAAATGGGCCTGTATGTAATGCACGGCGTCGAGCACGACCATGCCTTCCAGCGACGGAACCTCGTAGCGCTGTTCCTGGCCGCCCTCGGTGTCCCCACGGAAGACCTGGAGGACAATCGAGCCGTTCGCCCCGCTCTGATTCGCCGACGTCGAGCTGCTCATTTCCGCACCGGTTGCGGCTTGGGTGGCCGTGGCGCGGGCGGCTGTGACGCAGACGTACTGTCGGCGAAGAGCCGGGCCAGCTCGGGCGGCATCTCGGGCACCGGCCGCGTCTTGAGCTTGACCCGCCCGCCATCGCTATAGGCAATGAGGTTCACGCGCCCCAATGCCGGATCTTTCTCCAGGTAGTCGAGCCGCCAGTGCGCACCGCGGCTCTCGCGCCGCTCGATCGCGGCGCGCACGATCGCCTCGGCGATAGTCAGCATGAACCGCAGATCTCGCGCCGTGTGCCAGCCAGGGTTGTATTTGCGCGACCCCGGAACGTGGATGCGGGCCGCCCGCTGGCGCAACTCCAGCACCTGGTCAAGGCAGATCTTGAGGGATTTCTCTTCACGGGCCAGGCCGGCGCCCTCCTGCATTGCCTGCTGAAGCTCCTGTTGCAGCAGGTAGGGATTCTCTTTGCCGGCGCCGACCAGCGGCAAGAGCATGAGCTGCTGCTCGTCCGCGACCTGGCGCTCGTCGATCGTGCCGAGCCCGACCTCGCGCTGATAGGCGACCGACGCGCCACCGGCGCGGCGTCCGAAGACGAGCAGATCAGACAGGGAGTTCCCGCCCAGGCGGTTCGCGCCGTGCAGCCCGGCGGCGGCCTCACCCGCCGCATAGAGCCCGGGAAGCGTGGTCGCCCCGGTCTCGGCGTCGACGCGCAGCCCGCCCATCGCGTAGTGGATGGTCGGCGCGACTTCCATCGGCGCTTTCGTGATATCGACATCGGCCAGCCGAAGAAACTGCTCGTACATCGACGGCAGCTTTTTCTTGATTTTTTCCGCGCCGAGGCCGCGGACATCCAGGTACGCGCCACCGTGTTCCGTACCGCGACCCGCCTGGACCTCTTTGTAAATCGCCCGCGCCACCACGTCGCGCGAGGAGAGCTCTTTCTTCTTGGGGTCGACCTCCAGCATGAAACGCGTGCCCTCGCGGTTCGTCAAGGTGCCGCCCTCGCCGCGAACGGCCTCGGTGACGAGGATGCCGCGGACGCCCGGTGGCCAAACCATGCCGGTGGGATGGAACTGCACCATCTCCGGGTCGAGGACCTCTGCGCCGGCATCGAAGCCCATGCCGACCCCGTCGCCGGTGCCCTCCCAGGAATTCGACGTGACCTTGTACAGTCGGCCCCAGCCGCCAGTGGCGATGATCACGGCCTTGGCACGGAAGGCGACGAAGGTGCCGTCGATCCGGTTGTAGCCGAAGGCGCCGATCACGCGATCGCCGTCTTTGAGCAACCTGGTGAGCGTGACCTCCATGTGGACCTCGATGCCGAGCTGGACGATGCGGTCCTGGAGGCTGCGGATCATCTCCAGGCCGGTGCGATCACCGACGTGGCACAGCCGCCGATACGTATGGGCCCCGAAGGCACGCTGTAGGATGCGGCCGTCGGGGGTCCGGTCAAAGATCGCGCCGTAGGTCTCGAGTTCGTAGACGCGGTCCGGCGACTCGCGGGCATGAAGCTCCGCCATCCGCCAGTTGTTGATCATCTGGCCGCCGCGCATGGTGTCCTGGAAATGGACCTCCCAGTTGTCTTCCGGGTCGACGTTGCCCAGCGCCGCGGCGATGCCACCCTCAGCCATGACGGTGTGTGCTTTGCCGAGCAGCGACTTGCAGACCACATCGACGCGAGCCCCCGCGGCCGCTGCCTCGATCGCGGCACGCATGCCGGCGCCACCGGCGCCAATCACCAGGACGTCCGTCGTCAGCGTCTGGTAGGACTCGCTCAGAAGATCACCCTTGGTTCGTGGATCACCCCGGCCATCAAAAGCCGGATATAGACGTCCGTCAGCGCGACGGAGAACATGCTGTACCAGGCCCACGCCCCGTGTTGCGGGTTCGCGTGGTTGAGCAGCAACACGAGCCGATGCCAGAGCCGTCCGGCGGGCGCCCGCGAGAAGCGATCGATGCGGCCGCCCATCATATATCGAAACGAATGGCAGGTCAGGCTGTAGAGGCTCAGCAGGATGACGTTGACCAGCATCACGGCGGAGCCCAGGCCCAAGAAGAAGTGGCCGCGCAACGTAAATGCGCGGACGACGTCGATCCACAGAAAGAACAGCACGATGAGGCTGAGGAGCAGAAAGTACCGATGATAGTTATTGAGAACCCACGGAAATCGCGTCTCACCGTGGTAGCGGCCGCGCTTCAACTCCTGGATGGCGCAGGCGGGTGGATCCCAGAAAAAGGACCGGAAGTAGGACTTTCGATAGTAATAGCAACTGCCCCGCAGGCCCAGCGGGATCACGGCCAGGAACGGGATCAGGATGCCGATGATCGGGACTTTGATCAGACCGAAGCCGAGCCAGGTCGAAAAGAACGGTGACAGGTACGGATCGTATGAAACCACTGTGCCCGAGAAGACGGACCAGCTCGCGTAGATGACGAAGGCGGTGTAGCAGACGACCGTGAGAGCCGGCTCGATCCACCAGGGCCGGCCCGGTGATGCCTCCTTGGCCGATGCCGGCCGCGGAGGAACGACAGCTTCAACGGCCACGCCACAATTTTAGTGTTCGGTCGGCTCGCGGCCGGGTGGCCTCAGTCAGAGTTCGCGCTGCGCCGTCCGAGCAGGATGCCGACGATCGAAGCGCCAACCGCCAATAACACCGCGGTCCGCCCATTCACGCCGCGCCGAACGGGTCCCTGGGCACCGTTGCTCGACGGCTTGGGTTGGGGCTCGGCGCGGTGCCGTGGCTCGTCGAACATCTTTGACGCCGCACTGATCTTGTTTCGGCGAGGCTCGACCTCTTCCGGGTAGAGCACGCTGTTGAGCTCGACGCCGACCATCGTGACCAGTCCCAGAAAGAAAAGGAACGTCATCAATACGAAAAGCAGTCCAAACGTCGCCCCGTACTGGTTGAGGCCACGGTTCAAGGAGATGTACAGCGGGAAGACCAGCGTGATCAGCTCGAACAGGATGCCCGCCACGAGCGCGCCGGGGATGACTTTGCGGAACTCTTGTTTGCGGTTCGGAATGACGTAATACATCGTTCCGAATAGAAGAAAGCCCGCAATGATCCCAACGAGCACCTGTAGGATGAAGGCGGCCACTCCGGAGTAGAGCACTGGTGGAATGTTGGGGATCTGTTTGAGGGCGGGCAGAAGGGACGAGGTGGCGACCGCGATGCCCACGAGGATGGTGAACAGGAAAACCATGCCAACAGAGATCAGCTTCTGTGGAAGGAAATCCCGAGGCTTCGTGTGGTAGATCACCGCGAACGCCTGCTCCATGATGCCGAACAAGGCCGATCCACCCCAGAGCAGGCCCACGAGCCCGACGATGAACAGAAGTCCGCTCTGGCTTTTCACGCCGCTGACGGCTTTGATGATTTCGGTTTGCTGCCCGCTGTCGTTCGGAATGACGCTGAAGATCGTCGTGTAAACCGCGTCGTTGGCCTCGCCGAAAAGCCGAAGGGCGTAGCCGAGGAGTGACGCCGCGAATAGGACGATCGGGAACAGGGCCAGGAGGGCGTTCCAAGCGATCAGTGCCGCCCAGTTTGGCGCCTGGTCCGCGAGGAACTTGGTGATGACGCGCCCCGGCACGCTATCCATCAGCCGCCCCATGCCGGGGATTCTACCTGACATCGGTTCTATCAACTAAATGGCAACCGCGCCCGCCGAAGTCGAGGCTCAGAAGCAAGCCGCCGCCGAGCGCGCTGTCGAGCTGGTCAAGCCGGGCACCGTGGTCGGGTTGGGGACCGGCAGCACCGCCCGCTACTTCATCGAGGGGCTGGCCCGGAAAGTGCGACACGGTCTCGAGGTCCGGGCGGTCGCGACGTCGGAGGAGAGCCGGGCCCTCGCGCAGGCCGGTGGGATCCCGATCACGCAGAGAATCGACGGGTCGCTCGACCTCGCCGTCGACGGCGCCGACGAGATCGACCCGGCGGTCAACTGCGTCAAGGGGCGAGGCGGGGCCCTGCTTCGAGAGAAGGTCGTCGCCCACGCCAGCCGACGCTTCGTCCTGATCGCCGACGAGGGCAAGCTGGTCGGCCGGCTGGGGCGCGGTCGGGTCCCGATCGAGGTGCTGCCCTTCCTGTGGGAAGTGACCAGCCGCTCGATCGAGTCCCTCGGCGGCAGGCCTGAGCTCCGGATGGCGGCCGGCGGGCCATTCAGGACGGACAACGGCAACCTGGTTCTCGACACGGGCTTCGGGGACGTCGACGCCGCGCTCGGCCGGGCGCTCCACGAGATCCCAGGCGTCATCGAACACGGGCTCTTCTTTGGCATGGCCCGCGCCGCCATCATCGGGTCGGGGACGGGGATCCGAATTCTCGGCGAGCTGCCCTGAGCTTGCCCTATGCTTAGTCGCTGAGATGCCGTTCGAATACAAGGTGGTCAACACCGTCGAGGAAGCCAACCAGCTGTCCGACGACGGTTTCGAGCTCTTTACCATCCTGCCCCCGGGACCCACTGGCGGCCCGGACCGCATGTACCTGCGCCGGGAGAAGCGCCGCGGACAGACGCCTGGGTTCTCCCGAGAGTCCAAATCTGACTAGCTGCGGCCCGACTAGGGCGAAGACCTGATTGACGGGCTTTTGGCGGGAACTTATACTCTTCTAGTCAGGAATCCGGCAAATGGAGGGCGGAATTTCCGCCCTCGCTGTGTTTATTGGGTTCCAGGAAAGGGTAGGAAGTGACGGGCCCGACGGCGGGCGTTCACAGGAGTTGCCAGTGATTCAGGAAATGACAATGTCGACCCAGGCGACGGCCTACGAATCGGCCGTCCGCGACATGACGCAGGCCGCCGCCGAAGCGGAACTGACGCATGCGCCCGTTCGGCTCGCCTACTGGCGGATCGCCGCCATGGACACCCTGCTCGACCGGCTGGAAGAGCTTCGGCTGGCGGGCGAGCGCGCCCTCCCGGAAGACATCCGTGATCTCGTGGTCGCCTACGCAGCCCGTCACGACGCGGAGCTGGCGGATCGGGTCCAGCGGATCAATCCGGACGACCTCAACGCGGTCCACGACGCCGTCTTCGAGGCGCAGGGTCGCGTCATGCTCGAGCTCGCCCAGCTGCGCCGGGTGCCCAACTGGCAGGACCTCGATCTGACTCTCGCGCCGGGCGACGACGAAGCCGCCTAACGCGAGCCCGGTCGACGCCGCCGATCGCGAGCGGCCGCTCGATATCCTGGCCGACCGCGCTCGACGGCTGCTGACGATTCAGTGGGCCGACGGCCACCAGTCCGCGTATGACTTCGAGCTCCTTCGGTGGAACTGTCCCTGCGCCGAATGCGCGGGAGAAATGGGTCTGCCCGGGAAGCTGGCCAGTACCAAGCACCTCCAGGACGACCAGATCGACCTGGATCAGATGGAGCCTGTCGGTCTCTTCGGCGTGCGGCCATATTGGAAGGATGGCCACAATACCGGGATCTACGGGCTCAGCTTCCTGCGGACCATCTGCCCCTGCGACGAGTGCGCCGCGGCGCGAGCCGCGCGCTGAACGTCAGGCCGGGGTTACCGGCTTCGCGGCGCCGTTGAGGCCGAGATCGGCCTCGAGTGCGGCCTTGGGCTTGTAGCCCACCACCTGCTCGGCGAGCTTGCCGTTACGGAACATCGCGACGTACGGAATGCCGCGCACGCGGTACCGCTCAGCTAGCGCTGGCTCCTCGTCGACGTTGACCTTGGCGATCTTGACGTCGGTATGCTCGAGGGCAAGCTGCTCCAGGACCGGCGACAGCATCTTGCACGGGCCGCACCAGTCGGCGTAAAAGTCCACGATTACGGGCTGCTCCGATAGGATGACCTGCTCTTCGAAGGTAGCGGTCGTTACTTGAACTGCTTTACTCATGACTCTCCCTTGCTTGGACGTATTGCATCAAGAGTAACTCAGATTCGGCCTCGGAAATTCCCCCAGCGTAGCGTCACCGCCGCTAGGGGCGTCCAACCCTCCTAATTCGAAAAGACCTCGACCACCATGATTTTCGCGCCGTTGCTGGCGACGCCGACGCCGATCCGATGGTAGGCGGCCTTGAGGATGTTCGCCCGGTGGTCGGGCGAGTTCATGAACATCGTGTTGATCGCGGCCATCGAGGGGTCGGTCGACCACGCGATGTTCTCCCCGGCGGTGCTGTAGGGGATGCCCCACAGATGCAGCAGTTGGACGAACGCCAGCTGGCCGGTGGACGGGTCGTAATGCGAGAAGTAGTTCCGATTGAGCATATCCTGGGCCCGGTACTGGGCGACTCGCGCGAGCGAGGCGCTGTAGGCCAGGGGGGCCACGCCGTTGCCTGCGCGGTCCTGGTTGACGAGACTCATCTGGACACCCGCCGCACCGCCGACGCCCGAAACCGGGGGTGCGGGGGGTCGGGGGGGAGCCGGACGGTAGACCGGGGCCGGTAGGGCGGCAACGGGTGCCGCGGCAGGCGCTGCCGGGGCTGGCGTCGGAGAGGGCAACCGGAGGGCGAGTTGGCCGAGGCGTTTCACTCCCACCTGGAGGGATCCTGGGGATCGGACAAGGTGCTGCATCGCGAGCGGGCGAGATGCGAGGGGGCGCGCCGGCAAGTTACCGAGAATACTGATGGTGGCGATCGCCAGAAGCGGTGCGCCAACGATCAGGACGCCTCTCGTAACGGAACGTGACAATTTCAAATTCCCCCTTGTGCTCGAGTTTGGGGGATTTTAGGGGGGCGAGAGGGGATTGGCCAAGCCGTCGGGCGCCCGAGAAACCGGCTGCCACGGCTATCCCCTAACCGGCAGTCTCGCTATCACGCCGAAGCGGCCACAAAGAAGAGCAGCTGCCCGAGCAACTGACCGGGCAGGATGGCGATCATCGCCAGGTAGAGCAGGCCGGTGGTGGACATGAACGACCGTAAGCGGCAGGTTGGCCAGGCCAGCCCCGCCGCGATCAGCGGTAGAAAAACGGCGCCGAGCGCCCACAGCACGGAGAGGACGGGGCTCAGCGTCAACGGATGCGTCAGTGACCCTGAGCCATGGGCGAGGCCGCGGAGCGTCAGGGGAAACAGGATCGCCTGGAGGACCAGGCTCACCAGGAGGACGCCGATCGCTCGGAGCAAGGGACGGTTGGTGAGCGCCGGGGTCACCAGGTACCAGTGGCCCAGCAGCATCCCGGTGGTCGCCGCACCCAGCACAGCGGCAGAGAGCGCCACCACCAGCGCGATCGCCGCGCCGTCGAGGAGCGATCCGGCCAGGGGCCAGAGCGCGGCGGCGATGCCCGCCAGCAGCAGCAGGGACGCCGAGAGCGTCAAGAGCCAGCTGAGGCGCGAGCCGTCCTGGCGCCAGATGATCACCGCGTGAGCCACCAGGGCGGCGACAAGCAGGCCTTGCAGGAAGATCAGCGCGCCGGCCGCCGGCTGGTTGATCGAGAGCAGGCGGTGGTAGGCACCGGGCGGGCCCGTGAGGACGACGAGGAACGCCAGGCCGCCCAGGATGGCGTAGGTGACGGCGATGAACTTCAGGAATCCATGGGTCAGGCCGCCGGTGAGTCGTAGGTAGGCCACGGTGGCAAAACCGCCCACGGCCGTTTCCGCGAGCAGCAGAAAGAGCGCGAGCGGGAGGGTCAGCATCGCCACGCACTCGTGGCAGCTGGTGACAGGAACGGAATCCAGCAGAGGCATACGCGCCGATATAGATTAGGCAAGTGACTGGTCCCGAACCGGGCAACCCACATGGCTTCGTCGCGGTGAGCTTCAAAGACGGCCAGTGGACAACGGCTGAGGGCGAGGTCGTTCCCTGGTATGAAGTCCAGACGGACCTGCTGCCTGAGGCTGACGTGCAGGGGGCGCTCGAGCGGGTCCTCAGCGTTTATGGCGTAAGCGACGTCGTCGTCGACGCCTTCGACCAGTTCCGCAAAGAGCTCAAGCAGCGATGATCTTTCGGCGCGACGGCGAGCAGGACCCGCGCGTCCTCAAAGATCCGCATCGCCTCCCCCCAGGCCAGGTGCTGACGCTGAAGTGGCCCGTGCTGTCTTATGGCAGCCCGCCGCGCTATGACATGGCCCGCTGGCGCCTGCGGCTCTACGGGGAACTCGACGCGCCGGCGACCCTGACCTGGGACGAGGTTCGCAAACTCCCGACCACGGCGATCACGGCCGACATGCATTGCGTGACGACCTGGAGCCGGCTCGACAACAATTGGGAGGGCGTCGCCTTCAAGGACCTGGTCGCGCTGGTGAAGCCGCGCAGCACGGCACAGTACGTGATCGCCCACTGCGCCGCCGACTACACGACGAGCCTGCCTGCTGAGCTGCTCGCCGACGACGATGTCTTGATTGCCTACCGGCACGATGGCGCCGAACTGACCCCCGATCACGGCGGGCCGCTGCGGCTGGTAGTGCCCAAGCGCTACGCGTGGAAGAGCGCCAAGTGGCTGGAAGGCCTCGAATGGGTCGAGCACGACCGGCTCGGATTCTGGGAGCGCAACGGCTATAACAACGCCGCCGATCCCTGGAAAGAAGAGCGCTACTGGTAGATATACTCGAGTAACGGGGTGCGTTTGGAACGCTGAGAGGTGGAATGCTCCACCAACCCTTCGAACCTGATCTGGGTAATGCCAGCGGAGGGATACATGACGGCACAAGTCGACGTTCCGTCTGACGCGTTTCTCAGAGTCGAGACGCACGGCATCGAGGCCATTCCGGATGCCGAGCGCCACGGCCGTCCGAGTGAACTGGGCTTTCTCTGGGCCGGTGCCTTCGTCAACTACGCCAGCCTGCTGACCGCGAGCCTGCTGACGACGTACTACGGCTTGGGCGTTTGGGACGGCCTGATTGCCGTCCTCATCGGCACCCTCGCCGGCGCGGTGCTCCTGGGCCTTCTGAGCAACACCGGACCGAAAAGCGGCCAGCCTCAGATCGTCTTCACCCGGCGCATCTTCGGCAAACGCGGCGCATTTCCGGGTGCCGTGCTCACGCTGTTCCTGGGCGTCGGATGGTTTGCGGTGGACACGGTGATCGCCGCGCTCGCGGGTGTCCAGCTGCTGCAGGTCGTCGGCGTGCGCCCCGACGTCGCGGGTGAGTTCTTGTTCCCCTGGGTCCTGGTGATTGCCGCCGTCAGCGTCCTGGTTGCCGTCTTCGGACATCGAACGATCAAAATTTTCGAGACCTTCGGCGCGCTGGCATTCGCGGCGTTGTCTCTTCTGTTGTTTGCGCTGTTGGCCGGCCAAATGCACTGGAAGGTCGGAGCGACGGCGTCTGGGGCTGATTACCCTGGGGCGTTCGTGCTCGGTGTGATGAGCTGTTTCGCGCTCGTCGCCTCCTGGTATCCGTTCGCCAGCGACTACTCGCGCTACTTGCCGGCGCGCAGCTCGGTCCGCGCGGTGACCTGGTGGCCGATCGTTGGCGTCACGCTCCCCATGCTGTTCCTGGGACTGTTTGGCCTGCTCCTGCCCACCATCGACCCGAAGCTGGCGAGCGATTCTGGTGTCCTGGCGGTGATCACGCGTCACGCGCCGGCCGCGGTCGCCGTCCCCTTCTTCGCCTTCGTCATCCTGGGCGAGATCTGGGCGAACTATCTGGACGTCTATACGGCCGGGCTGGTTACGCAGACGCTCGGCATTCGACTCCAGCGCTGGCGGACGGCGCTCGCCGCCGGCATCCTGGGTGCGGCCATCGCGACCGTGGCCGTGGTCATCTGGGACTTCCATTTGTTCTATCAGGACTTTCTGATACTCACCTACCTCTGGGCACCGGCTTGGGCAGCGGTCGTTTTACTCAGCGTCTTTGTTTTTGGTAAAGGCAAAGCGCGGCCCGCGGTGCTGGCCTGGCTGATGGGCACCGCCGTCAGCCTGGTCTTCGTCAACTACCCCAACCTGTTCTCGTCGGCTTTTCCGGGCGCCACCTTTCCCAACCAGCCGCTGATCGATGCGCTGCACGGGGCGGACGTGTCGGGCATCGCGAGCGTCCTGGTTGCGGCGGGATCATATATTGGTCTACGGAAGGTCATGACATGATGCTGCCGGTCGCCCTCTCGATCGCCGGCTCTGACTCCGGCGCCGGCGCCGGCATCCAGGCCGACCTGAAAACGTTCGCCGCCCTGGGCGTCTATGGCGTGACCGTCATCACGGCGATCACCGCGCAGAACACGCTCGGTGTGGGCGCCGTCCAGGAGGTCGATGCCGAGGTCGTCCGCGCTCAGCTCGACGCCGTCGCAGACGATTTCGCGATCGCTGCACTAAAGACCGGCATGCTGTCGAGCGCGGCCATCATCGAGACCGTGGTTGCCGGCATCCAGCGCCACAGGCTTGGCCCGCTTGTTGTCGACCCGGTGATGATCGCCAAGAGCGGCGACCGCCTGCTTGCGGAAGACGCGGTCGACGCGCTGCGCCGTAAATTGCTCCCGCTGGCCGCCGTCGTGACACCGAACATTCCGGAGGCCGAGGTGCTTGCCGGGCGATCGATCCGGACTCGAGACGACCGGCTGGCCGCGGCGCGCGCCATCATGGAGTTGGGAGCAGATGCCGTCGTGATCAAAGGTGGCCACTCCGAGGACGACCCGATCGTTGACCTGCTGGTCGACGGCCAGGGCGTGCATGAGTATCGTGCCGCCAGGATCGTGACGACCAGTACCCATGGCACCGGCTGCACCTTCTCAGCGGCGATGACCGCCGGGCTCGCGACCGGGCTCGATCTGCCGGCCGCCGTCGCCGAGGCTCGCGGCTATGTCTCGCGCGCGCTTGCGTCGGCCCCTGGGCTGGGGCACGGTCACGGACCGCTGAATCACTTTCCATCGCCCCAGGTGGCCCATGCTCACCACTGACCGAGACCTCGAGTACCTGGAGGGCGTGCACCCGCCGCTCGGGCCGGTGCTCGAGGAGATGCTGAAGACGGGTCGGAGCGAGGGCGTGCCGATCGTCAACCCGGCAGCCGGCCGCCTCCTACGGGTGTTGGTAGCAGCGCTCGCGCCCAAGCGTGTGGTCGAGATCGGCACGGCGATCGGCTTCTCCACGCTGTGGATGGCGAGCGCGCTGCCTCCAGGCGGTCGCATCGACACAATCGATCCGGACCGAGCCCGCACCGACCGGGCGCGCCGCTACTGGCTGCGTGCCGGCGTGACCGACCGTGTTCGCGTTATCAACGAGCCGGCGTTGCGGGTCCTGCCGCGGCTCGCGCCCGGCATCGACTTCGTCTTCATCGACGCCGTCAAGCCGGAGTACGGAGCCTACCTGGACGCCTTGCTGCCGAAGATGGCGCCCGGCGGCATGATCACCGTCGACAACGTGCTCTGGAGCGGCCGGATCGCGGCTGGTGAGCACGATGAGAACACCGACGCGCTCCGCGCCTTCAACGAAAAATTTCTGCACCACGAGCAGCTCGAGGCGACCGTCCTGCCGGTGGGCGACGGCTTCGGCATCGGCGTCGTTCGCCGGCCTGCCTGAGCGAGCGGCGCGCTAAAGTTTGCGGGGGTTGTCTGAAACTAGACTGCTGACGCCGGAGCGCGTGCTCGAGGCCTATCGCACGGTGCTTCGTGCCCGCGCGCTGGACGATCGACGCTTCGTCCTGAATCGCGCGGGCAAGCTGGCTTTCATTATTTCGCCTCGCGGCCACGAGGTCGCCCAGGTAGCTGCCATCACGGCGCTCCAACCGGGCCGCGATCGTTTCTGCCTTTACTATCGAAATTTTGCCGCTGCGCTGGCGTGCGGCTTTACCCCCGAGGAGTTGATGCTCGCGGCGTTCGCCCGCGCGGCCGATCCCTCGAGTGGCGGACGCCAGACCCCGGGCAACTTCGGCAGTCGCCGGCGGGGCATCGTGATCGGCTCGAGCACCGTCGGCCCGCAGATCCCCAAGGCCGCCGGGATCGGCCTGGCGCTGAAGTGGAAAGGGGAAGGGGCCCTCTGTTACGTGAGTTTTGGCGAGGGGGCGACCAGCCAGGGCGACTTTCACGAAGGCTTGAATTTCGCTGCCCTGCGGCGCTGCCCGGTGATCTTCTTCTGCGAGAACAACCACTGGGCGATCTCCGTACCGCAATCGCTGCAAGTGGCAGGCCCGGGGGTCGCGGAACGGGCCGCGGGCTACGGCATTCCTGGCGTGCGAGTCCCCGGAGACGACTTCTTCGCGGTCCACGCCGCCGTTGCCGAGGCGGCAGAACGGGCGCGGTCCGGCGATGGCCCGACGCTGATCGAAGCCGAGGTGCTCCGCTTGCAGTCGCATTCGACCGATGACGACCAGCGTGCCTACCGGGACCCGGCAGAGCTCGCTGCGGAGGCCTTGAAGGATCCCATTCCGCGTATGCGTGACGCGCTGATACAACGCGGTTGGCTTTCGCCGGAGGTCGATCAGACCCTGCGCGATGACGTCAATCGCGAGGTCGACAGGGCGACCGAGGTGGCCGAGGCGGCGCCCGAGCCGGAGCCGGGCTCGCTCGGCCGCCACGTCTATGCGGATGCCTGAGCGCACCCTCGTCCAGGCCGTGCGCGACGCGCTCTACGAAGAGATGGAACGCGACGACCGGGTCTGCGTGCTCGGCCAGGACGTCGGCCTCAAGGGCGGCGTCTTCAAAGCGACCGAGGGCCTGCAGCAGCGCTTCGGCGCCCAGCGCGTCATGGACATGCCGCTGGCGGAATCGAGCATCGCGGCGGTGGCCCAGGGCCTCGCGCTCGAGGGCTTCGTACCGGTGGCCGAGATGCAGTTCGCCGACTACAGCTATCCCGCGTTCAATCAGATCGTCAACGAAATCGCCAAGGTTCGCTATCGGTCAAATGGGGACTTTTCGTGTCCGCTGGTCATCCGCGCCCCGACCGGCGGCGGCGTCCGCGGCGCGCTCTATCACTCGCAATCGCCCGAGGCCTTTTATTGCCACGTGCCCGGACTGAAAGTCGTCCTGCCATCGACGCCGGCCGACGCCAAGGGTTTGCTGAAGGCGGCGATCCGGGACGCGGATCCCGTCATCTTCCTCGAGCCGAAGAAGCTTTACCGCGCCGAGCGGCAAGACCTGGCCCTGGGGGAGGCCGCGCTCCAGCCCCTTGGCGCGGCCGCGGTCGTCCGCCAGGGGGCGCACCTGACCGCGGTGACGTATGGCTACATGCGGGCCGTCACGATGCAGGCCGCCGCCAGGCTGAGTCCCGACGGCATCGAGGTGCAGATCATCGATCTGCGCACACTCCGCCCCTGGGATGTCGAGACATGCGTGCGCTCCATCGAGCAAACCGGTCGGGTGGCGGTGGTCTACGAGGCCAATCGCAGCGGAGGGTTCGGTGCCGAGATTGCGGCTGAGCTCGCTGAGCGCTGTTTTGCCAGCCTGGATGCCCCGGTCAGCCGGATCGCGAGCCCGGACGTCCCGGCAATGCCCTTCAGCCCCAGTCTCGAATACGCGTTCATGCTCAATCCGGACACGGTGGCGGACGGATTGCGGCGCCTTGCGCGCTATTGAACGCGCGTCGAGATGAAATCCCGGTGAGAAAAAACCGATGCAAAACCGGGCGGCTGTCTCTTATACTTCCCGGTGGGGTTCTTGTTCCAAGCCCCCCGGAACCAGGACCCCACTCTACCCCCCTCAGGCCGAAGGCGTCGGTCCACCTCCGGATCTGCCAAACGTTTGCTCCTGAAGTGGCTCCGAGCGACCGTCCCTAGAATGGGAGCGCCTTGGCTACCAGGCAGCGAACGTCTATGTCGGAGCGCAACGGCGTGTTTCTCTCCGTCGACATGGAGGGGATGGCCGGCATCGTGCACCTGCAACAAGTCATTCGTGGCATGCCGGAATACGAGCGGTCATGCAAATTGATGACGGCGGAGACGAACGCCGCTGTCGCCGGGGCGCGGCGCGCCGGCGCCACGCGCTTCGTGGTCAATGACTCGCACGGTGATATGCGCAATTTCGTTTTCGACGAGCTCGATGAGGGCGTCGAGGTCATCAGCGGGGCGGACAAGCCCTACTCGATGGGGGCGGGCCTCGATCCGACCTTCGAGGTCGCCTTTTTCGTCGGCTACCACGCGTCGGTCGGACACGAGCGGGCCATCATGGATCACACCTACGGCGGTCGCACCGTCTACGGGCTGCGCATCAATGGCCGCGAACAGAGCGAGGCGACCCTCAACGCGGCGCTCGCCGGCACCTTCGGGGTCCGCACCGGCCTGATCACGGGCGATCAGGCGACCATCGACGACGCGGCCGCGGAACTACCCGGCATCGAAGGGGTGGTCGTGAAAGAGGCGCTCGGCCGCCAGGCTGCGCGTTCGCTGCACCCGGCCGAGGCCCGCCGACGCATCGAGGCCGCTGCCTATCGCGCCTACTCCCAACAGGCCGGGCGGCCGCTCTATCAACCGGAGGGACCTTTCACGCTCGAAATCGACTGGATGAACGCCAGCATGGCGGACCTCTGTGTCCAGCTCCCCGAGGTCGAGCGCGCGGGTGGGCGGACGGTCCGTTATCGAACACCCGATTTCCAGACGTGCTACCGGATGCTGCTGGCGCTGCTCGTCATGGCCACGCCGGCGGCCTACCAGTATCCACGCCCATGACACTGCCCGAGGCGATCGAACAACTGCTGCAGGGGAAAGCGCTCACGCGCGACCAGGCGCGCGATGTCATGGACCAGGTCATGGCCGGTGAAGTCACGACCGGACAGCTCGCCGGCCTGTTGATCGCGCTTAGATCCAAAGGCGAGACGGTCGAGGAGATGACCGGCTTCGTCGACTCCATGCGGGCGCACGCAACGCCACTCGACCTGCCG
>DASZJR010000073.1:0-2561 GCA_035947855.1 Candidatus Dormiibacterota bacterium
GGTCCAGCTCGGATTAGCCGTCTAGTGGTCGTATTTGACTTCGGCGAGCGCATGTTCTACCGTAGCCGCGAGTGCTCCGCTGGCTGACCCGGCTGTTCGGGCAACACAACGAGGCTGAGACCGCCCCGGCAGTAGCACCACCACTAGAGACACCACCGGTAGCGGCGGCCGAGCCGACGCCGAGCGAAGCGGTGGCGGTGGCCGAACCCGTCGAGACCGAGTCGGTCGAGACCGAGCCGGTCGAGATGCTGACGCTGGTGGAGCTGCCGGAGACCACCGCCGACGCGGACGCCAAGGAGACCTGCCCGAACTGTGGCCGGACCAGCGTCTTCGCCGGACCGCCGGGCCAGCGGTTCTGCACCTACTGCGCGCTCCGCGACGAACTCTTCGAACGCAGCGTCGCGGCCACCGAGTAACCCGCCGCCTTGATCTCGCACCCCATCCTGTGGGAGAGCGGCGTCTACCTCCCCGAGCAGCATCTCTGGCTCGACCCGAGGCAGCCCCGACCGCGAGCGATCATCAGTCACGCCCACAGTGACCACGTCGCCGACCATCCGCTCGCCTACGCCACCCCCGCAACCCGCCGGCTCGTCACCCACCGACGGCGGCGGCCGCTCCGCGGCAGCGTCGAGGCGATCCCCTATGGCGAGTCGATCGCGCTCGACCACTGCGCCGTGACGTTCTACCCCGCCGGGCACGTCCTCGGCTCCGCGCAGACGCTGGTCGATACCGACTTCGGCCGCATCCTGTATACCGGCGACCTCAAGACACGGAGCGGCTTCACCAGCGCGGCGGCGAAGCCGGTTCCGGCCGACGTGCTGGTGCTGGAAAGCACCTTTGGCAAGCCGCACTACCGCTTCCCCGACGCAGGCGAGGTGATCGCGGCGATGGTTTCCTGGTGCAGGAGTGTCCTCGACGGGGGAGCGACGCCCGTGCTGCTCGGCTACTCGCTGGGGAAAGGACAGGAAATCCTATCCGCGCTCGCCGCTGCCGACCTGACGATCGCCCTTCACCCGTCGTCATTCGGCGTGACGGAAGTGTATCGAGAGCTCGGTTGTGACTTCCCGCCATATCAAGAGCTGGGCGAGCCCGGACCTCGACCCGCTGTCGTGATCATGCCGCCATCCGCCCGCCGCGCTGCCCTTGCGGACCAGCTTGGTGAATTCAAAACGGCGGCACTGACCGGCTGGGCCATGGACCGCAGCCTCAAGGATCGCCTCGATGTCGACGCCGTCTTCCCGCTCTCCGACCACGCGGACTTCGAAGAACTCTGTTGTTACGCAGAGCAGGTCTCAGCGAGCATGACCTACACCGTGCTGGGTTTCGACGAAGAGCTCGCGATGCACCTGCGACGGCGCGGGTTGCGCGCGAAACCTCTGGCGGCCGCCGACCAACTTCGCCTCTTTTAGCGCGACCGCATTTCGAATCTGCAAGATCGTTTTGGACTGAGCGTTATCTCCGATATGCGCACAACGCGGTGCGCGGTTCGCCGCTCACGCGATAAGGAGGTGACGCATGGCGACCAGGAAGAAGGCCACGAAGAAGGCCAAGAAGGCGACCCGTAAGAGCCGCTAACAAGCGGTGACGAGAGGGGTCCGAAAGGGCCCCTCTCTCGTTTTCTGCCGACTGTCAGACATGCCCCGTCATATAGGCACGGATCGCCAAACCGAACATGAAGAGCGCGGCGAGGCCATAGATGAGGCCCTCGCGCCGGCTCTCGCGCCCCGAGAGGTAACTCGCCGCGATCGGGAACACAATCACCAGCAACGGGCCGTACAGCCAGTGAAGTTGGTCATGGGGACGGGATCCCCCGGCGAACAACCCGATCCCGACGAGTCCCTGGACGATGAAGAGAAGCTCGGTCAGCACCAGCGTCGCCCGGAAGCTGCCAGGGGGCGTCTGCTTGCGGAAAAACGTGAAGAGGCCCCACACGGCGAGGAAGGCGGTGATCAGGAGCCCGGCGCGAAACAAGCCATTGTGAAGGGTCAGCAGGGCGCTGTGCGACATCCGCTCATTATGAGTTGACGTAATCGGGCCAGCGCCTGCGGCCCCCTACACTTGCTCGGAATGAGCCGAGACGGCCAGCGCTTGATGATCGTGATGCCGCACCCGGACGACGAGTGTTTCGGGTGCGCGTCGACGATGGCGCGCTACAGTGCCGAGGGCGCGACGGTCAGCCTGGTCACGATGACGCGCGGCGGGGCCGGGCTCTGGAATGGCCGGCCGGCAGGCGACCTCCGGCGGCTGACGGACGTCCGCGAGCTCGAGCTCCGCGACGCCGCGCGCGAAGTGGGTGTCGCTTTCCTGGAAACCTTCGACTACCCGGATGGCGCACTCGAAAGAGTTGAGGAAGTCGAGGCGGTCCGAGAGCGCTTGCTGGGCGACATCGTGCGTTGCCTGCGCAACCACCGGCCGCAGGTGATCGTCACCTTCGGACCTGAGGGCACTTATGGTCATCCCGACCACAAGGTCGTCAGCCGCATGACGGTGCAGGCCTGCACGCTCAGCGGCGATCCTTCCGCCTACGAGCTCGAGGCGCTCGCCCTCGGCCTCTCACCCTG
>DASZJR010000074.1:0-17552 GCA_035947855.1 Candidatus Dormiibacterota bacterium
ATCCGTTCGCAGGTGATGCCGGTGCGGCGGCAGCCCTCGACGAACCTTGGCTCCCAGGCATGGTCTTCTTCGGTGACCGAGACGAAGTATCCACCGGTATCCTCGACGGTGCTGCGGGCGATCCGTCGCAGGATCCGGCCCTCCTGCACGCACTCGATGGCGGCCTGTTCGTCGTTGACGCAATATCGTCCCCCCGAGTGGAGGAGCCCATGCGACCGGCCAGTCGTCCCCGAAGCCAGGTCGCCCTTCTCGACCAGGATGGCATCGATGCCACGCAGGGCCAGGTCGCGGAGCACCCCGGCTCCCGTCGACCCACCCCCGATGACGACAACGCCCGTGCTGGTGTCAGGCATTCAAAAGAAAGAGGAAAGGACCGCACTGGCCCTTTCCTCTCATCCTAGCGGGCCTGCTACGACTTTGCGCCCGCGCCGACCGCCTCTTTTACGGGTTCCTTCTCGACCCAGCCGAGCGTCCGCTGCACGGCCTTCTTCCAACCGGCGAGTCCCGCCCTGCGCTGCTCCTCAGTCGACTTCGGCTCGAACACCTTGTCGACCTGCCAGTTCTTGCGCAGCTCGTCCAGCGTGCTCCAGAACCCGGTCGCCAGCCCGGCGCCGTACGCCGCGCCCAGCGACGTCGTCTCCTGCACCTGGGGACGAATGACCTTCACGCCGAGGATGTCTGCCTGCAGCTGCATCAGGAAGTCGTTCTTGACCGCCCCGCCGTCCACCTTGAGGGTGGTGAGCTTGACGCCCGAGTCCGACTCCATCGCGTCCGCGACTTCCTTGGTCTGGTAGCAGATGGCCTCAAGCGTCGCCCGAACAATGTGGGCCCGGGTGACGTAGCGGGTCAGCCCGACGATCGCACCACGCGCGTACATGTCCCAGTGCGGTGCGAACAGTCCCGAGAAGGCCGGCACGAAGTAGATGCCGCCCGCGTCCTCGACCGACTTGGCGATGGCCTCAGTCTCCGAGGCATCCTTGATCAGCCCGAGGTTGTCGCGCAGCCACTGGATGGCTGCGCCGGTGATGGCGATCGAGCCTTCCAGCGCGTACACGGACTTGCCTTGCTCGAGGCCGTAGGCCGCCGTGGTCAACAGGCCGCTCTTCGACGGGACGGGCGACGTCCCGGTGTTGAGCAGCATGAAGTTGCCGGTGCCGTAGGTGTTCTTGGCTTCGCCCGGTGTGAAACAGGTTTGCCCGAAGAGGGCCGCCTGCTGGTCGCCGAGGTCCGCGCACACCGGTACGACGCCGCCCACCGCGCCGTTCGCCTTCGTCTGTCCGTAGACCTTCTTATCACTCGACGGCCGGATCTGCGGCAGCATGGCCCGCGGGACCTTGATCTTGCTCAGCAGCTCCGCGTCCCAATCCAGCGTCTTGAGGTCCATCAGCATGGTGCGCGATGCGTTGCTGTAGTCGGTGACGTGCGCCCCACCCTCGGGCCCACCCGTCAGCCACCAGATGACCCAGGTATCGATGTTGCCGAACAGCAGGTCCCCGCGCTCGCCCGCCGCGCGCGCGCCGGAGACGTTGTCGAGGATCCACTGGATCTTCGGCCCCGAGAAATAGGTGGCGACGACGAGACCTGTCTTACTCTTGACCAGTGGCTCGACACCGTCGTTGATCAACTTCTGACAGATGTCGATCGTGCGGGTATCCTGCCACACGATGGCGTTGTAGACCGGCTTCCCAGTCTTCTTCTCCCAGACCACCGTGGTCTCGCGCTGGTTGGTGACGCCGATGCCCGAGATCTCGTCGGCCTTGACCCCGCCCTTTTGCATCGAGCCCCTGATCACACGCTGCGTCTTCTCCCAGATCTCCATCGGGTTGTGCTCGACCCATCCGGGCTTGGGATAGATCTGCTCGTGCTCGAGGTAATCGGTCGACACGACCTTGCCATCGTGGCTGAACACCATGAAGCGGGTCCCCGTAGTGCCCTGGTCGACGGCCGCCGCGTACTTCTTATCCGCCATTCCATCCTCCTTACGTCGTCGTTGTTGCTCGCTGGGGTACTGCCGCCAGGCTGTCGCTCAGCGCCCGAAGCATCAGGTAGGACGAGGTCGCGCCCGGGTCCTGGTGGCCGATGCTGCGATCGCCGAGGTAGCTGGCGCGTCCCTTCAGCGCTTTGAGCGGAATCGTCGCCTTCATCCCTTTCTCGGCCGCGTCTGCCGCCGCGGCCAGCGCCTCTTCGACGGGCGCTCCGCTGTCGAGGGACTGCTTGGCCTTCTCGATTGCCGGGGTGAGCGCGTCGACCATCGTCTTGTCGTTGGGGTTCGCCTTGCCTCGCTCCACCACACCCTTCAGGCCCGCCTCGAGCGCGCCCACGAGATCCCGGCCCGAGATCTCTGTTTTTCCATCCAGCGCAGCGCCGGCTCGCAGGAAAAACGTCCCGTACAGCGGTCCGCCGGCGCCCCCCACCGAGCCGACCAGCGCCATGCCGGTGGTCTTGAGGAGGGTGCCGACGTCTTTGTCGCGGACCGGGGCTATTTTGACCAGCACGGTCTGGAAGCCCCGGTCCATGTTGATGCCGTGATCGCCGTCGCCGATGGCGGCGTCCAGTCCGGTCAGGTATTGCTTCTGCTCGGCCACGATTCCGGCATAGCGCTCCAGCCAGGCATAGATTTGCGCGTTGCTCACCGCCACTATGGTTAGACCTTCCAGCGAAGTGCCGGGGTGTGCACCGGCGCGTCCCACCATTTGGTCGTCTCCGGGTCGAGCTTGAGCAGCGTGACCGACGTGCCCGCCATCTCCAGCGAGGTGATGTAGTTGCCCACGAGCGAGCGCGTCACCTTGATGCCCTTACCGGTCAGGTACCGGTGGACCGCGTTGAAGACGACGTAGAGCTCGATCAGCGGTGTGCCGCCCATGCCGTTGACGAAAGCGAGGACCTCGTCGCCGCTCTTGTACGGGATGTCGTTGACGACGGCCATTGTCAGGATCTCCGCGATCTCGTCGGCCGACTTCAGCTTGGTCCGTTCCCTTCCGGGCTCGCCATGGATGCCGATGCCCATTTCCATCTCGTCGTCGGCAATCTCGAACGTCACCTTGCCCGCCGCCGGCACGATGCACGAGGTGAGCGCCATCCCCATGCTGCGGCCGTTCTGGTTGACTTTCTTGGCGAGCGCCGTCACGGTCTCCAGGTCCGCACCGGCCTCGGCGCACCCGCCGGCGATCTTTTCCAGTAAAACGGTGACACCCACGCCACGACGCCCGGCCGTGTAAAGGCTGTCCTGGACCGCGACATCGTCGTTGGTGATGACTGCGTTCACTTTGGCGCCCTCTCCACGCGCCAACTCCGCCGCCATCTCGAAGTTCATGATGTCGCCGGTGTAGTTCTTGACGATGTGCAGGACGCCGGCCCCGCCATCGACCGCCGCGGTCGCGCGCGCCATCTGGTCAGGCGTCGGCGAGGTGAACACCGCGCCGGGACACGCCGCATCGAGCATGCCCAGGCCTACGTAGCCGCCGTGCAGGGGCTCGTGACCGCTGCCACCCCCCGACACCAGGCCCACCTTGCCTTTGCGCGGAGCATCCTTGCGGATGATCACGTTCGGGTCGTATTCCACCCGGATCAGGTCGGCATGCGCCGCGGCCATCCCGGCCATGGCGTCCTTGACCTCGGTTTCCGGACTGTTGATCAACTTCTTGAGCCTGGTCGTCACCGTAGTTTGTGCCATCGTTTCCTCCTCTTACTTGGCGGTCGGCAACACGCGTCGGAACATGAATCGTCCGAGTCCTTTCCCCATCAGCAAACCGAGCCCGATGGCTAGCAGATTGATCCCGAGTGCCATGGGTTTGAACGGCTTATCCACCAATGCGAGCAACACGGCGCCGACTGCCAGGCCGGCACCCCCGATGAGGAGGATGCGATTCAGCCGTTGGAGGGGCGTGCGCGCCACCGCCCGAGGGCGGGGCGAGGGTTCGACCCCTCGCCCGCCCGGGGCTTTACCGAGCTGTCGCTTCAGCCGCCGAGACACTAACCTCCTACGCCCGCGCCCGCGCCGATTCCGGGACCGGAACGGTGTCAGGACCCACGGGGGCCGGCAGGTGCTGGTGGATGAAGAAGTCGTAGATCCACGCGCCGAGAGGTCCGCCGATGAGTGGCATCCCGGTCGTGATCCAGAGGTTGAAGTTCTGGCCCGGAATGGCGTTGGAGCCATACCCGATCAGCAGCCCCCAGATCCGCGGACCAATGTCACGCGCAGGGTTCAAGGACGCCATCTCGATGGGGGCAAATAGCCCGACCAGGGCGGCCACGACGAAACCGATCGCGATCGGCGCCAGGTTGGCCGCTGACGGCATACGGTCCTCGACGATGCCGAGGATGCAGATCACCAGGATCGCGGTGATGATGATCTCGGTTCCGGCGCCCCGCCACCAGGGATCCTGGGTCAGGTAATCGCCGGTATAACCAACCAGGCCCGGGTGCGGCCAGTTCGCCCAGAAGATCAACCCGCTCGTCACCCCGTTGGGGTCGCCGCGGACGATCTTGCTGGCCGTCTCGTAGTGGACGATGATCCCGTTCCATACGAAGGACACACCGACCGCCGCGATGAACGCCCCGACAATCTGGGAGCCGATGTACCCCGGGACCTTCGACCACGGGAAACCGCGGCGCCAGGCCAGTGACAGCGTCACGGCCGGGTTCAGATGCGCGCCGGATACTGCTCCGGACGCGTAGATCGCGAGGGTGACCGCGAACCCCCAGAAAAATCCTGCGCCGAGCAGTCCGGCTTTGAAGCCGTTCCCGCCGGCGCCGGCGACCGCAAAGGCGACAAAGCTGTCGCCGAGGAAAACCAGAACGAATGTTCCCAGCACTTCTGCCAGGTATTTCTTAGTCCAGCTTTCGCTTACCGCCATTTACTTCCTCCTCCTCTTGGTTGACCAAATGTCGCGCGCCATGACGCCTACACGATGGTGGTCCCACCGCCCTTTTGCACCTCCTTCGGCGGATTTTCCCCAACAAAAAAGCCCTAACCTGCACGCTCCATTCGGAGCGCATAGGTCAGGACTTGTCCCTTCATGTCCCGCCAGTCGCTGCAGGCTTGTGATAACACACGAATGGGGTTGTGTCAATCTCCAATCCGGTTGTCCCGGAACTCGCGCCAGACCTTCGGCTCGGCGCTCGACACGACATCCGCGCCAGCAGCCAGAACGGCGGCGGCTTGCTCCGCGGTGGTGATGAAACCAGTGCCCCACACGGGGACATTCGTACTTTCGCGGATGGTGGGCATCACTTGCGGAATGGCCACAGCGGGTGCGATGGCGATCGCGTACGGTGCCGGCAGGCCCATACTGTTGAGCCCGGTTTCCAGGCCGGTGGAGTCGAGGGCGTGAATTCGCTGGATGGTCCGCAACCGAAAGCGGCTGGCATCGCGCAGGAGGTGCGGCTTCACCGAGAGAACGCCGGAGAAGCCAAGATCGGTAGCGAGGAAGGCCAGCGCCGCGCTATCCGCGGCCAGCCCCTCGACCGCGTCCAGGTTGACGAAGATCGCCACGCCCTGGCGGGCGGCACCGGCCAGTGCCCCCACCATCGCCAGCACGCTGCCCCGCTCGACCAGTAGCTGGCGGTACCCGAGGTCGAGCGCCTGTTGCAGGGTGTTGCTGTCGCGGATGGCAGGCAACATCGCGCCGGACGGCCCGGCGGTCCTCATGGCCACAGGCTGACCGTGCTGGTGCTGATCGCACGTGCCCCCCGCTCGAGTGCGGCCTGACGTTGGTGTGGTTCGGTCACGAAGCCGCCCACGATGATCGGGACCGGGTGGCGTGCTCGGATCTGGTCGGCGACCAGCGGGAAGATCACGGCCGGCTGCACTTCGACGATGTCGGGACGCGCGTGCTCGACAGCGGTCATCGCGGAGTGCAATCCAAGATCGTCATAGAGCAGCAGCCGTTGCACCGCGATCACCCGCTCGGCCCGGGCGGCGGCCACCAGGGCGCTGTGGGAGGTGATGATGCCGTTGACGCCGATCTCGCGGGCGAGGAACGCGACGCCGGCTCGATCCTTGCCAAGCCCGGCGATCAGGTCGATATGGACGAACGCCATCTTGCCTCGGGCCTGGACCGCCCAGACGAGCGGGCCGAGATGAAACGCGGGGGCGCGGACGAAAAAGATCGCGGGGACCTGCGAGGCCAGCGCCCGGGGAAGATCCTCCGCATGGCGGATGAGAGCCGCGACGGGCACGCGATCGAAGGCCTCGAAGAGGCGCGTGACCGATCGATCGACGGCCTGTGCGCGAGCCGGCGTCACGTTCGCGCGAGTGGCCATCGCCACCTCCTCTTTAAGCTTCGATTTTACGGGGCAGCTATTGACCGAATGCGGTCTGGGTCGCAGACTACGGCATGCAAGGAGGCGAGCGAGGCGATCACTGAACGTCCGTTGACGATCACGAACACAGTCGGCCTGCATGCGCGGCCGGCCGCGCTTTTCGTGCAGACCGCCGCGCGCTTCAAGGACACGAAGATCGAAGTGGTCAAGGATGGCACCGTGCGCGACGCGAAGAGCATGCTTGGTGTGCTGACGCTCGGCGTGAGTCAGGGGACGACGATCATGGTGCGCGCCGACGGGCCGCACGCGGAGGAGGCCATCGCGGCGCTTTCGGACCTGGTCGATCGCGACTTTGGCGAGTAGTCCGCCGCGGCCGGCCCTTAAAGGGATTGCGGCGGCTCCCGGGCGGGTGGTCGCGCCGGTGTGGCGCTGGAGCGCCGCGCGGCTCGGTTCCTCGAACAGCGGGCTATCTGGCGCGGAGGGCGCTGACCGGCTTGGCCGCGCGATCGACCTGGTCAGGGTGGACCTCGCCGCCAAGACCGCACGCCTCCAGGCACGCGGCCTCACCGCTGAGGCCGGCATCCTCGACGCGCAGACCCTCATGCTCGATGACCCCGCCTTGCTCGATGGCGCATCGGAATTGATGGCCCAGGGGAGGCCGGCCGACGAGGCCGTCGCCGCCACGATGGCCCCTTTTGCCGAGATGCTGCGCGCGTCGCCCGATCCGGTGTTCCAGGCACGGGCGGCCGACGTCGAGGACGTCGTCGAACAACTTCGACATGCGCTGCATGGCGTGTCTGGCACACCGCCACCGCCACCGCAGCCCTCGATCCTCGTGGCCCGCGATCTCGCGCCCTCGCAGACCGCCGGGCTCGACCGCGCACTCGTGCTCGGCTTTGCCACTGAGCAGGGGAGTGCGACTGCCCACACGGCGATTCTGGCTCGAGCCCTGGGCCTCCCCGCGGTGGTTGGGATCGCCGGCCTCGTCGAGGCGGTCGAAGATGGTCAGGCGGTGTTGCTCGACGGGGATGCGGGCACGCTCATCATCGATCCCCCTGCCGACGCCGTTGCGACGGTGGGCACATCGGCAGAGGCGGCGACCGACGCCGAGCCGGCGGTGACGCGTGACGGTCGCCGGATCGAGGTCGGATGTAACGCCGCGGGTGTGGACGATGCGCTGCGAGCCGCCGCGGCCGGCGCGGATGGGATCGGTCTACTGCGGAGCGAGTTTCTTTTCCTCGGTTCCGATCGTCTCCCATCGGAAGACGAACAGGTCGCGGTCCTTGAAGCCGTGAGCACGGCGATGGGCGGACGCCCGGTGATCTTGCGTACGCTCGACGTCGGGGCCGACAAGCCCTTGCCCGCGCTGCCCCAACCCCCCGAGGCCAACCCGGCCCTGGGCGTGAGGGGATTGCGGCTGCAGCTGTTGCGCCGGCCGGACCTTCTGCTCGATCAGCTGCGCGCGGCGCTCCGCGTCTCCGCCAGGCACCCGCTCCGCCTGATGTTCCCCATGGTGTCCACCCTCGACGAGCTCCGCCAGGCGAAGGCCCTCCTCGCACAAGCGAGGCGCGACATCAACCCGAGCTCGGCGGATGGGACCGGGATGCCGGTCGGCATCATGATCGAGGTCCCGGCCGCGGCCGTCGGCGCCGATGTGCTGGCGGCCGAGGTGGACTTCTTCAGTCTCGGCACGAACGATCTCACGCAATATCTCTTTGCCGCTGACCGCACCAACCCTGAGCTGGCTCCGCTTGCCGACAGCCTCCACCCGGCGATGCTGCGAATCATCGACCAGGTCGTCAAAGCCGCGCACCGGCGGCATCGCTGGGTCGGCGTTTGCGGCGAGATGGCCAGCGATCTCCGCGCCGTGCCGCTGCTGGTGGGCCTGGGCATCGATGAACTGAGTGTCCACCCCCCGGTCGTCGCGCGGGTCAAAGCCCTGGTGCGGCGCCTCGACGCCGCGGAATGCTCGCGCGCCGCTCGCGCCGCCCTCAAGCTCGACAGCGGCGCCGCCGTTCGTCGATTGGTCCAGCGCCGAGGCCTGCGCTAGCCTCCCGCCCCCCCAAGGCGGGGGCGATAATGCACCTCGTTGCGCCCTGCCCGCCGGTTCGCCGGCTTCGTCCTGGTTAACGTCGTACTCGGGCTCCTTCTGCCGGCGTGTGTCAGCCCGGAGGCGGCCGCGGAACTGACGCCAACCCTGAGCATGAAATCCGTGGGCGGCAGCCGGATCGCCTTCCAAAACGGCATCCCGGTTCCGACCTTCTCGTACCAGCCGCGGCGCCGGCTCGAGCTGAGCAGCCTCTGGCGGATCCAGACAACGCCGATGGACCATGACCTTTCCCTCGCGGTCCGATCGCAGGCGCTCGCGCGGATCGTCGCCGAGGCCGCCGGAAGGGAGAAGCCGGCGTTCGACGATACCCGCTGGCCGACAGTGGAGGTGCCTGGCTCCTACGATCCGCCGCCGGCGGCGTCCGGCAACGGCGCCTGGTATCGAAAGGACTTCGACGTTCCCGCGGACTGGCAAAACCAGACCGTGACGCTGAAGTTCGGGGCGGCGAACTACGTCGCCGATGTCTGGCTCAATGGTCACTACCTTGGCTACCACGAGGGTGGCTCGACGCCCTTCGCGTTCGATGCCACCGACGCGATCGTGCCGGGAGACGTCAACATCATCGCGGTCCGTATCGACAATCCACCGTGGGGCACTCGCCAGGACATCGTGCCCTGGGGCCTCACCGACTGGTGGAACTACAGCGGCCTGACCCAGCCGGTCTGGATGGAGGCGACGCCCGCGGTTTACGCGGTGCGTGCCGACGTTGTGCCGCACCTCGACAGCGCCGACATTGCCGTCACCTTGCACCAGCGCGGTGGTGCGGCGGCACCGGTCCAGGTCGGCCTCGACATCCTGCCGGCGGCGGTCGACCCCAGTAATCTCACCAACCCTGATCCGCTGAGCCTCGTCCCGCCCGGTGCGGTGCCGATCGCCTCGCAGCGGGTGGACGCCGGTCAGCTTGGCCGCGACGGCACGAGCCAGGTGCACGCGCGCTTCTCGCTCATCAACGCCGACCTCTGGTCGCCCCAATCGCCGGCGCTCTACGTCCTCGAGGTGCACGTCTTCTGGCAGGAGCGGCGCGTCGACCAGCTCATCGAGACCTTCGGTCTTCGCCGCATCGCGGTCGACGCCACATCGCCCCGGCTGCTGCTCAACGGCAACCCGGTCCAGTATGCGGGGGTCGCCCTCCATGACGAGCGCGTCTATCCAGCCACCAACGGCCAGCCGCGCGGCGGCCCGGTCGTGACCCCGGATGACATCTTGATCCTGCTCGACAAGGCCAACGCGACCAACGTGCAACTGATCCGCGCCGACCACCATCCGGCGAACCCCTTGCTGCTGATGCTGGCCGATCGGCTCGGCTACGCGATCTGGGAGGAGATCCCTCTGTATCACTACACGCCGGCGACGTTCGCCATCGCGATGGATCGCGGCATCCCCCAACAGATGTTGAGTGAGATGGACCTGCGCGACATGAATCATCCGTCGGTGCTCTTTCATGGCCTCGCGAACGAATCGACCGGTGGGAACGAGCGGGAGCAGGCCCTGGCCACCCTGCACAATCTGGATCGCTCGATGGATGGGACCCGGCTCACCGGGCAGGCGTCCTACGGGAACCAGCCCGACGACCCAACCAGCCGCCCACTGGACGTGGCAGGCTATACCACGTACTTCGGCGTCTTCTACGGGGCGGATGCCGCGTCCGGG
Organism: Candidatus Dormiibacterota bacterium; assembly: GCA_035947855.1. GTDB lineage: Bacteria > Chloroflexota > Dormibacteria > CF-121 > CF-121 > CF-13. The sequence goes on from DASZJR010000074.1 coordinate 10,025, forward strand.
ACGGTCCATGCCCTGCAGGTCGCCCATGCGACCTTCCCGAAAAAGCCGATCATCATCCTGGAGTTTGGCCGCTGGTCTGACAACGTCGCCGAGCAGGAGGTACAGCGGCGTATTCTTGCCGACACGTACCAGGCGGTCGCCCCCTACCTCGATGACATCCCCAATGGCTTCGTCGGGGCGACCGTGTGGTGGACGCTCGACGACTACTGGACCCAGCGGCCAGGACTTCGGGTAGAGCACTTCGGGCTTTACACGCCGAACGGCGATCTGCGGGCCGCGGGACAGCAAGCGGCCCAGCTTTTCAGCGGCGGTGCCGGACAGGGCGCCAAGCACAAAATCGTCTCGACCGCCACCGGACAGACCGAGCCCGCCGCCAAGCAGGGTCTGCGATTCCTCGGCTACCTCGCCTACGCGCTGACGGTGGCCCTGGCGATCCTGACCGTGATCCTCCTGTCGTTGCTCCTGCTGCGGCGCCGGCCGCGACGGCCGGCTGCGGTCACCTGATGCACCAGGTCAGCGGTCGCGTCCTGGCGATCTCGGTTCGCGCCGCGATCATCGCCGGCGGCTGGACCGGCTTCGCCCTGGGATTGGTGGCCGGGTGCGTGTTCGGTGCCGCGCTCGCCTGGTTCGCGGGCGCCATCCTCAGCTGGCAGCGTGACCTCAGCCTGACGCTCGGCGTCACCGAGCAGCTGCTGCCCTTCGGCGGCCAGGTGCCGCTGCTGCAGCGGGTCCAATCGTCGTGGTACGTCGTCGTTCCTATCGCCGGGCTGCTGGTCGGGGTGTTCGCCGCCCTGCTGGGCGCCCTGATCGGCGGACTGGTGGCGGCCTCCTACAACCGCTCACCCTTCGGCGTTCACGTCGTGGTCGAGGTGCCGGACCCGACGCCGTAGTCGCGATGGTGTAGCTCAAAGACCGGGTGGTGTTGGGCCGCAGCGTCGGCATCGGTGAGCAGTTCCTTGCCTCCGAGTATCGTGCCCAACAGGAATCGGCCGAGCGGCAGCTTGCTCACATACGGGGTCAGCACGTCCTTAAAGAAACTGGACGCCTCTTGCCGGCTGAGCTCAACCGCTCGCACCGGCTCCGGCCGCTGATTGATGGTGAGCGTTGCCTCGCGGGCGGCGCGCAGGTTCCGCACCCAGTTCACCTCGCCAAAGGTCCCGATCAGCCAGCGGCGACCGCTGATGGCCACGACCGCAACCGGCGTGGTTCGATCCACGCCACTGGTGCGACCGCGGACGGTGAGGAGGGCGTTGGGACCCATCGGAACACCGACCCGGAGTAGCCGGCGGGCGATCGGATTGAAGAGGGGGACAAAGAAGGGCACGCGGGGTTTACCGTGCGGTCGATCCATTTGTTGTGCTGGCATCATGGTGGCGCCTCCAGGGTTCAAGCAGGTGATTGACGTTAGTCTATCACGTCAATCAATCAATTGCTTGATTTATTCCGTGCCTTCTGTGGCACGAGTCCCAGCCAACGTTCCAGCTGACGGAAGGCCCGGTCGGTGCGGTCGGCGCTGGCCGTGCTCGGGAGGGTCATGCTCGTCAGGGTCGCCATGATCAGGGCCGCCACGTCGTCGGTGTCGAGCTCGCGCGCCAGGTGCCCGTCGCGGGCCGCCCGCTGTAGCAGGCCCCGCAGCGTCCGGTGCCAGGCCTGGAAGGCTTCGCCCATGATCCGCGCCAACGAGGGGTCCCGTGCCGAGCGGAGCGCGAGCTCACCCATGACCGCGCCGACCTCGGGTTCGTCGCGCAGCAGCTTGCGTACCGCGCGCAGGTGGTTGCGAAGCTGATCCGCCGGCGAACCATGCGGCGCCAGGGTTGAGCGAAAACGGTCCATGGCGTGCGCCACGACGCCTCGGATCAGCGCCTCCTTGGTGGGGAAGTAGTAGTGGAGCGTCGCGATGTTGAGGCCCACACCCGCCGCGACCTCGCGCGTTCGGAGTCCTTCGAAACCCCGCTCGGCGATCTGGTTGAAGGCGGCCAGAACGAGCGCCTTCTGGCGGTCCTCCTTGCGTGACCGGACGGGATGTGTTTTTGCGACCGGGCTCATCGGTGTCAATTAAACACTTGATTGACATCCAGCGCCGGCCGGCGGTGCTATGCTCGCGACAAGAGGAGGTGGGCAATGTTCAAACCACTACGTGTGGCGGCGGCGCTTCCGGCGCAGGATATGGCCCGGGCGAAGGCTTTTTACCGCGACAAACTGGGGTTGACGCCAACCCGGGAGGATCCGGGTGGGTTGATGTATGCGCTAGCGGTGGGCACCGGTTTCGGGGTCTTCCCCAGCAGCGGCAAGCCGTCAGGGACGCATACCCAAATGGGGATCGAGGTCGAGGATGTCGAGGGAGCCGTCAAGGACCTCCAGGCCAAGGGCGTCAAATTCGAGGAGTACGACATGCCCGGGCTCAAGACCGTCAATGGCGTCGCCACCCTTGGTGGGTCGAAGGTCGCGTGGTTCAAGGATTCGGAAGGCAACTTGATCGTCATCAGCCTTCCCGTGCCGGTGGGCGCGCAGGCGCGCTCGTGAGCTAAAGCCGCTCGAGTCGCTTCGATCCCTTTCCCGGTCGCCAGGATTCGACTACCAACCGGTCGCCGGCCTCGTTCAGGTGGGTGAGAACGGCCTCGGTGATATCGATCCGGAATCGACGGCCGCCCACGGCGGGAGAGTTCTGGACTTCGACCTCGAGCGCCTGTCCGGCGAGCTTCGCCTCGCCGGGCCACCCCTGTGGGTTACCCTCGGGCGGATCATCCGTCGGGCTATGGAGCGCGATGCGTGGATCGCGCTCCAGGTCGCGAAGCTTGACCGAGTCCGGCATCATCCCGAGATAGAGCTCGCCATCGGCGAACTCCAGCTCGATACCGCTGATCCGGGGCGAGCCATCCTTACGCAGCGTCGCCAGCGTCTTGTGTTTCCGGATGGCGAACCGTTCCTTGACGCGGCTCGCGAGGGCCGGCTCGTCCGAGGCGAACTCCGCCCAGGTCGCCATCAACCAGTCCCGAACCACTGCCGGCGCATGGGGAAGAGGTAGCGGTCGGTCAGGAAGTTCAGAACCCGGCGAGCGGCGGCAAAATTCTCGCTGACCTCGGCGAGCACCCCGGCCATCGCCGCGCGGCGATCCGCTCCCTGCTGGGCGATCCGATAAGCGCGCCGCCCCAGCTGCTCGAGCAGCCAGACGCCGTCGTGGCGATCCGACCGCTCGGCGGTTCCGAGGGCGCGCTCCAGCTGACGGCGCTCGCGCTCAGCAACCAGGCGCTCGCCGGCGTAATCCGGAAAGATCCCGGTCAAGAACAGGGAGAGATCGCCCAACCGCCGGTAGACGGCGGGGCGCTCTGACTCGGGGACCATCTCGGCCAGCTCGATCAGCCGGATCGGATCGAGCTCACTGAAACGCCGGCGTCGCCAGCCACGGCTGGTTTTGACCAGGGTGCTGCCACTCGCGACCCTCGTGTACGAGGCGAGCAGCTGGGCGAGGAAGAAGCGCCGCAAGGGATCGGCCCCAAAGTCGCGGAGGCTGCCCGTGTCGAATACGGGCACGCGCTGGCGCGGTCCAACCCATTCCTCGACGAAGGATGCCTGACCGAGGTCACGGACGACGCGATGGATCAGCACGGCGAAGAGGAGGAAGGGCGAGCCGCGGAGCATTGGATCTCGACCGGGCACTGCAAACAATATGCGATAGGTCGCGGGACTGTCGATCAGCGCCTCGAGTTGCTCGGGATCGCGCCGCACGTCACGACGAGATTCCCCCGCCGCATCGAGGAGGGCGAGATCCATGTCGGACAAATGCTCGAGGTAGAGCGAGCCCAGCATCACCTATATGATCCGACGCCCGGGCCGTACACTTAGCCCCGCAATGCGCCGGCCCGATGACGAGTGTCCATATCCCAAACCGTTTTCAGAGTACTTTGATGACTGCCCCGCCTACCAGGCCCGCCAATTCATTCCGCTCGACACCCTCTACCAGCCGCTCGAACCGGTGCTGACCTGCCGCCACCTCGAGACTCGGTCGATGACGCAGCGTCACCGCTGGTACGGGGCCTGCGCACTGGGCAACTCCGACGCCCGCAGCCGCTGGGCGCGCCAGGTTGGCGTCGTCCGTCTCGAGCGGATTCGTGCGGTCCAGCGCGAGCTCGGCGCCGCGATCGCCCCATACACCACTCGTCTCTGGGAGCTGAAGGGTCAGCAACTGCGGGCGATACGCGACAGCAGCGATGCCGGCCCAGCCACGATCGAGCTGCGGCGGCTTGCCGGCAAGATGACCATAGAGCTCGACCAGTTCCTTCATACGCGGCACGCCGCGTTCGCAGAAATCGACATGCCGATCGATGCCGCCCGCAAATTGATCGAGGTCGCGATCGACCGCTTCATCGACACCCAGTACGCGTCCGAGATCAGCTTCGAGGTCCCCGACGACATCCTGCAGCGGTTTCCAGAGTCGGTGCGAACATTCTTCCGGCCCGAGGTGCGGCCGCCGGCGAATGGCTAGCCCCGGCCTTCGGTCGCCTCCGCCTTGCGGGCCAAACCCTGCAGGAGGGCCGGGAACGTATCCGCAATCTGCTTGCCCATCATCCCGCCGACCAGTCCGCCGAGCGGACCCCCAACCTCGACCGACTGACTGAGCGTTGTCTTGCCGGCGGAGCCGGGCGAAACCTTACAGACAAACGCGAACCGGGTCAGCGGAATCACGGTGGTCTCTAGCCGGAAGGACTGCCCGGGTACGACCTCGGTCAGTAGGATGGCGCGAGTGCCCTGTTTGGTCTTCATCGTCCCGGTGGTGCCCACCGCAAACGGCCCATTGAGCGCCATCGACTGGACGTCCGGATTCCATTCGGGCCAGGTGCTGGTATCAGACCAGATCTTCCACGCCACCTGAGGACTCGCCTTCGTCTCCACTGAGCGCTCGTTGTTTGCCACGCCCGCCTCCTCTATTGCCTTACGCTGCGGACCGACCCGCGATTCAGCAGAAGGTATATCACGCCGGCCACGAAGAAGCCGATGAAGTAGCCAAAGTCCGCGTCCCCGAACCAGGTGGCAAACGGTCCATGGGCTTTCAGGCCGAACACCTGGAACTGCTCTGAGATGAAGAGGAGCGAAACACCGAGCCCGATGAGCCAGGCGATCAGTCCATTCCAGTTCACCGGAACGGCCTCACTGAAGCCCATCGGCTCGCGGTGGCGGAAGACATAGAAGTCGAGGAGCACGACGGCGAGCCAGGGCATGATCCAGTAATCGAGAACAATCAGAAAGTTCTGATAGTTCTGGGTGAAGTTCTGGTAGCCGATCAGAGCCAGGACGAACCCGAGGGCGCCACCGATGATCGCGAGCTGCCACCGCGGCAGGCGGATATCGAGCACCTTGGCAGACATCGTGTTGGAGTAAAGGTTGAGCACGTTCGCGGTCGTCGCGCCGAGGATGACGGCCACGACCGCGAAAGCCCCGAAGCCGCCCATCGCGATCTTGAGCGCGGCGATCGGGGTGGACGCCCCTGGGGCAAGGATGGCGACCAGCAGGCCAACGACTTCCGTAAGAAACGACGCCAGCACCGCGCCGATGAAGACGTAAATCGCGATGTAGGAGCGCGACGTGATCTCCGGTAAGTAACGGGAGTAGTCCGACGCATAGGGCGACCAGCTCATGATGTAGGAAAAGGAGATGGCGAGCACGATGGCGAACAGCGCGAACGTGCCGGCTACCGGTTTCGGATGCCAGGCGGCGATGGTTGAGGCGTGGGTCAGGGCAATGATGGTGGCGATCGCGAAAAGAACTCCAAGGATGAGCACCAGATACCGCTCGAATTCCTGGATCAGGTTGTGCCCGTAGATCACCAGCAGCGTCTGGACGACGACGAGGATGCCGGCCGCCACCAGAAACGGCAGGCCCGGAATCAGCAGCTGGATCGCAAAGCTGCCCAGGATGGTGTTGACCGTGAACCACCCGGCCGTACTCAGCCAGTTGAGTGCGGCCGGAACGTAGCCGCCGACCCGGCCGAAGGCCCGGCGGCCGATGAACATCTGCGGGTAACCTGCCGCCGGTCCCATCGCGGCCGACCAGGCCAGGACCAGGCCGCCGAGGATGTTGCCCACGGCAAGGGCAAGGATCGCCCAGCCGACCGACAACCCCAGTGCGACCGGAACGAAGCCGATCGCGTAATCGGCGATCGTCAAGTTCGCCGCCAGCCAGAGCCAGAGCAGCTGTCGGCTATGGCCGTGCCGCTCGGCAAACGGGATGTGTTCGATGGAATAGGGTTCGGGGATCGTGACGCGATCCCCGTATCGAGCGGACTCAGCCACCGCCTAACAGCGTAACAAGCCCGGCTGTCGATTTCGGGGCCACGCCGTTCGTCGTACTGTACAAAGCGGCGAGGCCGCGGACCATCAAGGAGGACGAAGACGATGAAATACGTATTGCTGTTCGGCGACACCAAGGAGCGGGCCAAGCAGTGGGACTCAATGCCCGAAGCCCAGAAGGTGGCGGCCTACGGCCCCATCAACCAGTGGTTTGGCAAATACGGGAGCAAGATCACCGGCGGCCACGAGCTCCAGCCCGAGCGGACGGCGACCACCGTCAAGTTCAACAACGGCAAGGCGGTGGTGACGGACGGCCCTTTCATCGAGGGCAAGGAAGTCATCGGCGGCTACGCTGAGGTCAACGTGGCCGACCTGGACGAAGCGATCAAAATGGCCAAAGAATGGCCGACCGGAGGGCTCGTCGAAGTCCGTCCGGTGGTCGATCGGGGCGAGCCGCAGCGATAGCCGGGAGCCGGCCCGCGACCGACGCCGCGCTGACGGCCATCTTCCGCGAGGAGACCGGCCGGTTGACCGCGGCGTTGGTCCGGGCGCTCGGCGATTTCGACCTCGCCGAGGAGCTCGTCCAGGAGGCGCTGCTCGAGGCAGTCGAGCACTGGCCGAAGGACGGCATTCCGGACAAGCCCGGAGCCTGGCTGCTGACCACCGCACGGCGGAAGGCCGTCGACCTCTTCCGTCGCCAGGCGCGGTTCCGGGAGAAGCTCGCACTGCTCGAGGGAGCGTCAATGAGAGATGACACGGCGGAAGGTGACGACAGGCTGCGCCTGATCTTTACCTGTTGCCACCCGGCACTGTCTCGCGAAGCCCAGCTGGCGCTCACGCTGCGGGCGGTGGCCGGCCTGACCACGACCGAGATCGCCCGCGCCTTCATCACCAGTGAGGCGACCATCGCACAGCGCATCGTGCGGGCCAAGCGAAAGATCGTCGACGCGAAGATTCCGTATCGCGTCCCCGCCGAGCGGGATATGGGCGAACGCCTCGGAGAGGTCCTTGCGGTGCTCTACCTGATGTTCAACGAGGGTTACCTGGCGACGGCCGGGGAGCGGGCCTCGCGGCGCGACCTTGCTGAGGATGCCGTCTGGCTTGCCGGGCTGATGGTCCGGCTGATGCCGGAGGAGCCGGAAGCGCTCGGCCTGCTGGCGTTGATGCGCCTGCACCTGGCGCGCGCCGACAGCCGTTTTGACCAACAGGGCAACCTGGTGTTGCTCCAGGACCAGGACCGAGGT
>DASZJR010000075.1:0-7273 GCA_035947855.1 Candidatus Dormiibacterota bacterium
TCGAAGAAATCGGAGAAGACGGCAAAGAAGAAGGAGAGGCGCGGCGCGAAGTCCGCGACCGCCAGGCCCGCGGCCCGGGCGGCGTCGACGTAGGCGACCGCGTGCGCCATGGTGAACCCCAGCTCCTGGACCGCCGTCGCGCCCGCCTCCCGCAGGTGATAGCCGGAGATCGAAATCGTGTTCCAGTTGGGGAGCCGCTCCGCGCAATAAGCGAAGAGGTCGGTCGTCAGCCGCATCGACGGACGCGGCGGAAAGACGTAGGTGCCTCGGGCGGCGTATTCCTTGAGGATGTCGTTCTGCACCGTGCCGTTCAGCCGGTTGCCCGGTACGCCCTGCTGCTCGGCGACGAGCTGGTAGAGCAGCAACAGGATCGCGGCCGGGGCGTTGATCGTCATCGAGGTGCTGACTTTGTCCAGCGGGATCCCGTCGAGCAGCGTTTCCATGTCCTTGAGCGAGGAGATCGACACGCCGACCTTGCCGACCTCGCCCCTGGCCATCGGTGCGTCGGCATCATGGCCGATCTGCGTCGGCAGATCGAAGGCGACCGAGAGCCCGGTCTGGCCCTGCTCGAGCAGATAGCGGAAGCGGCGGTTGGTCTCGGCGGCGCTCCCGAAGCCGGCGTACTGGCGGATCGTCCACGGGCGGCGGCGGTACATCTGCGGATAGATCCCCCGGGTGAAGGGGTACTGCCCCGGCGGCGGTGCCTCCGGCCCGGCGTCGGCCGCCTGGTAGACCGGCTTGAGCGGCAGGCCGCTGTCGGTGACGGGCTCGGACGGGTGTTCGGCGGCGGGCTCAGGTACCGGGCTGGCCATCCGCTTCCACGAACTCGGTCAGAACCCCGCAGACGCTCTTGGGGTGGACGAACCCGATCCGCGTGCCGTGAGCCCCCGGCCGCGACACCGCATCGAGAAGCTGGGCGCCGCCCCTGGCTGCCCGCTCGAGGGACGCGCCGACATCGTCGGTGGCGTAGGCGACGTGGTGAACGGCTTCGCCCCGATTCTGAAGGAACTTTTCCACACTCGAGTCCGGATTGAGCGGCATGATCAGCTCGATCCGGCTCTCCCCGATCGGGATCATCGCGACCTCGATGCCCTCGCGCTCGAGCCGCTCACGTCCCGTCGAGCGTAATCCCAGGCGGCGCTCGTAGATCCGAATCGCCTCATCGAGATCACGGACGGCGATCCCGACATGGTCGATCCGGCTCAGCATGGCGTTGATTCTAAGCCGCATGATTTCCCGGCCAGCTTGACAAGTCATGGACCCTTTGTAGTAAGGTGTGCCACGGCTAGTTACGTAACGGTCCGACTCCCTCTCTTTACTCGGCGTCCTCTACGGCCAAGCGTAGACGGCGCATCTGATCCAACTGAGGGAAGGAGGTTGGACCGTGAATCGCACCGTTGGTGTGACCTTGCGTCTAACGGTCGGGGGAGGAGCGATTTTCGCCTTTGGCTTCGGCGCGATGGCGCCGGTGCCGCAAAAGCCGATCACGGCGACCGCCGCCTCGACTCCGTTATCCAGTGTGCCGCTATCGAGTTCGATCGATCAGCTGTCGAGTCCGATCGAACAGATCGACGACCTCAAGCCGCACCAGGCTCGTGCCGCCGTCATGATCTATGTCCTCGCCACACCAGAGGCAACCCCAGTCGTCACCACCCAGCAGCGGCCGCCGCTCGCCGCGCGGCCGATGGCGAGCGCCCACCAGGCACCAGTGGTGCGTCCCGTCTCCGGCGGCGGCAATGGCTTCAGCTATGGCTACTGCACCTGGTGGGTGGCGCACAAGCGCAACGTTCCCTGGCGGGGGAATGCCTACGAATGGTGGTGGAACGCACGGGCGTTCGGCTTCGCCGAGGGACCCACGCCGCGGGCCGGCGCGATCATGGTGATGGGCATCAGCGGCACGTCGCCGCAGGGCCACGTCGCCTACGTCGAGTCAGTCAGCGCCAACGGCTCCTTCGTGGTCTCGGAGATGAACTGGTGGGGCGTGCCGGGCGGTGGGTGGAACCGGGTCGACTACCGAACGGTGACTTCGATGCGCGGGGTTCTGGGCTTCATTTACTGAGCGATCAGGTTGTCCGCAGCCCGGAGAGGATCTTTTCGATCTCGGCATCCTGGGCCGCGAGATGGTCCTGGATCTGCAGCGCCGTGTGGAGGACTGCATCGGCATCTTCATAGGTGGCCTCGGCTCGCTTGTCGCTGGCGGCAGCCAGCACGTTCTGTCCGACGATGATGATGCTGAGCAGCACCAGCTGCAGGAATGTCTGGCTGATCCAGGAGACAAGGACGACAGGATTACCTGACAAGATCGCGGCCGGAAGCGAGACGAGGGCGAGCGCAGCGAAGGCGTAGGCGCACCACATGGTGCCCACGCCGTTGGTCACCTTGACGGCCAACCAGGTGTTGAACCGCGTGATCGGGCCGGCGGCGCCCTTCGCCATCAGGTCCGTGACTTTGACGGGTCGTTGGCGTTTGCGCGCTTCGATCCGGGGGTGTAGGACGGGCGTGAAGATTTTTGACATGCTGATAAGCATCGCAGGTCTACTGAAACAGGCGATCTAGACGGACCCGCGTGAGGCGCCAGACGGTGTCTGGCGCGAAAATGGGTTCGGTCGTTTTGAGCGGAAGTTGGGTGCGCTGCTCCCCAAGCTGAAGCGTCAAGGTTCCAACGCGAGAACCCGATGGCAATGGGGCTCTGACCGTTCTCAGATCGGTGCGTTGCTGAAGCACCATACCGTCGTAGACGACCCAATTCAGGTCCTGGTCGGCGAACACGGTGGCGGTGTCGCCCCAGGGCGCCGCGTATTCGGCGATCACCTGATTTGTCGAGAGAACCGACCGATAATGAAGAGCGGAGCCGACAGCTTGCACGAGGCTCTTCGCCGATGTAAACGCGTCATCGAGCGTGGGCAGTCCCAAGATGGCCCCGAATAGCCGCGCCGGCTGACCATCCGCTCGAACATCGGCGGCAAAGACGAAGCACGCGCCCGCCGCCCCGCTCGAGCCTGTCTTGACCCCGACAATACCGTCCTGTCCGACCACGGCATCGACGTTGAAAACGCGACCAGCGACGGGCAGGGTCGCCTCCGGCTGGGCAACGATCTCGGCGAACACGGGGTCTTGCAGCGCCGCTTCGGCGAGCGCGATCAGTTCCTCTGGTGTGCCAACGGACTGTGGAGAAAGGCCACTCGCATCCACGTAATGAGTGTGGAGCAGCTGGAGGGTGGCCGCCCGTGCGTTCATCTTGTCGACAAACGCTGCGACCGAGCCGGCGTCCCAAGCGGCGAGAAGCTCGGCGATGTTGTTGCCGGATGGGACAAGCAAGGCCTGTAAGGCCTGGTATTCGCTGAGCTTTTCCCCGGCGGCAACGGGAAAAACGGACTGTCCCTGATTCTTCTCAGCCATATAGGTCGCGACGTCGGCAGCGCTCACCGGGACCGGTGGGCCTTGCTCCGTGAGTCTCAGCGGGCGATCTGCCAGGACAACCAGGGCGGTCATCACCTTGGCCGTGCTTGCTAGCGGGAGTGAAGTTTGCGGACCATGGGTGCCGATCGTGCCGAGCCCAGCCACCGCCACGGCGGCGCTACCCGTCGTCGGCCAGGGCAGCGGTGGCGGGACGGCGCCGAGGCGGCTCGTCGCGGGAAGGAACGTCGTCGCCGCGATAGCGGGCAGTGGCCGCAATAGCTGGAAGGCGACCAGCCCGATAACGAGCGCCGGCGCGAGGGCGAGGGCGAGGGTGATCGCGAGATTCCGCCGTTGCTGCGCGCCAAGCCGGGCGGCTAGCCCCTTCACCGCAATCGAATGATCGCAGGAATAGGGTCAGCCGCTTCGCTTCAGCAGCCCAAGCCGTTTGGCGCGGATCTCCGCTCGCCGGAAGAAAAAAACGGACGACGGCACCAGGATGACGCCCATCAGCAGCAGGATGCCGATGTCGGGCAACGCGCCCGCCAGCGAGAGCCCGTGGAGCAGCGACTCACGGACCCCGTCCAGTGTGTAGGTCAGCGGCGAGAGGAGGCCGCCCAGCCGCAACGGCACAGGCAGCACCGTGATCGGGTAGTAGACGCCGGAGATCAGCAGCAACACCCCCTGGACCGCGAACGCCATCTGCTCGCCCTTCTCCGGCGACAGGAGCGGCAGGATCGAGGTGAAGATCCCCAGCCCCAGCAGCGGCAGCGTCGCGGCGGCGCAGATGGCCACCGCCGCCAGCCAGTTGGCATGCGACAGGTCGAGCTTGAACAGGAAGATCAGCGCGACGCCGATCACCGCGGTGCGGGCCATTCCGTAGAGCAGTGAGGCGGCGGAGACGCCAAGCAGGTGAGTCAGCCGTTTGATCGGTGCCATGAAGGTGTACTCGATCGTCCCCTCCCACCGTTCCCAGGTGATGGCAAAGGAGATTTCGAAGAACACGAGCGACAGGTAGGTCCAGAGCAGCGCCCCCACCAGCAGGTAGAGCTGCGTCTGGTGCAGGTTCGCCTGTCCCTGCTCCAGACCAAGCGTCGACAGCCCGGCCGCAAGGTAGCCGATGCTGAGCACGCTGACGAGGTTGTAGAGCAACCAGACCGCCTCCCACGCCCAGTAGCGCCGGTAGAGGTTCTTCTGCCTTTCGATGAAGCCGACGAACGCGTTTAGCTCCCAGCGAAGGGATGGTCCAGTCACTCTTCTTTCTCCTCCTCGTCTTCCTCGAGCCGCTTGCCGGTCAGCGCCATGAAGGCGTCCTCCAGGGTCCCGTCCGGTTTTCCGGCGTGCATGCGAATCAATTCGGCGGGGGTGCCGTCCGCCAGTACCCGGCCCTGGTCGATGACGACCACGCGGTCGCACAGCACCTCCGCCTCCTGCAGGTCGTGAGTACAAAGCAGGACGGTGGCGGCGCGATCCCGCCTGATCGATCGCACCAGCTCCTGGACCTCGCGCTTGGAGCGAGGATCCAGGCCCGTGGTCGGCTCGTCCATCAGGAGCAGCGACGGGGTGGTCAGGAAGCTGCGCGCGATCGCGACCTTCTGCTGCTGGCCACGCGACAGCTGCTTCATAGGCTTGTCGAGCGTGTCGAGCGGCAGGCCAAGCCGCTCAAGCATCGACTCCACCCGAGCGCGCGTGCCCTCACCCCCGCTTCCATAGAGGCGCGCGGCGTAGAGCATGTTCTCCCAGGGGCTCATCTCCTTGAAGAACGAGGCCTCGACCGAGACGCGGTTGATGTGGCGGCGGACCGCGTCCGCCTGCGACACGACGTCGTAGCCGAAGACCGACGCAGTCCCCTCATCGGGTGTGAGAAGCGTGGCCAGGATCCGGATCAGGGTCGATTTCCCGCTGCCGTTGGCCCCAAGGATGCCGGTGATCCGGCCGGTCGGAACATGCAGGGACACGTTGTCGAGCGCCAGCTTCGGCTTTTTCGCTTTCCGCCAGGGCATCAGCCGATTCGGACGGGCGGTTTCGCCAAAGCGCTTCGAGATGCCCTCCACCTCGACGGCCGCCGGATTCAATTCGCTTTTGTGGATCGCCATGATCTCAACTCCTCGTCGAATTGCGGTAAACAACAAAAAACCGTGGGCCTCTGGGCCACACGGTCGAAAGCGCTCGAGTCGGGATCTAAATTACTTGGCTTTCAATACTGTGAGGCCCGTGGGCAGGCTCCGCCCTTGAAGGTCGCGGGGGAGCCTGTGAGAAAGCGCTGCCTCATAGCCTCCGTACAGTACCGCACTGGGCAACCGAAGTCAATCGATCACGAGAAGTTGCGAAGCTGTCCCCAGATCTTTGGGACGGGAGCCTTGAGATGGCAGAAGGTGACCGGTGCGCCTTGCTCCAGACCCTTGACGTTGTACGGGACGGTGAGGTGTGCGATGAGCACCGGTGACGTGCACATCCACGCCACCTCAGACGGTTGGTAATCCACCATGAGCGCGTCAGTTGCCGTCAGATTGCTCGGTAGCCAGAAGAAATCACTCAGCTGTGGACTGACGACAGGGGGAAGGACCTTAGGATCGCCATAGACCTGGAGCGCTCCCGGAACGCCGTAATAGGCCGAGATGATGACCGCGTTGCTGCGCTCGGATGCAGGGAGATCGCGGTAGATCGTTGTCACCTGGTTCGCGATGTCGGCCCACCCCACGCTGTCGGCAAATACTTCGTTCACCGAGTCGAGGCGCGCGGCGTGAATGCGATCTGGAGGCGTGACCGGGACCACGAGGAAGAAGAACACGACAAATTCCAGCACACTCGAAACAACGGCGGCGATCTGAAGGCCAGCGCGAAGCCTTGGACGCTCGAGCCGGGAGATCGCCATGAGACCCTGAGCCAGGGCGACCGGAATTGTCCCGGCTGCGTAGTAGGACTTCCCGACGAAGAGGAAAAGGAGCAGCGGAACGGCACAGGCAATCCCGATTGGACGCAACAGCCGACTGCGGAACAACGAAATCATGCCGGCGAGCCATAAAGGAAGAAGAAAGAAGAAGTACACGGCGACCTCGATGAGGTAGGTGACGGGGCCGCCGCCGCTCCCTCGATGGTTGGTGATGTAGGCGAGCGTGGGGAAGCCTTCGGCGACCTGCCAGGCCAGATTCGGCGCCCAGATGAGAAGTGCGATCGCGGCGGCGATCCAGGGATATTGCGTCCGCAGCTCCCGCCGCAAAGAAGGGGTGAGAAGGATCGCGATGCCGATTCCGAAGATGAGACCAACGATCGTGTACTTCACTTCGAGCCCGATCCCGAGCGTGATGCCCAGGTAGATCCAGTACCGCGGCCGCCGGTCCAGCACGAGGCAGAGAAACCAATAGAGGGCGAGCATCCAGGTCACCTGATCGAAGGTCACGGTCTGGAAGACCCAGTTCGAACCGAGAAGGAACGGCGCCGCAATCGCCGCCAGCAGCGCAAGTGCTTGGAGCCGCAGCGAACCGCCCAGCCGGCGGACAAAGGCGCCGGAGAGGGCAACGAGAAAACCGCCCAACAGCGACGGGAGCAGGCGGAGGGCCCAGGGAGTGACGCCGAGGAGACCCGTCTCTAGCCGAGCGAGTAGTGGGACGACGGGTGGGAAGTCAGCGTAGCCAAACGCCGGATGGCGGCCGCAGTCGAGGTAATAGAGCTCATCGGTATGGAAGCCCAGCGTGCCATTGGTTGCGAGGTGAAGGGCAACGACGCCTAACGCCGCACCTCCAAAGAGAAGCGCACCTGCAGAGCCGGGATGCTGCTTGGCCAGCAGAGTGCTTCGACCTCAGGCCTTCGGGCTTACCCCGTCCATCGCGTCGGCCAGGTACTGGGCGAGATCCTGCACCTGGAGCTGCGCCTCGGC
>DASZJR010000076.1:0-5317 GCA_035947855.1 Candidatus Dormiibacterota bacterium
CGATCCGCGATGGCTTCACCATCATGCTGGGCGCGGCCAGTTGGGCATTCGAGATGGGCGACCAGATGGTGGACACCTGGTTGCACCGGGGGCAGGTCAGCCGCGAAGAGAGCCGCCGGCGGTTCGACGAGTTTGCATCCACCACCCGTCGTCGGGGTGAGGATCTCGGCCGCCGCGTCCAGCAGGGCGTGCGGTCGTCGATGCCGGTCGCGACGCGCGATCAAATCGCCAGCCTGGAGCGGCAGGTCGCGGACCTGAAACGGCAGCTCGAGTCGATGCAGAGTGCCGGCGCTGCGCCGTCGGCGTCAGGATCGAGCGCGCCGCGCGAACGTCCGCAGCCTTAATAGGCTAGACCGGGAGTACGTGGGCGCCCAGGACGCTCTTGAGATGAGCGAGCGCCCAGTGCTGGACGTCGTCGCCGGGGTGGCCCGGGCCGTCGAACGTCTCCACGGCCGAAGCCGGGACGACCACTTTGTAATCGCGATTGCGCAGGTCGGCGACCGTGTGCAGGACACAGATGTCGGTGCAGACACCCACCACCGTGACCTGCTCTGGTTGGGCGGCGAGCAAGCGGGCATCGAGGTCGGTTTCGAAGAAGCCGGAATAGCGCCGTTTTCGGATCAGGGTTGCGTCGTGGAGCAGCGGCTGGAGTTCCGGAACCACCTCCGACTCGGCCGTGCCGCGCACGCAGTGCACGGGGAAGACCTCGAACTCGCGGTCGTTGGGGTCGTGCGTGTCCGCCAGGAAGATGAGGTGGTCGCCGGCCTGGCGGCGTTGCTCGATGACCTCGCGGATTCGCGGGATGGCGGCGTCGCAGCGCGGCGAGGCGAGGTTGCCGAACTTGCAGAATCCGTTGAGGACGTCGACGACGATGGTGACGTTGGGCACGGTCAGGTGACCGGCTCGAGGCGCGGATTCGGCCGGTAGCGGCGCCCGGCCTTGGCATTGGGGCGGCCCTCGACCATCACGACGTCGGCCGTATAGTCGTAGGTCCCCTGGAAGAAGGCGCTGCCGACACCGTAGGCATCGACCGGCACCCGCGCCGCCTCGAAGCGCGTGATCTTCTCGACGTTGAAGCCGCCACTGGCGACGATCTTGACGTGCTCGAAGCCCTCGCGGTCGAGCGCCTGCCGAACCAGGTGACAGAGTTGGGGGTTGACCCCCCGCGGGTCGAAGTCGCCCATCAGTTTCTGGACGCTCACGTCCACCATCGTTTCCGAGGTGTCGAGGCGAACCCCCCACAGCCGATCCTTGAGCGCACGCGCAACCTCGAGCGAGGTCCGCACGCAGTCATTCTCCCAATCGACTAGAACCACCAGGTTCGCCGCCGGTTCCATGTACGCGGCGTATTTCTTCGCCGCCAGCACGGTGTCGCCCTGGTAGGCGGCGATCAATCCGTGTGGCACGGTTCCGATCCCCTGGCCGCCCCACCATGATGCCTGAGCGTCCGTGGAGACGCCGATCGCGCCCTAGACGTGAGCCGCATAGCCGTCGCCGGTCTGGACCAGGTGGTGGTCGTGACGCGCCGGGAAGAACATGATCTGTTTGCCGTTGGCTGCCTCCACGACGCGCCGAACGTTGGTGGCGACCTTGGTCCGCCGTGAGAGCACGCCGAGATAGACCGTCTCCAGGCGGGCGAAGAGCGTGTAGTCCCCCTCGATGGTCATGGTGGTCTCCCAGGGGGCCGCCTCGTCGCCGTCGTAAAGCGCATGGACACGAAGCTGCGTGAAGTCTTCCGAACACAGCTTTACGATGGCGATCGCTTCATCCATGCCGCCCACGACGGCCTGGTTCTTCTGGAAGACCTGCATCAGGACGTGCGGATGCTGCTTGTCCGCCTTGAGGACGTCGACGGTGCGATTGAAGTAGACGTCGCTGTAATAGCCTTCGCGAATCCGCTCGACCGGCAGCCGAAAGACCGACGGGGCGAGACGTTCGCGTTTACGCGTCGGGGCTTGGGTTATCGCTTCCGTGGCCATTTAGGCGCCGATCTTGCGATACCGCTGGTAGCGCTCTTCGACCAGACGATCGATATCGATCGTCTCGAGCGCGCCCAGGTGGCGCCGCAACGCCGCGCCGGCGGCGTCGGTGGCCACGCCGAAGTCGTTGTGGGCGCCACCCGGCGGCTCGGGCACGATCTCATCCGCCAGGCCAAGGCGTTTCAAATCCGCCGCCGTCAACTTGAGGGCATCGGCGGCCTCGACTTTTCGGGCAATGTCGCGCCAGAGGATGGAGGCGCACGCCTCGGGCATGGCGACGCTGTAAATGGAGTGTTCCATCATCAGCAGGCGATCGCCCACGCCGATGCCGAGCGCTCCGCCGCTGCCGCCTTCGCCGATCACCAGCGTCACGATCGGCACGCGCGCCTGCGAGAGCGCCACCAGGTTGTCCGCGATCGCCCAGGCGATGCCACGCTCTTCGGCGCCCGCACCGGGAAATGCCCCAGAGGTGTCCACAAAGGCCACGATCGGAAACTGAAATCGTTCTGCTTGGCGGATCAGCCGCAGGGCCTTGCGATACCCCTCAGGGTTGGCCATGCCGAAGTTGCGCATGGCCCGCTCCGCCGTGGTGCGGCCTTTCTGCTGCGCAATCACCATGACGGTCCGCTTGTCGAACGCGGCCGGGCCGCCGATGATCGCATGGTCGTCACCGAAGACGCGATCCCCGTGCAGTTCGAAGAAATCACTGAAGATCGCGTGGATGTAGTCGAGCGCGTAGGGCCGGTCTGGATGGCGGGCGAGCTCGACCTGCTCCCAGGTCGCTGCCGCGACCGAGCCGTTCTCGCTCACCGGGGGATGACGACGGACGCGGGCGTCTTCGCCTGGTGCTGCAGCTCGAAGTCGCCGGCGATGCCGTTCCTCGTGTACAGGTCGAGCAGCTGGCGTAGGACGGCCGGCAGCTCGGGCCGGGGTACGACGAGGTCGATCATCCCGTGATTCCAGAGGAATTCCGCCGTCTGAAATCCCTCAGGCAGCGTCTCATAGGTCGCCTGCTGGATGACTCGGGCGCCGGCGAAGCCGATCATGGCGCCGGGCTCGGCGATGATGATGTCGCCCAGCGAGGCGAAGCTCGCCGTCACGCCGCCCATCGTCGGGTCGGTCAACAACGAGATGTAGGGGACGCCGGCCGCGTTCAGCCGGCCGAGGGCCGCCGACGTCTTCGCCAGCTGCATCAAGGAAAGCATGCCCTCTTGCATCCGGGCGCCGCCCGACGCGGAGATGATCAGGAGGGGCAAACGGTTTTGCAGGGCACGTTCGATGCCGTTCGTGATCTTTTCGCCGGTTGCGGCGCCCATGCTGCCGCCCATGAAGGCGAAGTCGAGGCAGACGATGACCAGCCGGTGACCGGCCAGCAACGCTTCGCCCCAGATGACCGCCTCGTTCGCACCCGTGGCCGCACGACTCTGCTCGATGCGTTTCGTGTAGGGCTGCGAGTCTTTGAAGCCGAGGACGTCCTTGGCCGTTATTGCCTGATCTTCTTCTCGGAACGAGCCGGGTTCTACCAGCATTGCCACCCGCTCCGGAGCGCGCAGCCGGAAGTGGTAGCCGCAGCGATAGCAGACGCCCAGGGCCGCGGTCAGGCGGGCGGGCTCCAGCGACGTATCGCACTTCGGACAAGTAAGGCGGTCGATCTCCTCGCCGACGCCGGCACGCGGCGACGGCAGAGCGACATACCGCGTTTTCGGACGAAACATGGGTTAGGCCGCGGCCCTGACGGGCGCGCCTTCCCATTTGATGACGCAAGCACCCCAGGTCAGCCCCGAGCCGAACCCGACCAGGACCAGATGATCACCGGTTTTCAGGCGGCCAGCCGCCAGCGCGTCTTTGAGGGCGAGCGGGATCGAGGCAGTCGACGTGTTGCCGTAGTTGGCAATCTCGTTGACCATCACGTCGGCGCCCACACCCAGCCGCTTGCCGGCCGCCTCGATGATGCGGGCGTTGGCTTGATGCGGAACGATCAGCTTGACGTCCTCCAGCGAAACGTTAGCCTTCGCCAGCGCCTCGCGCGTCGCCGAGGCCAGGATCTCGGTGGCGAAGCGGAACACTTTGCGACCGTCCATGCGGATCTCCGGGCGGCCCGGGCCTTCCGGGCCGTCCGCGCCGGGGGCGACATAGATAAGGTCGCCGCCGGAGCCGTCCGATCCGAGCACGCAGGACTTGATGCCGGCGCCGTTCGAGCTCGGCCCCAACACCATCGCGCCCGCGCCGTCACCGAAGACGACGCACGTGCCGCGGTCCTTGAAGTTGATGATCTTGGTAAGCGTCTCACTGCCGATCACGATCGCCTGCTTCGACTCGCCGCCGCTGACAAAGCGGTCGGCAATGCTCATCGCGTACAGGAAGCCGGTGCAGGCTGCCTGCACATCGAATGCCGGGCCATGGGCGCCCAGCCGCTCCTGGACGCGCGACGCGACCGAGGGAAACATCGAGTCGGGAGTGGATGTGCTGCACACGATGAGGTCGGTGTCCTCCGGGCGCAACCCGGCCCTGGCCAGCGCGTCCTTGGCGGCATTTGTGGCCAGGTCGGTCGCGGTCTCGTCGACCGCGGCGATGCGCCGCTCATGGATACCGGTCCGTTCGCGGATCCAGGTGTCGGACGTCTCGACCATCTTCTCGAGGTCGGCGTTGGTCAGGATGCCGGACGGAACATAGCTGCCGACCGACTTGATGCTGGTAAGCATGCGTCTCCCCGGCTAAAGAATCTGGCTGACCAGTATATACCGGCATCCGCAGACTAGTTACGCTTTTTCACCGACCGTCAACAGGACCGTTGCCGCCACCAACAGCGGGTGTTTCAGGCGAGGACGGTCACCTGGAAGTGGCGCTCGCGTGGGCCGTCGAAGTCGGCGAAGAAGATGCCTTGCCACCGCCCCAGCGCCAGTCGGCCGTTGCGCACCGGGACTACCTGCGATGTGCCCACCAGGCTCGCCTTGATGTGCGCCGCGGCGTTGCCCTCGGCGTGGCGGTAACCGTTCTCCCAGGGCACCAGCGCCTCCAGCGTCCGAAGAATGTCGATCAGGGCGTCGGGATCGGCGTTCTCGTTGATGAACACGCCCGCGGTTGTGTGCGGCACATAAACCTGGCAGAGTCCGGTTTCGACGCCGCTCTCGCGGACCACCTGCTCCACCCGATCCGTGATCTCGATGGCATCCGCGCGGGTCTTCGATCGGATCATAAGGGTATCGGTTTTCGCCGCGCTCGCCATGCACGACATCGTAGCAACGCATAATGGCGCAACGTGTCTCGCGACTTACCGATCGGGAACGGCGCCCTGCTGGTCAACTTCGATCGCAACTACCAGCTGCGCGACATCTATT
>DASZJR010000077.1:0-26877 GCA_035947855.1 Candidatus Dormiibacterota bacterium
CGACGGCGTCGACCTCGAGGCGCGTGATCCGAATTACACGGCCCCCGGGCCGACGCCAGCGCCTCCTGAGCAAACGGTCCACCTCAAAGGCACGTGGAGTTGCGAGCCCGGGACGTCGGTGGCTAGCTCTCGGCCCTCATAACGACGCCCGCGGCAATGGCCGCGGCCACCTCCCCGGCTCCATAAAGCGACTCAAACGGTGAGTGTTGGGCTTCGAACGCCCGGGTTTTATCCACCAGGCTCGGGTGGTCCTGGATGAAGCTGGTGGAGATCCGGCCGCTGATGAAGTCCGGCTCCTCCAGCAGCGCGCGGTGGAAGGGGATGGTGGTCTTGGGTCCGGTGAGAACGAACTCCTGCAGGGCACGCCGGCCTCGGCCGATCGCGGCCTCCCGGTCTTGTGCCCAGACGATCAGCTTCAACAACAACGAGTCGAAGTGGGGCGAAACCTCCTGGTGCGGCCGGATGCCGCTGTCGACTCGCACGCCCGGCCCGCTCGGCGGCGCATAGCGCTGTACGCGACGCGGTGTCGGCATGAAGTTGCGCAGGGGATCCTCGGCGTTGATCCGGAACTCGATCGCGTGCCCGCGCGGCTCGGGATATCCGTCCGCCGGGATCCGCTCGCCGCGCGCGATCCGGATCTGCTCGCGCACCAGGTCGACGCCAAGGACCGATTCCGTCACGGGATGCTCGACCTGGAGGCGCGTGTTCATCTCCAGAAAATAGAACTCCTCGCCCGACACGATGAACTCGATCGTTCCGGCGTTGCGGTAGCCGACTGCCGCCGCTGCTTTGACGGCGGCCTCCGCCATGGCACGACGCCGTGAGGTGGTGAGGCCGACCGCCGGGGTCTCCTCGAGCAGCTTCTGGTGCCGCCGCTGGATCGAGCACTCGCGCTCGCCAAGCGCGACCGTGGTGCCGTGGTCGTCGGCCAGGACCTGCATCTCGATGTGGCGCGGATGCTCGAGATATCGCTCCAGGTAGACGTCGGGGCTACCGAAGGAGCTCTGCGCCGCCCGGCGGCAGGCCTCGAACGCCGCCGGAAGATCCTCCGCGCCCTTCGCGACCCGCATGCCAATGCCACCACCGCCGGCGGCAGCCTTGACCATCACCGGGTAGCCGATCCGTTTCGCCTCGGCGACAGCCGCGGCCTCGTCGGCGAGCGCGGCCGTTCCGGGCACCACAGGAACGCCCGCGGCGACCATACGGCGGCGGGCCTCGACCTTGTCCCCCATCGCCCGCATGCTCGACGCCGGCGGACCGATGAAGGTCAGGTTGTTCTTGGCGCAGGCTTCGGCGAAGGCGGGATTCTCGGAGAGAAAGCCATATCCGGGATGGATCGCATCGGCGCCAGACTCCCGCGCCACCCGAACCAACTGCTCGATGTCGAGGTACGCCTGCCGGGGCGTCGGAGCATCGAGGACCACGCGCTCATCGGCGAAGAAAGCGTGGGGGGCACGGGCATCCGGCTCCGCGTAGACGGCGACCGTTGGGATGCCCATCTCGCGGCAGGTCCGCATGACGCGAAGGGCAATCTCGCCGCGGTTCGCGACCAGGACCTTGGTGACGCTAGCCAATCGTCATCAACACGTCGTTGGGGGCGACGATCGCTCCCTCTTTGGCAAAGACTTCGCGCACCGTCCCTCCGAGACTCGCCACGATGTCGTTCTGCATCTTCATCGCCTCCAGCACGACGACCACGTCACCCAGACGGACCTTGTCACCGGGCTTGACCTTGACCTTCACCACCATGCCTTGCATCGGCGCCTGAATGGCGCCGTTGCCACCGGCACGCTGGGCCGCCGTGGGACCGGACGCGGCGGGACCGGCACTGACGGCGGGTGCGGCGCCGTCCCCCAGGATCCGTACGCGGTATGGCTCGCCATCGACTTCGACCGTGAACTCTCGGCCGGCCGGCTCCGTGGACGCCGGCGGCCCGGGCGTGACCGCGGCCGGTTGGGGTGGCGGCTGCGGCTCGGCAGTCGGGGCCGACGCCGGCGCCGCCGCCGGCGTCTCCGCGCGGTGGCCGGCGGGACGAAGAATGTTGGGCGCGTCTTCCGGGAAGAGGATGTAGGTGAGCACCTGGTCGATCCCGGTCGGGTTCAGACCTTGCTTTTTCATCTCGCGCCGAGCGCGATCGATACCGGGCTGCAGCAGGTCGGCCGGCCGGAGGGTGATCGCGTTCGACGAGCCCAGCGCGCGCTTGCGGACCTCCGGATCGATAGGACCGGGAGGCTCGCCGAACAGGCCCTTGACGTAGTCGCGAAACGGCTGGTCGATGTGCTGGTACCGCTTCTCGCTCAGCGTGTTGGCCAGCGCCTGGTTCGCCGCGATTCGGTTGATGGGCGCGGCCATCGGCGGGAACCCCATCTCCTGCCGCACCAGGAGGAGTTCTTTCATGAGCCGGTCGTAGCGATCGGTCGCGTTGCGCTCTCTGAGGTTACGGATCAGGACGGCCAGCACCGGCGCCGGCAGCTGGTGTTGCAGGACGTCGACATCGTTGCGAAAGGCGATCGGGTCCTGGAACTCGAGATACTCGTCGTGGATTTCGTCGAAGTACCGGCTCGCCTGGCCAATCAGGTTGAGGTCGAGGCCCGTGTCGTACGGTCCGTCGCGAAGGCTCGCCACCATGGTCTCGGTCGCGGGCTGCGAGGCGCCCCACGCCAGCGCGGAAAGCGCGGTATCGATGCCGGTGGCACCGGCTTCGATGGCGGCGAAGTACGAAATCGGGGCCAGCGCCGTGGTGGAATGCGAATGAATGCTGACGGGCAGCTTCGTCGCAGACGTGATCGCACTCGCGAGGCCCCTGGCGGCGAGGGGCGCCAGGATGCCGGCCACATCCTCGATGCCGATCCAGTCGACGCCCAGGGCTTTGAGCCGGCTGGCCGATTTGACCATGCGGGCCTCGTCCACCATCGGGCTCGGGCTATAGACGAGGGCGCCGATCACGCGTGCACCGGATTTCCGGGCGACCTCGACCGGCACTTCGAGGTTTCGCAGGTCGTTGAGCGGGTCGAATGTTTTCACGACGCGGATCCCGTCTTCGATGGCCTGCTCGATGAAGGCCCGCACCACGTCGTCGGGTTGGTGCGACTGCCCGAGCAGCGTCTGGCCACGGATCAGCATTTGCAGCGGCGTTTTAACGATGGCGGCGCGCAGCGCGCGCAGCCGCTGCCATGGGTCCTCTTTCAACGCCCGCACCTGCGCGGCGAACGTCCAACCGCCCCAGGCGTCGAGGGCGTGGTAGCCGATGTCATCCAGGGTCTTGGCGATCGGCAGCACGTGTTGCAGCTTGAGGCGTCCCTGCACTAAACTCTGCTGCGCGTCGCGCAGCACAGTCTCGGTGATCAAGACCCGGGGCACGCCGCTATTGTATTCCCGGTTTTTACGCGGGCTTAGGCGATCGGTTGGCCTCCCGTCGCTTGATCAGCTTCTCGCGCGCGCCCGGGTCATTGAGCGCCAGGATGCCGGTGGCGAGATGCGCCGCGTTTCTCGCGCCGGCCTCCCCGATCGCCACCGTTGCCACCGGGATCCCCGCCGGCATCTGGGCCATCGATAACAGCGCGTCGAGCCCGCCCAACGCGCCGCCGGACATGGGCACGCCGATCACCGGGAGCAGGCTCCAGGCCGCCACCACCCCGGGAAGATGCGCCGCCCCGCCGGCGGCGGCGATCAGCACCCTGAGTCCACGGCCTTCGGCCTGCGTCGCCCACTGGCGACAGCCTTCGGGGTCACGATGCGCCGAGCGGACCACGACTTCATAACTGATGCCATACCCGTCCAGGACTTCGCAACAGCGCTGCATGGTCGGACGGTCCGACTCACTGCCCATGACGATTCCGACCAGCGGCGCGTCGCTCATTGCAGCACCGTCGATTCGACTTCACGTAACGCCAGGTCGTGCCGATAGGTCATACCCTCGAAACGGATCCGATCGACGTTCCGGTAAGCGCGGTCGCGGGCGGCCGCCATCGAATCACCGAGGGCGACCAGGGTCAGGACACGCCCACCGGCTGTGGTATATCCCCCTGGACTGGCTGCCGTCCCGGCGTGGAAGGCAAAGACGTCGCGCTCGATGGTCCCTAGGCCATCGATCGGGAAGCCGCTCTGATAGCTCCCTGGATATCCGCGGGAGGCGAGGACGACGCCGACGCTCGACCGGCCGGACCAGGTTGGTTTGACCTCGCCGAGCGCGCCCCGCGCGGTGGCCTCGAGCAGGGGGATCAGATCGCCGTCGAGGCGAGGCAGGACGACCTGCGCCTCGGGGTCTCCAAAGCGCGCGTTGAACTCGAGCACCTGGACGCCGGCTGGGCCCACCATCAGCCCGGCATAAAGACAGCCGCGATAGGGCATGCCCTCCTCCCGGAGGATCTTGACCACCGGCTCGAGCACCGCGGTCACGGCGCTGTCCACGTCGGCCGGGCCGAAGAAGCCGACCGGCGAATAGCCGCCCATACCGCCGGTGTTCGGCCCTTTATCACCGTCCAGGGCCCGCTTGTAGTCGCACGCCGGCGGCAGCGGGACGACGCGATCGCCGTCGACCATCGCCATCAAGGAAACCTCGCGACCGTCGATCTTCTCCTCGAGGATGATCCGGTCGGC
The DNA here is from genome assembly GCA_035947855.1 of Candidatus Dormiibacterota bacterium. Classification (GTDB taxonomy): domain Bacteria; phylum Chloroflexota; class Dormibacteria; order CF-121; family CF-121; genus CF-13. The sequence continues at coordinate 4,600 of DASZJR010000077.1, forward strand.
CGCGGCACCGACGGTCTTGCGCAGCATCAGCTCGTCGATACTTTCCAGCGTCTCGTCCGCATCGCGTGGCACCAGCGTCCCCTTGCCCTTGGCGAGCCCATCGGCTTTGACGACGAAGGCCCGGCGCTCGCCGCGGACGAAATCCTTCGCCCGGGCTGGATCGTCGAAGACCTGATGCGCCGGGGTGGCGACGCCCGCGCGCGCCATCAGCGACTTGGCAAACGCCTTGCTGCTCTCGATCCGCCCGGCGGCGGCCGTTGGGCCGAAGGCTAGCCGGTCCACGGCCGCGAGGCGGTCGGCGAGTCCGGCCGCGACAGCCGCCTCCGGACCGACGACCGTGAGGCGCACGTCACGCTCGAGGACAAAGCGCACGATGCCGCCCACGTCCGTGGCCTGGAGGCCCGTATTGACGGCGATTGCCGCCGTGGCCGCGTTGCCGGGGGCGCAATAGACCGAGTTGGTCAGCGGACTCTGCAGCGCTTTCCAGGTGAGGGCATGCTCGCGCGCGCCGGCCCCCACGACGAGGACGTTCATTCCCATTCGATGGTCGACGGCGGCTTCGAGGAGATGTCGTAAACGACCCGGTTGACGCCCGGAACCTCGTTGACGATGCGTGTCGAGATCTTCGCCAGCACCTCGTACGGTAAGCGCGCCCAGTCGGCTGTCATCCCATCGTCGCTTTGCACGGCCCGCAGCGCCACCACGTTGCCGTAGGTCCGGTAGTCGCCCATCACCCCCACGCTCTGCAACGGGGTCAGGATGGCAAACGATTGCCAGAGCGACCGGTAGAGGCCGGCCGCCTTGATCTCGTCGACGACGATCCAATCGGCGGCCCGGAGAGTGTCCAGCCGTTCGCGGGTCACGTCGCCGATGATCCGGACGGCCAGCCCCGGGCCTGGAAATGGCTGGCGATGCACCATGTCGTCCGGCAGGCCGAGCTCCAGGCCGATGGCCCGGACTTCGTCCTTGAACAAGTAGCGCAGTGGCTCCACCAGTTTGAACCGAAGGTCAGCGGGGAGGCCACCAACGTTGTGGTGCGTCTTGATGCGGTGCGCATTGTGGGTATCGTGGCTGGTGCTCTCGATCACATCGGGATAGAGCGTTCCCTGCGCGAGGAAGTCGATGCCGGTGAGCGCGGCCGCCTCGCGCTCGAAGACGCCGATGAAGGTGGCCCCAATGCGCCGCCGCTTTTCCTCCGGATCGACAATACCCCGTAGCGCATCGAGGAACTGGTCAGTGGCATCGACGGCCTTGAGGTCGATGCCGAGATGACGCTGCATGACGTCTTCCACCCGCCGCCGCTCGTCACGACGGAGCAGCCCGTTGTCAACGATCAGGCACGTCAACTGCCCCGGAATGGCGCGATGGACGAGCGTCGCGCAGACGGCCGAGTCGACGCCTCCGGAGAGGGCGCAGAGTACCCGTCCGTCCCCGACCTGCTCGCGGATAGCCCGGGTCGCCTCCTCGATGAAGGCCGCCGGCTTCCAGCTGCCGCGACAGCCGGCCACCTGATACAGAAAGTTGCGGAGGATCTCCCGCCCCTGGGGTGTATGGATCACCTCGGGATGGAAGGCAATCCCGTAGCGCCCGACCTCGTCGGCCATCGCGGCGATCGTCGAGTTCTCCGACTCCGCCAAGCGGCGAAACCCCGCGGGCGCTTCGAGGATGGTGTCGCCATGGCTCATCCAAACCGGCAGCTCCGAGGGCAGCTCGTGAAAGAGCCGAGCGGGCTCCTGGATGCGTACGCTGGCCGGTCCGTATTCGCGTTTGCCGGCTGGCGCGACCCTGCCGCCGAGCTGATAGGCGAGCAGCTGCATGCCGTAGCAGATGCCGAGGATAGGAACGCCGGCGTTCAGCGCCGCCGGATCGCAGCGGGGTGCACCATCTTCGTAGACGCTGGCCGGTCCGCCGGAAAGGATGAGCGCCCTGGGCGCACGCGAGCGGATCGTCTCCCAGGGGGTGGTGCCGGGGATCAACTCGCAATAGACACCGGCCTCGCGGACCCGCCGCGCGATCAGCTGGCTGTACTGCGACCCGAAATCGAGGACAAGCACCAGGTCCTGCGCCCCGACCCTGCTCCCATGCGCGCCCGCGGGAGGCTGATTCTGGAGGGTCGAGGTTCGCGCGACCGCTATGTCCCCATACCCACTTGCTGGGCTTGCTGGAAGAGCTTGCCCTCGTTCTGGATCGCCGGGGCGATCACCAGCTCGGTCTGCTGGAACTCGCGCAAATCGCGGGCGCCGCAGACGCCCATCGCTGAGCGCAACGCGCCGACCAGGTTCTGGGTTCCGTCATCGACGCGCGCCGGCCCGAGCAAGACCTCGCGCAGAGTGCCGCGACGGCCAACCTTGATGCGGGTGCCACGAGGGAGGTTGGGGTCGGGTGTCGCCATCCCCCAGTGGTAGCCGCCACCCGCCGCATCCGTCGTCCCGGCAAAGATGGACCCGACCATCACCGCATCGGCCCCGGAGGCGAACGCCTTGGCGATGTCACCGCCCACCCGCATCCCGCCGTCGGTGATGACCTGGACGCGGTGACCGCTCTCGCGCAGCCAGGTTTCGCGCGCGGCGGCGACGTCACTGGTGGCGGTCACCTGCGGCACGCCGACACCGAGAACGCCACGGGTGGTGCACGCGGCCCCCGGACCGACACCGACCAGGATGCCGGCGATGCCGGTTTGCATCAGCTCCAACGCCGTCTCGTAGTCGACACAGTTGCCGGCGACGACCGGGATCGAAAGACCGGCACAGAGCTTCTCGAACGAGAGCTGCTCGTAGGAACGCGAGATGTGCCGAGCGGTCAGCACGGTCCCCTGGACCACCAGGCAATCGGCGCCGGCTTCCTGCACCAGCCCCGCCCGCCTCGAGGCGTGCGCCGGCACGCTCGAGACACCCACCGGAACCTGGGCGCGCTTGACGGCGGTGATCCGCTCGCCGATCAGCTGTTCGCGGACCGGTGCCTGGTAAACCTTTTGCAGGAGGGCGTTGATGTGCTCGCGCGGGGCCTCGGCGATCTCCTGTAGCACGCTCGTGGGGTCCGCGTAACGGGTCTGGAGCCCATCGAGGTTGAGCACCGCCATGCCGCCGAGACGGCCCATCTCAACAGCGAATCGCACGTCGACGACGCCATCCATAGCCGCCGCCAGGATCGGGACGGCGAGGCGAAGCGAGCCCAGCTCGAAGCTGCTATCCACTTCCTGGGGATTGATCGTTACCCGGCCGGGAACCAGGGCGACCTCGTCGAACCCGTAGGCACGGCGGGCCCGCTTGAAGCGGCCCAACTCGACAGTCTCGCCGGCCTCGAACGCCGAGGGTTTCAGGGGCGCACGCACACTCATCGCCGTCGCCTGCGAAACCGTGTCGAGCTCAAAGGGTATGCGTGTACCTCGATACGGGGTGGTTTTGGGGGATTATAGCGGATGGGTTTCCGAATGGATCAACGACTTTCCGCGCCGGAACGCGTCCAGGCGGCACTGTCTGCGGCCGGCGTCGCAGCGCGCATCGAAGAATTCCCCGCATCGACGCGGACGGCGCAGGACGCCGCGGCGGCGGTCGGAACTGGCGTCGGGCAGATCGTGAAATCGCTGGTGTTCCTCGCCGGCGACGCCCCCGTCCTGGCGCTGGTGTCGGGTGTGAACCAGCTCGATCCCGCCCGGCTCGCGGCCCTCACCGGCGCGTCCATCGGCAAGGCCGACGCCGACGTGGTGCGCCAGGCGACTGGCTACTCGATCGGCGGCGTGCCGCCGACCGGGTTCCTCGCGCCCATCCCGACCTTCATCGACCGCGACTTACTACAGTACGACGTCGTCTGGGCGGCGGCGGGCACGCCTCGCCACGTCTTTCCGATCGCGCCGATGGAGCTGGTGCGGGTGACCGGCGGGAGCGTCGCGGACTTAAAGCTGGCGTAGCCAGATTTCGAGAATGCCATCGCGCACACGATCACGTTTCTCGACGCTGAACATGACGTCACGGACGATCAGGGATAGATGCCGCGGATCGTCGTCGCCTGCGCGACCTTGTCGACGGCCAGTACGTAGGCCGCCGTCCGCATGTTGACCTTCTTCTCCAGGCTGACCTTCAGCACGTTGTCGAAGGCGCGCAACATGATCCGCTCCAGCCGTTCGTTGATATCGTGCTCATCCCAGAAGAACTCCTGCAGGTCCTGCACCCACTCGAAGTAGGACACAGTGACGCCACCGGCGTTCGCCAGGATGTCGGGGATCACGAAAATGCCTTTTTTGTAGAGGACCTCGTCGGCGTCGGGTGTGGTCGGCCCGTTGGCGCCCTCGCAAATCACTTTCGCCTTGATCCGCTGCGCGTTGCCGGCATGGATCTGGTTCTCGAGCGCGGCCGGCACCAGCACGGTGACGGGAAGCTCGAGCAACTCCTCGTTGCTGATGAACTTGCAGATCTTCTGCCGCAGCCGGCCGGTGATCTCTTTCTCGCGCACCACCTCGTCCAGCTCGATGCCGTCGTCGTTGTAACAGGCACCGTTGGAATCGCTGACCGCGATCACCTTGCAGCCGGCCTGCGCCAGCAGTTTGGCGGTGACATAACCGACGTTGCCCACACCCTGGACGGCGACCGTCGCATCTTCGGGGCGGATCCCGAGGTGCCGCAGCGCCGCCAGCGTAGTCAGCATGCAGCCCCGACCCGTCGCTTCCGGCCGGCCCTCGGAGCCGCCAATGCCCAGCGGCTTCCCGGTCACGACCGCCGGGACGGAGTGGCCGGCCTGCATGCTGATGGTGTCCATCATCCAGGCCATGATCTGCGCGTTGGTATTGACGTCCGGTGCCGGGATGTCACGGTCCGGACCGATCACGATACTGATCTCGCTCGTGAAGCGACGAGTGAGATTCTCGAGCTCGTTGCGGCTGAGATGCTTCGGGTCGACGACCACGCCACCCTTCGCCCCACCATACGGAATCCCGACCACGGCGCACTTCCACGTCATCCACATGGCGAGCGCCTTGACTTCGTCCCGCGTGACGCCCGGGTGGTAGCGGATCCCACCCTTGGCGGGCCCCCGGTCGATGTTGTGATGAATCCGATAGCCGGTGAACATCTGGACGGTTCGGTCGTCCATCAACACCGGGAAGGTGACGATCAGCTCGCGCTTGCACTCGCGCAGCACGCGCCTCATGTTGGGATCGAGGCCAAGCACGTCGGCCGCGATATCGAATTGGCGCTGGGCCATCAGCCATGGATTCGCCTGGTCCGGTGATGCCTGCGCGAAGCCCCTCATCGGCACCGCCTCTATCTTCTGAGCCATTGTTCCTCCTGCCTGTTGCATGCCGGCCGTTCGGCTAACTGGGCGTTCGGGCACCCATTACACTACACGGCACCGTGACGCCGCGGATGACTGTCCTGGCAAGCGTTTCGCTTGCGACATTCCTCGTCACCAGCCTCGCCGCGACCCAGTTCCGAAGCCAGCCACTACCGCCCTCCAACCGCCTGGCCCGGGACGAGGCCTTGCGCAAGAGCGTCAACCAACTCGAGGACCAGAACCGGGCGCTCAAAGGCAACATCCAAAAGCTCCAGGGCCAGGTCAAAGCGGGCGAGGATGAGAGCGCCAATCGTTCGAGCGCGGTCCAGCAGGTGAAGGCGCAGCTCGACGATGAGAAGGTCACGGCGGGGTTGACCGCGCTGCACGGCGCCGGCCTCACCATCCTGCTGCACGACGGCACCGACCCCAACGACCTGGCCGACCGTTCCCTGGGCTGGACGATCCACTACCAGGACCTGCAGGACATCGTGAACGTTCTCTGGGCGAGCGGGGCGGAGGCGATCACCGTCAACGGCCAGCGCATCGTGCCGAACACGGCCTTCCACTACGCCGGCGTCAACATCCTGGTCAACAACGCCAGCCGGCTCAGCGGCCCGTACACCGTGACCGCGTTGGGCGATCCCTCCAGTCTGGCCGGCGGCCTGGGCAACCCCGACCAGCTCGCCGAGCTCAAGAGCCGCAGCCGAATCTACGGGCTGGGCTTCAGCTGGCTGCGCAGCCCCCACCTCAGCCTGCCGGCTTTCGATGCCACCTTCCTGGTGAAGTATGCGCAGCCGCTCGGCTGAAGGAGCCGCCCGCGCCCAGCGGCTGATCGTCGTCAGCCTGATCGCCGTCGCGCTCGGCTTTCTCCTGGTGGTGCAGTTGCGCTCCCAGGCGGCGGTCGCCCGCACCCTGGCCGCCCAGGACGACACCAGCGTCGCGCTCCTGATCAACGACCTGAACCGCGCCAACAACGAGCTGATCCAGCAGGGCGCAGCGCTCACGCAGCAAGAGGCGCAGCTCCGCGCCGCGCTCACGGCCGGCGGCGCGGACGCCCAGGCGATCCAGAAGGAGCTCACCACCTTGCGCGTGGTCAACGGTGAGGTGCCGGTCCACGGGCCCGGGTTGCAGATCCGGATCGACGGTTCGCTCATGGACTTCGAGCTGCAGGATGCGCTCAACAACCTGCGCAATGCCGGGGCGGAGGCGATCGCACTGAACGGCCAGCGCATTATCAGCAGTACCTCGGTCCAAAGCCGGGGCAACACCCTGTTGATCGACGGTCATGCGGTGAGCTCCCCGCTGAGCCTGCTCGTCATCGGTGATCCGGAGCAACTCGGGCCGGCCGCCGACCTCTCGGCCAGCAGCCTGCAGACTCGCGTCCAGGTCCAGATTTCGCGCCAGACCGAACTCGCCATCACGCAGGTGGTCACGCCCCGCCCGTTGATCTATGCACAGTTGGGAAAATAGGGCGGCAGGATGGCACGAACCGTCGAGCTACGCAGCGACACCTTTACGCTCCCCACAGAATCGATGCGGGCGGCCATGGCCGCCGCCGAGGTGGGCGACGACGTCTGGGATGAGGACCCCACCATTCATCGGCTGCAAGAGCGGGCCGCGGAGATGGTCGGGAAGCAAGCCTCGCTCTTCGTGCCGAGCGGAACCATGGGCAACCTGTGCGCGCTGCTCAGCCACACCCAGCCCGGACAAGAGGTCATTCTCGAGATCGACAGCCATATCTTCCAGAACGAGGTTGCCGGTGCCTCGGTTGTCGGCGGCCTTCAGCTGCGGCCGCTGGACACGCCCGATGGGCGTCTTCTGCCGGAGCAGGTGCGTCGCGCGATCCGCCAGCCCGACATCCACGAACCGGTCACCGGACTTCTCTGTGTCGAGAACACGCACAACCGCAAAGGTGGCACCTGCCTGAGCCCGAAGCAGACCGCCGCGTTGAGTGACGTCGCCCACGATGCCGGCTTTCCGGTCCACCTGGACGGGGCGCGGGTCTTCAACGCCGCAGTCGCGCAGGCGATCGACGTCCGTCAGTTGACGGCTCCCGTCGACTCGGTGATGTTCTGTCTGTCGAAAGGACTGAGTGCCCCGGTCGGCTCCATGCTCGCCGGGTCGAGCGACTTCATCGAGCGCGCTCGCCGCAGGCGGAAGATGCTGGGCGGCGGGATGCGCCAGGCCGGCGTGGTGGCGGCAGCCGGGTTGATCGCGCTCAATGAGATGGTCGATCGCCTGGCCGAGGACCATGCCAACGCGCGGCGCCTGGCCGAGGGCCTGCAGGGACTACCGGGGATCGACATCGACCTATCGAGGGTCGAAACGAACATGGTCTTCGGCGATTGCCGTCCACCGCTCAGCGCGAGCGCGTTCATCGATCGCTGTCGCGAGGCGGGCGTGTTGCTCGACCAGGCGTCCCCCTCTCGCTGGCGCATGGTCACCCACCGAGGCGTCTCCGTCGAGGACGTCGATCATGCCGTCGAGGCGGTCCGCCGCTTGTTTGCGGCGCCCCTTCGCGTCGCGGGCTAGCGCACCGGTAGGCCGGTCATCGGATCGAAGGCCGGACCACCGAAGCTCGCATCGGGCAGCCACAGCATGCTGCCAAAGGTTTGCCAGTCGCCGCTGGCATCGGTGAGGATGCCGGCCGGCGCCTGGGCCGTGCCGGCCAGGGTCATCGCCGCCGGCTGACCCGGCAGCGTCCACGCGGTCGGGGTGGACGCCAGCGCGGCATCCGCCCCGCCGAAGGCGTGCACGGCGCCGCTGTTATCGAGGGCCAACCCGGAATGCGTCCCCGGGAAGATCGCCGCATCGACAACAGTGGCACCCGCGGGCAAGGCGGCGGCGACGCTTGCCCCGCTGCCGGCAATGGCTCCGGCGGCATCGACGGCCATGACCGTGCCATCGCTGGCAGCGAGCAGGCGTGTGGGCATCGACACGGCGAATCGCGGGCCGGCGGCGCCGGCGCTGTCCCAGGTGGTGCCGTCGGCCAGCAAGCGGAGCGGACCCGATGGCAGGGTGACGACATCGACGGCCGCGGCCAGCGATGCGGGCGCGACAGACGGCGTCGCGCGGGTGTGGCCCAGGCTGCGCAGCGATGCATCCGTGCCGAGCAGGAGGGCGCCATCCGCCGACGGGTGCTCCTGTCTGAACCCCGTTACCGACGGCGCGCCGTCAGGCGGCGCCGGCAGTGGCCCGAGGATGGCGCGATCCGCGGCGGTTGGCGGAGAACTGGCGCTCGCCGGAATCGATTCGTCGAGAACGACCGCAGGTGCCGCGTTGCGCGCCGCGTCCCGTACCGTCAGCCGAAACTGGTAGGCGGTGCCCGGGTCGCCGAAGAAGCGGAGCGCCCCCACCGACGTGCCGGCCGATGGCTGGTCAGTGTTTTGCGTGAACCAGGGACGGAAAGCCGGGCCGCCTGAGCCAACCTCGACAACGACATTCTTGACGCCGGACAGACCGTCATACCCGGACCAGTGAAGGTTCAGCGCGCCGCCTTGCGGCGGGTCGACCCGAAGCGCGGAGGTGGGCGGGTCGACGTCGTATAGATATAGGTAGGTGATGTCGGCGCTGGTGCCCGCACGGTCGAAGACGCGGATGTGCAGCGTATGCGAGCCCGGGCCGGGGACGGTCGTCGTCCCACTCGTGGCCTGGGTGCGCGGCGCGGCCGCCCCCGGGTCGGCGTCCCATTGGGCCGCGAATCCGGCGAGCCCGTGCCCGCCATCACGCAGGTGCCAGGTGACCGGCGGCGGCGGACCGTCGCTGCCATACCAGTAATCCCAGTGCGCCCCGCCCGGAAAGGCGAGCGGCAGCAGGAACGGTACCGGCGTGTTGTTCAGCCACAGGTTGCCCACATCCCAGCTCCACGGATCGGGTCCCCGCCCGGTCCAGCCGTAGGGGTCGATGGAGTGCCAGGGGGTCAGCAGGTCGCGTACCTCGAAATGGACGTGCGGCCCGGTCGAGTTTCCGGTGCTGCCGCTGAGCGCGATCAGCTGACCGCGGGACACGTGCTGTCCCGGGTAGACGAAGAGCTGATTGTTATGGAAGTAGGCGGTGCGGTCGTTTAAGTGGTCGATCACCACGCCGAAGCCGCCGCTGTCACTCCACTCGCTGTAGATGACGGTCCCGTCATCGGCAGCCACGACCGGCGTATTGGACGGCACGGCGTAGTCGGTGCCGCGGTGGCCATCGTAGGCGTAGCCGGTGGCGCCGTCGAAGCGGATCATGATCCCGTCTTGCTCGCGAGTCGGGTAATGGTGGTCCATCCAGGAGGTGACGCGTGGGTTCGGGATCCCGAACGGCAGCGTGAGGTTGCCCGCCGCTTGCGCCGGCTGCACCGTCAGTAGGGAGAGGCCCAGCGCCGCGCTCACGGCGCCCTGCAATTTGAACGAGGGCAAACCGCCGCGATTGTAATCGCTGGAGGGACAACAGGACGCGGGAAACGGACTCACCCTTACCCCCAGGCAGACCCTACAATGCGGGAAACGTGCCGCACGCCATCTACTGCTTCCTCGACGGCGAGACGTTGCACGGCGACCCGCCGAAGCGGGAGTTGGATACGCCTGTCGTCGAGACCCGAGTTCACAATCTCGGCACCAACAATCGGGGCGCCTTCGTCCCGCTCAGCAGCTTGAAATACGTCCTCCTCGACTCCCATGCGCCGTCGGGTGCCGTCGACATCGCCCGCTACCAGCGGATCGCCATCCATTTCGTGGACCACGAGGTGCTACGCGGCTACAGCGACCGCCAGCTGCGGACCTCGCGCTACGGCGTGACCCTCTCGCTGGTCTCGCCCGACCAGAGCGAGGTCAAGGACCTGGCCATCCCGTTCACGGCCCTGAAGGGGATCTTTTACCTGAAGACCTGGGAGGGCGGCGAGCCGGCGATGCTCGAGTCCGACTGGGTGCCTCGCATCCTGGAGGCGCGCGAGCAGGAGCAGGTCCGGCGCCAGTACGGCCCGGCGGGCAAGCCACGACACAAGATGCCGTTACTCGAACGGATCCTCCGCCGCCGCAAGATCGCCGAATAGCGCGGTTCCCGGACGGCCGGTCCCTGATATGTTGAAACCCGAGATGGAACCGGCGGCCGTCCCGCCGCAGGCGGCGGCCCCGCGGTCCGCGCTTCGCGAGCGGCTCCTCGATCCTCGAACCCTGATCTCATTCGGGATCCTGGCCGTCGTCCTCTTTGTCGTTCTGACCCATGTCCAGCTCGACTACGGCGAGAGCCTGCGAGCGATCAGCCAGACCAATCTGCTCCTCTACGCGCTCGCGTTTGCCGCCTTCTATTTCTCCTTCGTCGTCCGTACCGTCCGTTGGGAAATCCTGCTGCGCAACACCGGGGAACACAACCGCTTCGGCGAGCTGTTTCACATCATCATCCTTGCCTGGTTCGCCAACTGCGTCCTCCCCGCCAAGATGGGCGACTTCTACCGCGCCTACCTGCTGCGGCAGCAGACCGAGGTCTCTGGCTCGAAGGGCCTGGGCACGATCTTCAGCGAGCGCGCGCTCGACTTCCTGGTCCTGATGAGCCTGCTGATCGTCAGCGGCCTGATCAGCTTTCGCGCCTCGGTCCCAGAACGCTTCGTCCCCGCCTTCATCGTCGGGCTCGTCATCGCCGCCGGGTTGATCGTGAGCTTACTGCTGATCCGCTACAGCGAGGGCCGGTTGTCGCGTTTTCTTCCGGAGCGTCTTCGCGAGCGCGCCACGCGATTCAAGCACGGACTGTTGAGCGCGTTTGCCGGCCGGCTCCCTCTGCTCCTCGGCCTGACCGTGCTCGTCTGGACGGCCGAGTCCGCCCGCCTCTTCCTGGTCGTCCAGGCACTGCCGCTGCACATCTCCCTCAGCCTGGCGCAGATCATGTTCATCGCGCTGGTTGCGTCCCTGCTCACCACCATCCCCGCGTTGCCCGGGGGACTGGTGCTGGTGGAAGGCGGCATCATCGCCGTGCTGGTGTTCTTTGGTCTGACCGCCTCGCAGGCGCTGTCCGTCGCGATCCTCGACCGCCTGATCAGCTACTGGAGCCTGATCGCCGTCGGGTTGGTCGTCTTCCTGCTGAGTCACCGGCGTTGAAGGTCCTCGTCACCGGGGGCGCAGGCTTCATCGGCTCGCACGTCGCCGACCGACTGGTGGCGGACGGCCACGATGTGGTCATCCTCGACGACCTGTCGGCCGGGCACGTCGAGCATCTGCAACCGGACGCGCGCTTCTACCAGATGGACCTGCAGTCGCCCTGGATCGACGAATTGTTCCGCATCGAGCGACCGGAAGCGGTCGTCCACCAGGCCGCGCAGGCGAGCGTTCGCCGCTCCGTCGAGGACCCGGTCTTCGACGCCAGCGTCAACGTGCTGGGGACCGCGGCGCTGCTGAAGGCCAGCGTGCGTCGTGGGGTCCGCCGCTTCCTCTTCGCGTCCACCGGCGGTGCCCTCTACGGCGATGCCGACGTCACGCCCACCCCCGAGGACTATCCCACGCTGCCGGTGTCACCCTATGGCGCATCCAAGCTGGCTGCTGAGGTCTACCTGCGCACCTTTCATGCCATGCACGGGCTCTCCTACGCCGCGCTCCGGTACGCCAACGTCTACGGGCCGCGACAGGATCCACATGGCGAAGCGGGAGTCGTCGCCATCTTCACCCGGCGGCTGCTCAGTGGAGAGAAGGCCCGCATCAACGGCGACGGCAAGCAGACGCGCGATTTCGTTTACGTGGGCGATGTGGCGGAGGCGAATTCTCGCGCGCTCGTCTCGGACGCCGTCGGGTCCTTCAACGTCGGCACCGGGATCGAGACGGACATCTCCACCATCTTCCAGTTGTTGAAACGTCTCACCGGCAGCAACCAGCCAGAGGAGCACGGGCCTCCCATGCCAGGCGAGCAGCGGCGCTCGGTGGTCGACGCTCGGAAAATCGAGAAGGCGCTGGGCTGGAAGCCGAAGACGAGCCTCCCAGCCGGCCTGGACGCTACGGTGCAGTATTTCCGCGAGGCGCATCCGGCAGCGGCGGCAGCTCGCGCGCGACCTGCCTGAGGGCCGCGTCCCCCGCATCCATCAGCCGCCGGGCCGCATCCACCACCAGCGGGTTGTGGATGCTCTCGCTTCCGACCATCCGGCTGGCCCACTCGTAGGCCTCACACGCCCGGCCGAGCGCGGCGCGCGCATCAGCCGACAGATCGGGTCCGCTCGAGGGACGCAGCCGCAGCGTTTGGTAGTACCCGGTCTGGAAGATCTTGCGAGCCGCGGTCGCCTCGTCTTCCAACAGCCCTCCCGCTGCCCCGTCGAGCGCCCGGCGGAGCCGATCGGCGGCTCGCGCGACGCTGCTCTCGACATCGGCGAGGACGAGATCGTAGTCGCGCGGTACCAGGCGCGACGGGGTCCCGAGCACCCGGTAGGCCACCACGAGGGCAGCGGCCAGCACCAGCAGGATCACGAGGTAGAGCCAGGCCATCGGTAGCGATATTCTCCTCCCCCTCCAGGGGGAGGCCGGTGGGGTTACTTGTAGCGGAAGGTAATGCGCCCGCGCGTCAGGTCGTAGGGGGACAACTCGACCCGGACCCGGTCGCCGATCAAGATCCGGATGTAGAACTTGCGCATCTTCCCCGAGGTATAGGCGAGGATGGTCTGCCCGGTCTGGAGCTTCACCTTGAACATCGCGTTCGGAAGCGGCTCGACCACCTCGGCGTCCATCTCGATGGTCTCTTCTTTGTCGGCCGGGGTTTCCTTGACCTCCAGCGTGTCGATGCCGGGTCGCAGCGTTGTGGGACCGCCGCGTTTCTTCGGGTAGCTACGTTTCTTGCGCAAACCGTCGACATATTACCCGAGTTGTGCGTGAGAGAATCGGGCGCGTGCAGATCAAGGCCGAGCTGGCGGGCAACCTGTGGAAGATCGTGGTCCGCGAAGGGCAGCAGGTCGGCGCCGACGAGACGCTGATGATCCTGGAGTCGATGAAGATGGAGATCCCTGTGAACGCCCCCGCTGCCGGACGGGTGACAAAGATCCACGTGCAGGAAGGCCAGACGGTCCAGGAAGGCCAACTGCTCGCGGACGTGGACTGATCCGGGCCAACGCGCCAGCTCGGCGAGGTTAGGCGGCGGCTTTCTCTGGCTGGAAGAAGGCGATGCCCACCACGGACATGCCGTGCTTGCACGACGGACAGAAGGTCGCGGTCACGCTCTTTCGAGTCTCCCAGCGCCGTTGGTCCCGGCGGCCGCATTCGTGGCACACGAGGTCGAACATCATGTCTGCCATGTCGCCGCGACCGTATCACCGATCGAATGCTGTGGAGGCAACGGATCGCCAACGGCGGCGTAAGGAAATGTAAAGGCGGAACCTGCTAGTGGAGCAACTGGTCGATCGCGGTTTTCAGCTCGTCGCTCGCCGTCGCGCCCTCGAAGCGGGACTGGATGACGCCCTTCGAATCGATCAAGAACACCCAGGGCTCCGTCGTCAGGCGCCAGTCGAGGACCGCCTGGGCAAGCTGCTTTTTGGAAGGATCCGGTTTGAAGTCGCGGTAGATCTCGACATGGATGAAGGCAAGCCGGCCTCGGTACGTCGGCTCGAGACCCTGGACCACCTTGACCTCGGGTCCGCAGGTGTTGCTCATGCAGAACGCCGGGGTCGCGAAAACGACCAAGGCAGGCCGGTGCTGCTGGATTGCATCGGCGATCGAGACCTGGTGCATGTCGTCCACTGGCCGGCCGGAGTCGATCGTCTCGACGTCGGCGACGTCTCTGACGGTCGGGTTGTGGGTCGCCGGCGCCGGCTGGCCGACCCCCGGCACGACCGGCAGCGCCAGGACGGCCATCGGGAGTTGCACGGTCGCGTGCGCGCCGTTCGGCCGAGAGGCCGTGATCTCGAGGCCCCAGGCGCCCGGTTTGTCAAACGTCAGGTGCGCCACATAGATGCCGCCGCCCTGCAAACCTTCGCCCTTGAAGGGCGCGTCGGACTCGCCTTTGAGCGTGCCGGTGCTGCCGTTGAGGATGAAGGATCGGACGTGCACCGTCGCGTCGGTCACCGGGGTGTTGTGGTCGGTGACCCCGATCGGCACCCGCTCCTGATTGCCAACCACCAGCTCTGACGCCGCCACCACGGCCTGCAACGACGAGCTCGTGGGGGATGGGCCGGTCGCGGCGGACGAGTCACAGGCGGCGAGCAGCAGCGCGAGCGCAACCCCCACCCCGACCCTCTCCCAGCGGGGGAGGGAGATGGTGGGTTTCACCGCACCCTGGCGCGCTCGATGTACAGCTGCGGTCGCTGAATCTCGCCCATGGTCGGCAGCCACTGCGGACCCTCCCAGACGCGCGCCAGCAGCTCGTGCCCACCGCCGTCGCGGACCTCGCGACAGAATTTCTCGCCGATGATGTACTGACGCATCTTCATCTCCAACCCCGTCAGGCGAAGGAAGGCGCGCTCGAGAGGCGTCCGCTGCTCCTGCCGCCGGCGGTAGGCGCCTTCGAGGAGGGCGAAGTGCGGTAGCTCGCGGCGCCCGACCTCATTCATCACCAAGTTGCTGTAGCCCTCGAGCAGGCTCATCACCGCCTGCAGCTTGGAGATCGCCTTCCACTGCTGCCCGACACCGACGGTCAGGGTCCGGATCAACTCCAGGCCGGTCGGCCGGTGCCCATCGCCCAGCCTCCCGACCAGTACCTCCTTGAGCAGTCCCTCGAGGTATGCCTGGAGCCAGGGGTGGGCTTTGAACTCCCAGGCATGCGTCATCTCGTGCATCGCGAGCCAGCGTCGAAGCTCATCGATCGGCAGCCTGTCTTTCTGCGCCCAGGCCTGGACATTCGGTTCCACCAAAATCAGCGACGTGGTCTCCACCGGCTCCCGCCCCAGCAGTGCGGGATCGTACTGCCCCAGGACGCGGCGGGCCAGAAGCCCGAGCATCAGCCCGAGGTAGCGGGTCAGGCCCTTCTGGCCGAAGCTCAGGATCAGCGACCCGGGGATGAGGCGTTGCAGCCCCTCGATCGGCTCGAACATCTGCCGGAAGATCCGGATGTTGAAGCGCACCCACTGGCGACGTCCGACGGCGGCCAGTCCCGGGTACACCCGGCTGGGGGCTGTGGCGCTGCCGGGCCCGAGGGCCTGCGCGAGTTGTGGCTCGAGCTGGGCGGCAATCTGCTGGTAGGTCTGGTCGGTGGCCGGATCGGCGGGCAGGTCCTTCGGCTCGCCGCAGCGGGCCAGTGCGATCTCCTCCACCCGCTCCCAATCGATCAGGCGGACCGGCTGCTCCCGGGGCCGAACCAGCTCCCGAAGCACGACAGCGCCGACACCGATCGCGACGCCCCAGGCCATCGCCCGGCCGACGCGCCGGGGGCTGGGGGTGGACTCAGGAATTCTCATTGGGGAGGGTCGCCCAGGCGACCGCCTCATTCTACCGAGGCCCTCCCCGGCTGGCGCTCGCAGGGGTCGATTGCTAGCACTCGCCGCTGAGGAGTGCTAAAATCGTGGGTGCTTACCGCCCCGTAATACTGGCTGTTTGCTCACTCATCATTCGTAGGAAGGAGGACGATCAATGGCGAAACAACTGGCGTACGACGCCGAGGCCCGGTCGGCCCTGAAGCGCGGGGTCGACAAGGTCGCGGACGCCGTTCGAATTACCATCGGCCCCAAGGGCCGCAACGTCGTACTCGACAAGAAGTTCGGCTCCCCGACCATCACGAACGACGGCGTCACGATTGCGAAGGAGATCGAACTGGAGGACGCCTTCGAGAACATGGGCGCCCAACTCGTCAAGGAAGTCGCGAGCAAGACGAACGACGTCGCCGGTGACGGCACGACCACCTCGGTGGTGCTGGCCGCGGCGATCATCGGCGAAGGGTTGCGCAACGTTACCGCCGGCGCCAACCCGATGCTGCTGAAAATCGGCATCCAGAAGGCCGTCGACGAAGTCGTCAAGGCCATCAAGGAGCAGTCGGTCCAGATCTCCGATCGGGAGAAGATCGCCCAGGTGGCGACGATCTCGTCCGGCGACCCGAAGATCGGCGACATGGTCGCCAACGCGATGGAGAAGGTCGGGAAAGACGGCGTCATCACCGTCGAGGAATCCCGTGGGATCGAGGACGAGCTCAAGCTCGTCGACGGGATGCAGTTCGACAAGGGCTACATCTCGCCGTACATGGTCACCGATGCGACGCGGATGGAGGCGGTCCTCGAGGATCCCTACATCCTGATCACTGACAAGAAGATTTCGGCGATCGCCGATCTGCTTCCCGTCCTCGAAAAGGTGGTGCAGAGCGGCAAGCCGCTGCTGATCATCGCCGAGGACGTCGAGGGCGAGGCGCAGGCCACCCTGATCGTCAACAAGCTGCGCGGCACGTTCACCGCCGTCGCCGTCAAGGCACCAGGTTTCGGTGACCGCCGCAAGGCGATGCTGGAAGACCTCTCCATCCTTACCGGCGGCCAGGTCATCTCGGAGGAGCTCGGGCTCAAGCTCGATTCGGTCCAGCTCAACCAACTGGGGAAGGCCCGTCGCGTGACCATCACCAAGGACGACACGACGATCGTCGAAGGGGCCGGCAAGGCGGACTCGATCAAGGGGCGGATCAACCAGATCAAGGCCGAGATCGAGAAGACGACCTCCGACTGGGACAAGGAGAAGCTCCAGGAGCGGCTGGCCAAGCTGGCCGGTGGTGTCGCGGTCATCAAGGTTGGCGCCGCAACCGAGACCGAGCTCAAGGAGAAGAAGCATCGGATGGAGGACGCCGTGTCCGCTACCCGTGCCGCCGTCGAGGAGGGTATCGTGCCCGGCGGGGGCGCCGTCCTGGTACATGCGCAGAAGTCGCTCGACAACCTCAAGCTCGAGGGCGATGAGGCGACGGGCGTCGCGCTGGTCCGCCGCGCGCTCGAGGAGCCGCTGCGCCAGATCGTCAACAACGCCGGCTGGGAAGGCTCGGTCGTGGTAGAGAAGGTCAGGAACCTGCCGAAGGGCCAGGGCTTCGACGCCAATAAGGGCGAGTACACGGACATGGTCAAGGCCGGCATCATCGACCCGACCAAGGTCACCCGATCGGCGCTGCAGAACGCGGCCAGTATTGCCGCCATGCTGCTGACGACCGAGGCGCTCGTCTCCGACATTCCGGAGAAGAAGCAGTCCGCGCCGGCGCCGTCGATGCCCGATTACTAAGCCGTAAAGGCTGAAGAAGGAGCCGCCCCGTCGGGCGGCTCTTTTCTTTTTGCGCAGGCCCGGGGTAGCGGCGCGCGCGAGCCGATAGGATGGCGGCATGAAGCCGAGCGGCATCGTGACGCTGCTGACCGACTTCGGGCTGGAGGACGCCTACGTCGGCGCCATGAAGGGCGCCATCCTTTCTGTGTACGCCAAGGCCGCGCTGGTCGACGTCACCCATGGCGTGCGGCCGTTCGCCGTCTTGCAGGGCGCCTACCTCCTGGACAGCGCCTGGCGGAGCTTTCCGCCGGGGACGGTTCACGTCGCGGTGGTCGATCCCGGCGTTGGCACCGAACGGAGTGCAATCGCCTTCAAAGCGGCCGACCACTATTTCGTCGGACCCGATAACGGGCTCTTCACGTTTCTCAACGATCCGATCAGCGAAAGCGTCGACCTGGCCACTCCGCCTGAGGCCGCACCGACTTTTCACGGACGCGACGTCTTCGCTCCAGTGGCGGCGAGGCTGGCGGCCGGTGCCGCGCTCGCCGAGGTCGGCCGGCCTCGGCGGGCCGAGCCGCTGCGCCTACCCGATGCCTGGGCGTCGAAAGTGGGTGAGGCTTGGCGGGCGCAGGCGTTGCATTGCGACCACTTCGGCAACGTGGTCAGCAACCTGCCGATCCGCGCGCTGGCGCGCATCAAGGCGGCCAACGGGGCGCGCGTCCGGACCGTCGAAACCTATGAGGATGCGCAGCCCAACGAGCTGGTGGCGCTGGTTGGCAGCAGCGGCCGGATCGAGTTCGCGTTGCGTGAGGGATCGGCGGCCGCGCGCCTGCACGTGGCACCGGGCGAAACGCTGCTCGTCACGTGAGCTGGCCAGTGGTCCGCTGGGACCAGGTGCGCACGATTTCCTCGATCGCGCTGCGCCAGGCCGACAGCGAGGCCCTGACGACATTCGGCATCGAGCCGCTCCAGCTGATGGAAGTCGCCGGCTGGCAGATCGCGAGGTTTGTCGACGCCTTCACGGATGGCATCCGCAACAAGCGCGTCATTGTGGTCGCCGGCTCGGGCAATAACGGCGGCGATGCGCTGGCCGCGGCCCGCTTCCTGCGACAGCGTGGCGCCATCGTCAGCGCGTCGATCGTGCCCTCGCGCGACCCGGCGAGCCTCGCAGCCCGTCACGCCCTGACCGCGCGACGCCTGGGGATCCCCGTCGCCGACGCCCCCCAGGGCATCGATTCATCGGCCGATGTCCTGATCGATGGTCTCTTCGGTACGGGCATCCATCTGCCGCTTCGCGACCCAGCTCCCGCGATCATCGAGGCCATCAATGCAACCGACCGCCCGATCGTGGCGATCGACGTGCCCTCGGGAATCGATGCCGATACCGGCGCGGGGGCGGAGGCGGCCGTGCGGGCCGCGGCCACGCTGACACTAGCAGCACCCAAGGCGGGACTGGCCAGCGCATCCCGCGGCGGCCGCATCTTCGTCGCCGACATCGGCATGCCGGTCGCGCTCTTTGGGCCGGATCAGGAGGCGCTGGCGGCGCTCTACGCGGTCGGTGACATCGTCGAGCTGGTCGCTCCCCGAGTTGACGTTGGCCCATGATTTCACTTCGAGTTGACGAATTGGTGCGGCCTGACTAGACTGCAGGCATTCGTTCTCCGTCCCAGTAATGGATCAGGTACACGTCGAAGCGCCAGCCTTCAGCGCTCGGGCGGCGTCCGTAGAACGCGAGTTCTATTCGGACTTCCCCCTCGTCTTGAACTACGTGGCCCGGCTCGTCGATGACATCGATGGCGCCGCCGCCATCACCTGCGCCGCGTTTCGCCAGGTTGCCGACGGCCTGCGCCAACATCAGGATGACGAGCGAGTCAAGCGGGCCGCCGTGTTTCGTGCCGCAACCGAGCTCAGCCGATCGGTACTGAAGCCGCGCCGCTGGTTCCGGCGGCAGCGAAGCACCCAGCTGAGCCTGCAAGACTTTCCTCAACCGGAGGCGCGCCGGGCGTTGCGGCGCGACACAGTGCAGCGGGCATTGACCGCGCTCCCCTTCGATGCGCGCGCGATGATCCTGCTGCGCGACTTCGTGAAACTCTCGTACGACGAGCTCGCCGACGTGGTCGACGTGGCGCCGCGCAAGCTGGTCCACGCACTCGACCGCAGCCGCGCGGAGCTGGGGGAGATCTATGACTACATCAAGTTTTGAGCGAAATCGCTGCACCCGCATATCGCCAAGCGCGGTGCTCGACGATCGGCTCGATGGGAAAGACCTCGAATGGGCGCGGGATCACCTGCGCCGCTGCGAGGCGTGCCGCGAGCGCGTCGAGGACTTCCGCGAGATGCTGTTGCGCGTCGGCCGGCTGCCGAGTGCGACCGTCGGCTCGGCGGCGATGGACCAGGCCTTCGCCCTGTCGATCCCGGACCGCCTGCGCAGTCAGGGTGGCACGCGATCGTTCGAAGTCGCACCGCCGCAGCCGATGTCGTCCGTTCCCATCCCCCAGGACTTGCCACAACCGGTACGGCCCGAGGTCACGAGTATCCCGGATCTCTTGACCGAGCTGGAGCGAGAGATCTTCCGGGATGAGCCCTTGCAGGACCATCCCATGCCACTGTCTCCGGTGCCCGAGCCGCTCTATCCGATGATGGCGGCGCATCCCGAGGAGATCGAGACGGTGGAACCCGCCCCGCCGGAGACGCTGGTCGAGCCTGTTGCTTCGCTGGCAGCGTTCGAGGTCGCGCCGGTGGACGAGGCCGCTGAACCCGAGCCCACCGAGCCAGCCCGCCCGGAAATCTTCCCCGGAGCCCTGCGCGAGGTCCCGGTCGATTCGCATCGGCAAGTCGAGTTCACCGACTGGGGTCGCGAGCCGGAGCCCCAGCATGCGCCGGCCGTCGAGGCATCCCCGGCACCGGTGCCGGTGACGAGCAACGTCGTCTTTTCGCAAGAGCCGCCAGTGGGCATCGATGACGAGAGCGAGGCGGCGCCGGCGGCGCCACCCCGAAAGCCGGATAACGCGATGCGGATCGCGGTCGGCCTGGGCGCGGCGGCGTGCGTCCTGCTCGCCGCGGTGCTCTACGAAGGCGGCTTGTTCAAGAGCCCGCACAAAGTCAGTTCGACCGGAGCGACGGTGGCGGCATCCGTTCACTCCTCCCCAAGCGCTCGGGCATCCGTATCACCAAGCGCCAGTCCAGCGGCCTCCGCCTCGGTCTCCGCCTCCACAGCCCCGGTGCTGTTCACCCTGGGAAACGGGGTCGGTGGCGGCACCATGTTTCGTATCCGGCCGGGGACGGCCGTGGCCGGATACACACGCCTGGTTTTTGATATGCACGGCAGTGGGCTACCGACCATGATCGTCACCAGGCCCGATGACCTGCATGTCGTGGTGACGTTCAAAGAGACGAATGTCGCCGGCGCGCCGGTCAACGGCATCAGCAGCTACCACGTGACGGCGGTCGAGCCCGGCGTCCAGCAAGGGCCGGACGGGATCATCACGATCGACCTGGCGCGACCGGTGCGCGTCACGGCCTTCACCCTGCCCGCGACCGGTGGGTATGCATGGCGGCTCGTCGTCGACCTGCACACCAGTTAATTCAATAGCCGCGACCAAGTTTCACACCGTGGCCGGCCAGGTAGCTGAGAAGCCAAACCCCTACCGCAAGGAGGATCGCCACGAGGGCCAGCCCTACGCCGATCCCGTGATAGTCGACCCACGCGGAGAAACGATTCGTGTACACGACAAATCCCGCCTTGATGTCCCGACGTCGCGCGCGCGCCGCTCTCACCCAGTGGACACAGGCGACGACTAGCATCGACAGGCACGGCAAGCCAACCAGGCTGGTGACCAAGACACCGATCCAGACCGGTACGCCGCTGGGTTGTCCGTATGGTCCGTACAACGCGATCACGACCACGGCGAACGCGCCGCCGGTCACGATTGCCCACAAGCGGGCGCGCTGAAGCCACCGATAGACGAACTCCATTTCGCGACTCGCCTCGGGCGAATCGAGCCAGCCCAAGCCCGGCATACCCGCACCATCGCGTCACGCGGGAAAAACATGCGGACGGTCCAGCTTTAGAATCGAAGGCACAAGCGGCGATCGCAGCGATGGAGGCATGGCATGAAATCCTTGAAAGGTCGGGTCGCGGTCGTCACGGGAGCCGCAAGCGGGATCGGCCTCGCGCTTGCCGAACGGTTCGCCGCGGAAGGGATGAAGGTTGTCCTTGCGGATGTGGAGGTCGAACCGCTACGCCGGGCCGAGAGCTCCCTACGGTCGGCCGGGGCGGAGGTTCTGGCGATCCCCACGGATGTGGCCAAAGCTGATCAGGTCGACCGGCTTGCTCAACAGGCGCGGGAGGCATTCGGCGGCATCCATGTAGTCTGCAACAACGCCGGGGTCGGCGCCACCTCAGGCGCACCATTCTGGGAAATGACCCACGAGGATTGGGAATGGGTGTTGGGTGTCAACCTCTGGGGCGCCATCAACGGCATGCGCGCCTTCGTTCCGATTCTCCTCGAGCAGGAGGAAGGACACGTGGTCAATACGGCCTCGATGGCCGGCCTCAACACGTCTGCGCCGGGCTCGATGGGTGTCTACAGCGTTTCGAAGCATGCGGTCGTGGCGCTCTCGGAGTCCCTTCAGGTGTCGCTGCAGATACGTCACGCGAACGTGGGCGTCTCGGTCCTCTGCCCAGCCTGGGTGCGGACAAACATCAGCGAGTCAAAGCGCAATCGTCCGGCCGAGTACCCCGCCATCGAACCCGACCGGACCCCACAGGCAACCGCCGCGATCGAGTACGTCAGGGGCCTGGTTGCGGCCGGGAGCCCACCAGCCGACATGGCCGCTTCGGTCGTCGATGCGATCCACAAGGAACGCTTCTACGTGCTCCCACATCGCGAGGCGCTTCCTGGTGTTCGCCAGCGCATGG
>DASZJR010000078.1:0-2662 GCA_035947855.1 Candidatus Dormiibacterota bacterium
CAGTTCGCGGCCCTCGGTGTGATTGTGGCCGGTGGCAGTGTCCTGACGGCGATCTTCGCGGGCGCTCTCCTCAACCTCCGTTTCATCGCCACCGGGATCGCGGTGGCGCGCTCGCTGCCTGGCGGTCGACTCCTCCGGTCAGTGCTGGCGCAGCTGTCGATCGATGAGAGCTATGCGATGTCGGTTCGCGCCGGCGCACCCGGCCGGCCCGACGGCCGGACGTTGCTGGTGACCGGAGCTTGCCTCTACGTTGTCTGGGTCGTCGGAACGCTGCTAGGCGTGCTGTTCGGCCCGATTCTGGGTGACCCCAAGCGGTTCGGCCTCGATGCGGCGTTCCCAGCCGCCTTCGTCGCCTTGCTCTGGCCGTTGCTCTCGGGGCGGCACGCCGTGCGCTGCGCGATCGCCGGGGCCGTCGTCGCCCTGGTCCTTGCGCCCTTCACTCCACCGGGTGTCCCCCTGGCGGGGGCCGCCGTCGTTGGGTTATGGCTGGCCCGCTAGCGCTGGCGCTGGTGTTGGGGCTCGCCAGCCTTTCGTTCCTCATGCGAGCAACGGGACCGTTTCTGCCCAGCTTGCCCTCCGCCGTGACGGAGCGGACGGCTGGGCTGGCGCCCGCCCTGCTCGCGGCGCTCGTCGCGATCCAGCTGACCGGCCCAAACGGACTCGTGCACCTGGATGTCAAGGTGCCGGCGGTCCTGCTGGCCGCCGTCCTGGCTGCGCTGCGAGCCCCCTTCATCGTCTGCGTCGTCGCCGGCGCGCTGATCGCTGCGCTGCTCCGGGCGCTCTTCCACCTCAGCTGAAACCCTTGTCAACGAGGTGGGTTCTAGCGAAGATACCAGCTAGGGAAATGAGGAAGGGCTAAAGCCCTGGAGGTGTCTATGAAACCCTGGTTGCGGTACGCCTTGACCTTCGGCCCGGCAGCGGCGATCGTCACGCTCCTCTTGGACCTGGTCGGCAACGCCACCGCAACCGGCGACGCCTGTCATCGGAGCTCACCGTTGGGCCAGCTCGCCTTTCTGATTTTCCTCGGGCTGATGGGCGGGGCCGGCTTCATGACGGCAAGGGCTGGAGGAACCGTCGGGCAGGCGACGATTTCGGGGCTCGTGGGCGCGCTTATCTCGGCCGTGGGCACGATCATTGCTCTAGCGGTCATCGTGGGCTCGATTCCTAGCACGTGCGTCGTCACCAACAACAACACCGCCGTCAGTGGGGGGGCGCTGACCGCGATCGGCATCATCGGCGGAGTCGTCATCAGCGTCATCGGGCTTGGCGTGGGAGCCGGGGCGGGCGCGATCGGCGGGTTGATCGGCCGGCGCCCGGCAGCAACAACCGTCTAAACCCTCTGCAACGCAATCCCTCCCCCGCGTTTTTGCGGGGGAGTTGACACACTGATCGATCTCGCCCATCATGAGGCCGACTTCTTGAGGCGAACGTCCTACCCTACGTCTGGCTACAGCCTCGGGACGCGCGGGCGACGACCGTCGCGGCGTCTCGTTGTTCCTCCGCGCCGCCGCACCCCCGTGATCCGGCTGGCCATCGTTGCTGTCGTCCTCTTCCTCGGCAGCCGCGCGCTCGGGCTGCTGCAGGCGCACCACGACCTCCGTCCCGTCGCGGCCACCACCCGCACCGCCGCCACGCATCCGGCGGTTGTCACGCGCCCGGCACCGAGCGCCCATCCCGCGCCGACGGCCACGCCAGCACCGTCACGGCCGGCCGTGCCCACCCAGTTGCCGCAGGTCAAGGTGCCCGTCTTGAGCGCCAGCTGGCTGCGCACGCACCCCATCGCCGAAATCCCGTCGATCAAGGGCCGGGCGGCGATCGTCGTCGACCTGACCGCCGGACAGATCCTCTACCAGCAAGACCAGACCAGCCGCTACGCTGACGCCTCGTTGACGAAAATGATGACCGCCATGGTCGCGGCCGACCTGGTGCCGTTGGATACCGTGATCACGGTCCCGGAGGCGGCGACCCAGGTCGAGCCCAACCACATGGGCATCAGCACCGGGGAGAAGCTGACCCTGCGCGAGCTGATCGACGGCATGATGCTCGACTCCGGGAACGACGCCGCGGAAGCGATCGCGATGGGCATCGTCGACCGCCCAACCTTCATCAACTTCATGAACCAGAAAGCGGCGGCGCTGCATCTGCGCAACACCCACTTCACGAACCCAAGTGGTCTCGACGATGCCGACCACTACAGCTCGGCCTACGATCTCGCCGTCATGGGCGCGACCTTGCTCACGGACTATCCGGACCTCCGGGCGATCGTCGGGTCGAAACAGGTCTCGATCTACTCGACCCCCCAGCACAAGGCGTTCAACCCGATCAACATCGATCGGCTGCTCTCCACCTACCCGGGCGCCATCGGGATCAAGCCCGGTTACACCGGGGCCGCCGGCTACTGCCTGGCCGCGGCCGCAACGCGGAACGGCCGTACCATCCTGGTGGTTGTGCTGGGGAGCACCCAGCATTTCACCGACGCCGCGACGCTGCTCGACTTCGGCTTCAAGCATCCAGTAACCCACTAAGATTCGCCTGTGTTCGCTGACCTCGGCGAGATCTTCAAGCTCGGTATCCCGTGGACCAACCTGGTCATTCGGGCGATTCTTATCTACATCGTGTTCTTCATCGGCCTGCGCCTCTTCGGCAAGCGCGAACTCGGTCA
>DASZJR010000079.1:0-2956 GCA_035947855.1 Candidatus Dormiibacterota bacterium
TCGGCGTCAAGGACAAGGTTGATGCCGCCCTCGCCGCGTCCGGCGCCGGGAAGTGGGCGCAGATCGAGGATGCGCCCGAGGTGATCGCCATGGACGAGCATCCGGCGCAGGCGGTGCGCAGCAAGAAAGCATCCTCCATCGTCCGCGGCATCCAAATGGTCGAAGACGGACGGGCCAGCGGCTTCGTCAGCGCGGGGAACAGCGGCGCCGTGATGGCCGCCGCGCTCTTTGGACTTCACCGCATTCCCGGCATCGACCGCCCCGCGATCGGCTCCATCATTCCGACGGCGACCGGACAGAACTGCTTTCTGCTGGACGTCGGCGCCAACACCGATGCCAAGCCAGAGCACCTCGTCCAGTACGCACTGATGGGGAGCATCTACGCCGAGACGCTGATGGGTCTCCAGACGCCACGGGTGGCCTTGCTCAGCAACGGCGAGGAGGCCGGCAAGGGCAACCAGCTGGTGCAGGCCAGCGAACCACTGCTCCGGTCGCTCAAAGGGATCAACTTCATCGGCAACATCGAGGGCAAGGACATCTTCAAAGGCAAGGCCGACGTCGTGGTCACGGACGGCTTCAGCGGCAACATCCTGATCAAGACCGCCGAGGGTGCCGCCGAGTTCGTCTTCCAGAGCGTGCGGGACGCGGTCAAGGGCGACCCGGTCGCGACCCTCGGCGGGCTGCTGATCCGCCCCAAGCTGCGGGCCGTCCGGCGGCGCGCCGATTGGCGCGAGTTCGGCGGGGCTGTCCTCCTGGGCGTCAACGGGGTGGCGGTGATCGCGCACGGCCGCTCGGATGCCCGCGCCACCTACAACGCCGTCCGCGTCGCGCGCGACGCCGTCGACCGCCAGGTGGTTCCGACGATCGCCGCGGCAGTGGCATCGATCGTGGGGCCGCAAAAAACCGCGCCTAAAAGTGCCCCTCTCGTAACATGATTCCATGGCAGGGAACGGGGTGCGGAGCAATGGCGCGCGGCCGGAGCATCGAGTGGTCGTGACCGGCATGGGGGTTCTTGCACCGAACGGGAACAACCTGGCCGAGTTCTGGGACAGCCTGATCGAGGGACGGTCCGGACTTGGGATCGCGACCACCTTCGACGTCTCCGATCTGCCGGTCAAGACGGTGGCGGAGCTCAAGAACTTCGATCCGCGCAAATACATGGACTTCAAGGAGGCCAAGCGGATGGCCCGCTTCAGCCAGGTCGGGGTGGCCGCCGCCAAAATGGCCATCGATCAGTCCGGTCTCGAGCTGGCGAAGGAGGACCGGACCCGTATCGGCTGCGAGGTGGGCACCGGCATCGGCGGCTTCAAGGAGATCTCGGAAGAGATCGAGGCCTTCGCCCTCCGCGGGGAGCGCGGCCCGGATCGGATTTCACCCTTCTTCGTGCCCCGTGTGATCCCGAACATGGCCTCCTGCCAGATCGCGATCCAGTTCGGGCTCGAGGGCCCAAACAACACCGACACCACGGCCTGTGCCGCGTCAACCCAGGCGCTGGGCAACGCCTATCGCGTGCTCCAGCGCGGCGACGCCGAGGTGATGCTGGCGGGCGGCGCGGAGGCGAACCTGTGCCGCTTCGGGCTCGCCTCGTTCGCGGCGATGAAAGTCCTGTCGACCTATTCGGAGGACCCCACCAAGGCGAGCCGGCCGTTCGACGCGCATCGTGACGGCTTCGTCCCCGGCGAGGGGGCCGGCATGCTGGTCCTGGAGACGCTGGAACATGCCGAGGGCCGCAACGCCGAGATCTACGGCGAGATCATCGGCTTTGCCGTCACCGACGATGCCTTTCATATCGTGATGCCCGAAGAAGACGGGGACGGTCCCGCGCGCGCCATGGCGAAGGCCCTCGAGGATGCGCACATCGGCCCCGAGGATGTCGACTACATCAACGCCCATGGCACCTCGACGCAGCTCAATGACAAGTCCGAGACCGCCGCCATCAAGCGGGTGATGGGAGACCGCGCCCGGCGGATTCCGATCTCGAGCACGAAGTCGATGATCGGCCACCTGCTCGGGGCGGCTGGCGCCGTCGAGGCGATCGCCTCGATCCTCAGCATCAATCATGGCATCGTGCACCCCACCATCAACCTCGAACACCCTGATCCGGACTGCGACCTGGACTACGTACCCAATGAGCCGCGCCGCCATGAGATCGAGGTCGCGATGTCGAACTCGTTCGGCTTCGGCGGCCAGAATGCTTGTATCGTCCTCAAGCGTTTTGACGATAATTAAGCACCCACTTCTGCGCCGAGAGGTCTAAATGGAACCACTGAATATCGGTACGGTCTTGCCGCTGCAGCTCGAGAACGAGATGCGCTCGAGCTACATGGACTACGCGATGAGCGTCATCGTCAGCCGGGCGCTGCCGGACGCGCGCGACGGCCTCAAGCCCGTCCATCGCCGGATCCTCTACGCGATGCAGGAGCAGGGCATGACCCCTGGCGCGCGCTATCAGAAGTGCGCTGCCATCATCGGCGAAGTCCTCAAGCACTACCACCCCCATGGCGACATGTCCGTCTACGACAGCCTGGTGCGAATGGCGCAGGACTTCTCGCTGCGCTATCCGCTGGTCGACGGCCAGGGCAACTTCGGATCGATCGACGGCGACTCGGCGGCCGCCTATCGGTACACCGAAGCCCGGCTCGCCCCGATTGCCGCTGAGTTGCTGGTCGACCTCGAGAAGGACACGGTCGACTTCGGCGACAACTATTCCGCGACGCGGCAAGAACCGCTCGTGCTGCCCGCCCGCCTGCCGAACCTGATGCTCAACGGCTCGTCGGGCATCGCGGTGGGCATGACGACCAACATTCCGCCGCACAACCTCGGTGAGGTCTGCGACGCCGAGATCTTTCTCATCGACCATCCAGACGCGACCACCGAGGACCTGATGAAGCTCGTCAAGGGACCCGACTTTCCGACCGGCGGCATCATCATCGGTCGCGAGGGGATCGCTGCCGCC
>DASZJR010000080.1:0-3077 GCA_035947855.1 Candidatus Dormiibacterota bacterium
CAAGCGCGCATAGGTGGGCGAAACGCGAAGCGGCCGTCCGGCCTGGCGTTCCTCGTTCGGATAGTGGATATCGTAATAAGTCGAATAGACCTCGACGGTACGCGCCAGTGTGTAGTCGCGATTGCGATAGGCATCGCCGAAACGGCGAAGGTCCATCTTCCAGAGGTCGAGGCTGGGCTCGCCATCGACGATCCATTCCGCCATCGCTCGGCCCATCCCGCCCGCGCCGGCGATCCCGTGGGCGCAGAAGCCCGCTGCGACATACAGCCCGCGAACGCTCGACTCGCCGAGGACGAATTCGTTGTCCGGCGTGAAGGCCTCGGGTCCGTTGATCAGCTTGACGACGTCGCCGGTCTCGAGAGAGGGGACCCGCTTGATGGCGTTTTGCGAGAGCGGCTCGAAGCGCGACCAGTCTTCCGCCAGCAGACGATTGTTGAAGTCAGCTGCGATGCCGTCAAGGCCCCACGGTGCGGGATCGCGTTCGTAGCCGCCCATCAACAGCCCGCCCGCATCGCGGCGGAAGTAGACGAGCAGGTCGGGATCGCGCATGGTCGGCAACTCATCGGGAATTTCCTCCTTGATGCGCGCCAGCAGGTACTGGTGCGCCATCGGGATGATGGGAAGCGTCAAGCCGGCCATGGCGCCGATCTCGGGCGCGTAGATCCCTCCGGCGTTGACGATGACCTCGGTCTCGATCGCACCCTGCTCGGTGTCGACGCCACGGACGGCGCCGCGATCGACCTGGATTCCGGTCACCCGCGCGCCCTCGAGGATGCGGGCGCCGCCGCGCCGCGCCCCTTCCGCGAGCGCCAGGGTCAGGCCGCTGGGATCGAGGTAGCCGTCGGTGGGGAGGAAGGCCGCGCCCATGACGCCGTCGCGCGTCATCAAGGGGAAGCGCCGCTGCGCCTCGCCGGCGCTGACGAGCTCGAGCGGCAAGCCGAAGCTGGTCGCCCAACCGGCCTGCCGCTCCAGCTCCTCCAGCCGCTCGTGCGATGAGGCCAGCCGAAGGCTGCCCACCGGGCGCCAGCCGACGTCGACACCGGTCTCATCCTTGAGGCGCGCGTAGAGCGCGACGCTGTCCATCATCAGTCGGGTCAGCGGCATGGTGGAGCGGAGCTGTCCCACCAGGCCCGCGGAGTGGAAGGTGGAGCCGCTGGTGAGCTGGGCGCGTTCGAGCAACACGACATCACGCCAGCCGCGCTGGACCAGGTGGTAGGCAATGCTGGTCCCGCCGACACCTCCGCCGATGATGACCACCCGAGCACGGCCGGGCAGGGTCACGCGGTGGACAACTCCAGCCACTCGCCAAACCGTGGATCCGCGGCACCGCTGAGCAGGCGGTCGAAGTGTTTTGAGGCGTAGGCCAAGAAATCGAAGTCGAGCTCGGAGATCGCCTGCTGCAGCACGCCCCACATCGCCTCGCGGTAGTCGGACATCAGGCGCATCAGCTTGAGCCGGGCGTGCTGGGCGCCGGCGACTCGGCCGAAGTAGGCGGCCAGCAAGCCGGCCTCGTCGTCCTCCGTCAACTGATGGTTGACGGCGAAATTTCCGAAATCGAAGAAACGGTCACCCATCCCGGCGTACTCCCAATCGACGATCCGAATGGAGACACCGTCGTCGATGAAATTGGCGTTCAGCAAGTCGTTGTGGCAGAGCACGGGCGGCTGCGGCGAAAGTGCGCGCTCGATGCTGACCGCGACCGCCTGGGCACGCTCCTGCGCCGCCGGCAGGCGTCCCCCGTGCCGGGTGGCCATCAGCGCGTAGGCCTCGACGACGCGGAATGGGGAGAACACGCTGGCGATAGAGCCCGCCTGATGGATGCGTCGCAGCGACTGCGCAATTCGCTCCAGCATGACCGGCTCGTGGACCGTATGGTCGCGCACCGGCTGTCCATGGATGAAGCGCGTGACCAGCACCCCCTCCGGCTCGACGAAGGCGACCACGTCGGGACCGACGCCGGCGGCCGCGGCGAGGCGGCTGGCCTCGCGCTCGACCCGCCGGTCGATGCCGAGCAAGCTGCCGCTCTCAGCGGGAAGCCGGACGACGAAGACCTCGCCGTCGACGGCCACCCGGTAGTTGCGGTTCGTGATGCCACCGGCCAGCGGCTCGGCCGTCCGCGGTCGTCCCTTCCAGCCCGGCACCCGATCGAGCACCGAGGCGCTCAGCAGCTCGACTTCCATCGGTGCATAGCGTAGCGCCGCTGATAGTCTGGCAAGCATCGCTCCGCAATCAACGGCCCGCCGTTACCGCCAGATCAGCCGTGTACTCGCCCGACATGGGCTCGGCTTCTTTATCAGCATCACGGGCCTGGAGCGCTTTGTTCCGTTCCAGCGCATCTTCAACCGCAACTACGAGCAGCCACTCTCACGCCCGGAGCACGTCAGGCGTGCACTGGAAGAGCTCGGCCCAACGTTTATCAAGCTCGGGCAGATCCTTTCGACGCGAGCCGACCTCATGCCCACGGCGTATCAGGTCGAGCTGGCCAAGCTCCAGGATGCCGCGCCATCACTCAAGACCGGTGTCGTCAACTCGATCATCGAGGCCGAATTCGGGCGGCCGGTTGAGGAAGTCTTTGGCAGTTTCGACCCGGTGCCGCTGGCCGCGGCCTCGATCGGGCAGGTGCACGCCGCGACCCTCCCGGATGGGACGGCCGTCGTCGTCAAGGTGCAGCGTCCCGATGTCGTCAGTCAGATCGAGCTGGACCTGCGCGTCCTCCACAACCTGGCCACGACCGCGAGCCGGCGCTGGCCGGTGGCCGAGGAGTACGACGTCGTCGGGCTGGTCAACGAATTCGCACAGACGTTGCGGGCCGAAACAGACTACATCCGTGAGGGTAGAAATGCGGAACGCTTTACCGCCAACTTCTCCGGTGATGACTCGGTCCACTTCCCGTGTGTCTTCTGGGAGCAGACGACCGCCCGCGTCCTGACGCTCGAGCGGCTCGCCGGCATCAAGATCGATGACCTCGACGGCCTCGATGCCGCCGGCGTCGACCGCGGGCGGATCGCGATGAACGGAGCCCGGATGGTGCTGAAGATGGTTTTTCGCGACCGCTTCTTTCATGCCGATCCGCATCC
>DASZJR010000081.1:0-3465 GCA_035947855.1 Candidatus Dormiibacterota bacterium
CTATACGGACGTCGGATGTACGAGGTGATGCGTTACTGGGAGACCGCGCCCGGCGCCGATGCGCTGCCCGTCGAGAAGGACTACGCGAAGATCTGGCGGGGGGCCGACAAGATCGTGTACTCGAAGACGCTGCCGACGGCCCCCACCGCGAAGACGCGGATCGAGCGAGACTTTGACCATGGAGCTGTTCGCCGGATGAAGGCGCAAGCGCGGCGCGACATCTCGGTGGGCGGTCCCGACCTCGCTGGCCAGGCGATCAGCGCCGGGCTCGTCGACGAGCTCCACTTGCTCCTCGTGCCGATCGTGGTGGGAGGCGGCAAACCGTCCCTCCCACAGGGAGTCCGAGTAAAGCTCGAACTGCTCGACCAACGGCGCTTCGGCTCCGGCGTGGTTCACCTCCACTACCACCTTGGTGGCACGAACGCGTCATCGTGATTGCGACCCGTTATGCTCACGGAGGGAGGGGTGGACATGAGCGAGAAGGGGCGGAGCCGTCCATGGCGGGGCGGCACCTGGGGCTGCGGCTGTACCAGCGTTGTGGTGGTCCTCACGGTGGGGCTTGTCCTGAGTCTTTTCAACGCGGCAATTGGCCTGGGTGCGTCGGTGCGCGTTCCATTCACGTCCAGCAACCTGACGATCGCCGGCTCGCTTGGCACCAAAAACAAGGCACCGCAGGTCCTGCCCGGTTACACGCAGGGGCGTCTTGGAGGAAACCAGAACTTCATCAACCACTCGTCGACGCTGACCATCGGGCCAGCTGAGGGCGCATACCTGATCGTCCTGGGCAAACAGGATGCCGCCCCGATCATCGATCTTCACCTCGAAGCTCGGTAGTCCTTGACGCAGCCGCCACCTGAGCGTGTCTTCGTGATCGTGATCGAATCCGAGGGCGGACGCGATCCCGAGCGGATGCCGTTGCTCAGCCAGACCGGTCCCGCCGGCGCCAGGCGCACGGCCGCCTTCAGCAGCATGTTGCATGCGACCACGTTCCTCAGCCAGGCGCAGCAACTAGGCCACATCGTCAAGCTCGACTACATTTTCCCGGCCGATGGACGCCGCCTCGCCCAGGACTTTCCCGAGTACGAGGTCCGCTTCGACCCGAGCCCACAGTCCTTCTTCGGCGAACCGGTCGCCTAGGCCGGCACAAGCTCCCCGACCTCTCGAACGTTACATCCCCGTCATCATGCCCCGCTTCAGCCATCGGCTGGCATTGAAGATCGTGCTCCCCTTCGCCGCCCTCACGCTGGCGATAGGCGCCGTTGGCACCCTGACCGCCACCGGCGAATTGAGTTCACGCAGCCAGACCGCGTTCGATGCCCAGCTCGTCCACGACGGCTTCGTGGCCAGCTCCATCGTCACCACCGGCGATACGGACCGGCGGGCGATCCTTCGCCTCCTTGCCGGCGGGTCCGGCCTCAGCCAGAACTGGGACAAAACCCCGGCACTGCAGGCCTGGCTGGAACGGGCGCTGACCATCCACCCCAACGTCATCGTCGAAGTGGTCGACACCTCAGGACGGGAGATCGTTGGAGTCGTCGGCCACGGCGCGCTCGCCGACACCGTGACCCAGAGCCACGACCTGAGCGGCTGGCCCGGCCTCTCCTACATGCTGAGCGGCGGCGCGACCACGGTTGACCTGGTGGCGTCCGCGCCAAAGCCTGCCATCTTCACCGGCCAGCCGGTTCGCAACGCGGCCAACAATCTGATCGGCGCCATCCTCGTTGGCGACTATCTCGACGATCGGGCCAGCGCGATCAAGGCGTCGCTGCCCCATGACGACATCACCTTCTACGACGTCAACGGCCAAATCCTGAGCACCTCCCTCAGCGTCCCGCCGAGTCAGTGGTCGACCCTCGCCCTCGACGCGAGTACGCGCGCTCGTGTCAGTCCCAGCAACGTCGTCGAGCTCTCCCGGATGGCGGGCGGCCCCGGCATGGAGATCGTCTCGCCGTGGACCCTGCGAACGACGAACCTTGGCTACGTCGGGACGACCGCCTCCACCGCGGGCCTGCTGGCCGACTCGAACCAGTTGCGGATCATTCTCGTCACGCTCTTCCTCGCCGGCGTCTTGTTGACGCTCGGCATCGGTATCTGGCTGGCGCGGCGCATCACCCGCCCGGTGCATCGGCTCGTCGAGGCGACCCGGCTGGTCAGCGCCGGCGACCTGGATCACCAGGCGCCGGTGACGACCCATGACGAGATCGGCGAGCTCACCGATTCCTTCAATCAGATGACGCGCAGCCTGAAAGAGAAGAGCGCCTCGTTGAGAACGACGATGACGCAACTCCAGGACACCTACCTGATGACGATCGAGGCGCTGGCGGCGGCGGTCGAAGCGCGCGATCCCTATACGCACGGGCACACGCGACGCGTCGAGGAGTACGCCGTCATCATGGCCAAGGAACTCGGCTGTACCGAGGCGGAGATCGGCGCGCTGCGTCGCGCGAGCGTGCTGCACGACATCGGCAAGATCGGCATCGAGGATGCGATCCTCCGCAAGCAGGCACGCCTCGAGCCCGACGAAGCGATGCGAATGCAGAAGCACCCCGTGATCGGGGTCGACATGCTGAAGGGCATCGATTTCCTCGACCCGGTGCTCCCCCTGATCCGCCACCACCACGAGCGGTGGGACGGCAATGGCTACCCCGATGAGCTACGCGCGGATGAGATTCCGCTCGGTGCCCGCATCCTGGCGGTCGCCGACGCGGTCGACGCCATGACATCCGACCGCCCCTATCGGGCGGCGCGTACCTTTGAATACGCGAAGACGGAAATCCTCAAAGGCTCGGCCACGCACTTCGATCCCGAGGTCGTCACCGCTTTTATCAAGAGTCAGCGCGCCATCGAGGAGCTGCTCCGCGCCACGGCGGGAGATGACATGCACCATCACCCCGAATCGGACGACCTTGGCGGCTGGCGGATGCACGTCGTCGGGCGGTAGGCGGCTCAGAGCCGCTGGCCCGGATGGGTCAGCAGGAACAGAACGCTGGTCGTGTGGCCGGGCGTGATGGTGACGGACTTGGTCTGCGTCACGTAGCCGAGCGCCGAGACCGTCACGCTGTACGTTCCGTTCAACACGATGGCAAAGGAGAAGTTACCGCTCCAGTCGGTGGTCCGGATCAATCCGTCGGACAGCGTAACGGTCGCGCCGGCGATCGGCGCTCGGCTTGCGCTGTCCACCACTCGGCCGGTGAGGCTGCCGAAGGCGGCCACACTCACGAGCCGGAAACTGATCGTCGCCTTCTTGCCGACCGCGACCGTCACGTTCTGGCTCGCGCTGTTGTAGCTGGGAGCGCTGGCGGTAACGGTGTAGGTCCCGGCATTGACGCCGATGGTGAAGTTCCCATTCGCGTCCGTCAGCGCTGAGTTCCCGCCCGGACTGAGGGCTACCGTCGCTGCGGCGATCGGCCGGAGCGTCTGGCTGTCCAGAACCTGTCCACCGATGGCGGCCGGCGCCGGCGTCGG
>DASZJR010000082.1:0-1667 GCA_035947855.1 Candidatus Dormiibacterota bacterium
CGCCGGATCGACGATCGTCACGCCGGCCAGCATCAGCTGGTCCAGGATCCGCCTCCGCATCACGCCCGTGGCCACGGCCAGCCGGACTCGATCCTTGACGCCCATGGCTTCGTTGGGGTCGGCGAGGCGGACGATCGTCACTGGGTGCACGAACTGAAATACGTCGGTCAGGTAGTACTCGCCGGCCTGGTTGTCGTTGGTGATCAGCTTCAGCGCTTCCACCAGCTTCTCGCCGTCGAAGCAATAGATGCCCACATTGAACTCGCTGATCGCCGCGCGCATCTCGTCGGTGGCGTCTTTGCGTTCGACGATCCGATCGAATGATCCATCGGTGGCGCGCAGGATGCGGCCGTCGTCTCGGCGAGAGTCTTCGACGCTGGCCAGCGTGGCCGGGCCTCCGGCGTCGCGGTGGGCCTTAAGAACGCGGCGCACGGTGTCGGCCGTCAGAAGAGGTGAATCGCCGTTGACCACCAGGACCTCGCCCTTTGTCAGCTGGGCTTCCGGAACATGCTGAACAGCGTTCGCAGTCCCTCGCGGCTCACGCTGGTAGACGATCTGGACGCGACCGTCGAGGTGAGCTGCCACGTCGGCGTGATGGGGGTTCGCGACCACCGTGATGTCGGTTGCGCCCGCCTCTGTGACCGCGTCGATGACCCAGTCGATCATCGGTCGCCCGCAGAGCCGGTGCATGACCTTGGGAGTACGCGATCGCATCCGGGTGCCGTGACCGGCGGCGAGGATGACGGCCGTTAGCGATTGGCTCAAAATTTCACCCCTTTCGGGGTGAGCGAAATTATACGGTCGCGGGTTCAGGGGTCCCTCCCGGGTAGGATCGGTCCATGCCCGAGGAGCACCGCGAATCCGACTTCGAACAAGGCGTGATGGTCGATGTCGGGCCCGGCGCCGGCGCCCTCGTTATCTACGCCCGCGACGAGCTG
Source organism: Candidatus Dormiibacterota bacterium (assembly GCA_035947855.1). GTDB lineage: Bacteria > Chloroflexota > Dormibacteria > CF-121 > CF-121 > CF-13. The sequence goes on from DASZJR010000082.1 coordinate 939, forward strand.
CGCGGGCAGGAGATCGAGATCAGCCCTGCCGGCAACGACGCCCAGCGGGTCCATACGGACGTCTTACGGCGCCGCGTGGGCGGCAGCTACGTGTGTGCGGCGGTGTTCGGTTCACTCTCAGAGGGCGAGTACCGGCTGTGGCACGAAAGCCTTCCGGACCCGCGCGATGTCCACATCGTGGGCGGTCAGGTCACCGAGCTGGACTGGCGCTGAGCCCGGGGGTCGAGCTCAGCGCCACGCGTGGTTTCAGGGAGTAGGGCGCTCGAACCCGCTGTACGGGGTATTGAGATAAGGAAACGCGCTCAGGTAGGAGACGGGCGGTGTGTTCGGCGTCACCTTGTCCTCGGGGTTCTCGACGTCATAGATGGCGCCGGCGGCGCCGTCGGGAGTGAATTTGGGGTTGATCAGGGGGTAGGTGACACCGGCCACGGCCCGCAGCTCGATCGTGACCACGTCATCGAAGACGCGCCGGCCATTGGGGAATCCGGCCGCGTCGCCTCCTACCAGCCCCATGATCTTGGGAGCGCTCGACGGGCTGATGGCCAGGTTGAGGCGGAGCATGTCGGCGATGGTCGGGCCGGTGAAGTTCTGGAAGCCCTTGATGATTCCCGACGGGATGCCGGTGAGCAAGATGGCGACCAGGTCGTCGCGAGTTGCGGTCAGCCCCGCCAGATTCGGGAAGACTCCTGGGTAGAGCACCGGCAGCAGGCCCGCCAGCTCGGGGTGCTG
>DASZJR010000083.1:0-1672 GCA_035947855.1 Candidatus Dormiibacterota bacterium
GAAGGCCGCGCGATTCTCAAACAGAACGGAATCGAGCCAGGCGCCAGCGCCTGGGAGGCCGCCAAGAAAATAGTCAAATTGACTTCCTCCCCGCTTGCGGGGAGGTCCGGCGAAGCCGGGGAGGGGGCGCGGCGAAACGAATGAGCATTCTTCTCGATGCGTCGACTCGCGTCATCGTCCAGGGCATCACCGGGCGCGAAGGCACCTTCCACGCCGGGCAGATGCAGGAGATGGGCACCAGCTTGGTCGGCGGCGTCAGCCCGGGCAAGGGTGGGACCACGCACCTCGGTGTGCCCGTCTTCAACAGCGTTGCGGACGCTGTCAAAGCGACCGGCGCGATCGCTTCAGGAATCTTCGTACCGCCACCCTTTGCAGCCGACTCGATCATGGAGGCGGCCGCTGCCGGCATCACGCTCATCGTCTGCATCACCGAGGGCATACCGATCCAGGAGATGATCAGGGTCAAGGACTTTCTGCGCGGTTATCCCGCCGCACGATTGATCGGGGCCAACTGCCCTGGCCTGCTCACGCCGGGCCAAGCGAAGATCGGCATCATCCCGCAGCGGATCACCCGGGCGGGTCCGGTCGGCTTGGTCTCGCGGAGCGGCACTCTGACCTACGAAGTTGCATCCGCGCTGACAGCCGCCGGTCTTGGCCAATCGACAATCGTCGGCATCGGCGGCGACCCTGTGCTGGGACTCACCTTCAAAGATGTCGTCGAACTGTTCGAGAAAGACGTGGCCACGACCCACCTGGTCGTGATCGGAGAAATCGGCGGCAGCGATGAGGAGCGCGCCGCCGAGCTGCTGGCCCGAGGAAGTCGTCTGAAGACGGTGGCGTTCATCTCGGGAAGGACAGCTCCTGAGGGCAAGCGGATGGGCCACGCCGGGGCCATCATCTCCGGCAACCGCGGCACCGCCAAGAGCAAGGAGGAGGCGTTCCGAAAAGCCGGCGTCGCAGTGGCGGAGACCACCGACGACATCGTCGCCTTGCTCCGAAGCGCGTAAGGCGCGCGACGCTTACACTCGCCTGACCGATGGCTCTCCCGATCTCGATCACCCGGGCGGTTCCGAGCGATCGGTGGCGTGACTTCGCGATGCTCGGCGGCCTCGTGCTGTGGCTCGCCTACACCCGAATCTACTGGACGCTGCAGGCGACCCACCTGACCTTCCCGCCCTGCCCGTTCTACTACCTGACGGGCCACCCATGCCCCTTTTGCGGCGGCACGCGCTCGTTCGCCTACATGTGGCGAGGCGACCTGTCGGACGCAGTGCGCCTGTACCCGCTCGGCCCGGCTCTGTTTGCCGGCACCCTGGCCGGCGTCGCCGCCCTCGCGGTGGGCATCGTCTCCGGACGCACATGGGAGCCACGCCTGACCTCGAACCAGTGGCGGGTACTCGCGGTCGGAGTTGTGAGCGCAGTGTTGATGAGCTGGGCGCTCAAGTTTTTCGTTCTCGGCAATTGACGTCGAAATGCGTGAGCAGCTCGAGGTCCAGCGTCTAACCCCGGATTCCTGGCGCACCTACCAGGAGGTTCGCCTGGCCGCGCTGCGGGAAGCGCCCAATGCCTTTGGATCCAAATGGGAGGAAGAGGCGGCACTTGAGGAGAACGCATGGCGCGAGCGGCTGCGCGAGCGCGCCCAGTTCGCAGCCTACTCGGAGGATGTCGTGGT
>DASZJR010000084.1:0-2769 GCA_035947855.1 Candidatus Dormiibacterota bacterium
AGCGCGGCGCCGACGTGAACCGTCATGGCGCTGAAGGGACCGAACGCAAGCAGCAGTCCTGTCGAATGCATGATGCCCGCCCCGATCGACACCATCACCAGGCCGGTGAAAACCAGTGACGCCCACCAGCCAGGACGGCGACGCTGGAGGCCGCGCGCGGCAATGACCGCTTTCCAGGGCGTGAGCGCGACGATCGCGTAGCCGCTGGCCGCATGAACGATGAGGGATGCGCGCGACGGTGCGGTTCCGTAGAAGAACGCCACCCAGCCCGTGGTAAACGCCAGGCCCAGCAGGACAAAAAGCGCGAGGTTGGTCCAGCGTTTCATGACCGTGCTCGCTTGCGCGCCCCGCTCGCCTCCTTGATGACTTCGCGCAGCGGCAGGGTCTCGAGCGTCAAGAGGCGCAGGTCAGCCTCGGTGAGATCCAGGTCGACGGTCAGCAGATTGGGCACGACGACGCAGTAGAGTCCGGCCGCCTTCGCGGCGTGGATGCCGTTGCTCGAGTCCTCGAAGGCGATCGCTTCGTCCGGCCGCGCGCCGAGCCGCTCCAGCGTTGTCAGGTAAAGATCGGGGTCCGGCTTGGTCCGCTTCACGTCCTCTCGAGTGACGATGGCATCGAAGTGCCCGCCGATCCCGAAACGGTTGAGGTGGTCCATGACCCACTTGCGCGTGGAGCTCGATGCCACGGCGGTCTTCAGCCCCAACTGGCGGGCCGCGACCAGGTAATCGACGACTCCGGGCAGAAGCTGCTGGAGGGCGGTTGCCTCCTGGTAGTAGAGAACCTCGAGCGCCTTCAGCTCGGCCTCGTCGAGTTTGGTACCGGTTTTCTTGGCGAGGTCGATCACGGGATCGAAGGGCCCGGACGCCGTGCCTATGATCGTGAGCCACCGCTCCAGGGGCAGCTCCTGGCCATGCTCGCGATAGATCCGTTGCCAGGCCCGAAAGATCGGCACCTCCGTGTCAACGATCAGCCCATCGAAGTCGAAGATCAGCGCCTTGATGGCGGGCATTAGAGGTTGCGCTGAAAGAACTCGAGGATGCGCCGCTCCATATCGACCCGATCGTGCTCGGAGCGCGGCATGTGCCGTTCGTTCGGGTAGAGCAGCGATTCGAACGGCTTGCCGGCATCGATCAGCGCCTGCATCAGGCGGGCCGTATGCCGGAAGTGGACGTTTTCATCGATCATTCCGTGAATCACGAGCAGCTTGCCCTGCATCCGTTCGATGTGCGTCAACGGCGAGCCGAGCCGGTACCCCTCAGCATTTTCCTGGGGCGTGCCCATGTATTTTTCGGTGTACGCGGTGTCATATCCCTCCCAGAACGTGACCGGCGCCCCGGCCACCCCTGCCTTGAAAACGTCCGGCGCCGTAGTCAGCGCCATCATGGTCATGTAGCCGCCGTAGCTCCAGCCGTAGATCCCGACTCGCGAAACATCCGCGAAGCCGAGCGTCCCCAACCAGCGCACACCCTCGACTTGATCGCGTACCTCGATCTGGCCCAGGCGGCGGGCGATCGGCGCCTCGAATGGCAAGCCGCGCCGCGCCGAGCCCCGGTTGTCGACCTTGAGGACGACGAATCCCTGCTGGGCCAGCATCTGCGCCCGTAAATCCACCGTCTGCGCCCAGCTGTCGCTGACCATCTGCGGCCCGGGACCGCCGTAGACCGAAACGATCACCGGCGCGCGGGCCGACGTCTGCGGGCGGTACACTGCCGCGTGCAACGCAACCCCGTCGCTGGTCCGAAATGTGTGTAACTCGGGTGGCGGTAGATCAAGATCGACCGACGCACTCTCATGGATGATGTGCCGTGGCTCACCGGTCATGCTCCGCACCGTGATGCTCGGCGGATGCGCCCGGCTATCCCAGGCGTCGACGAAGCTCGAGAAGTCCGGCGAGATTGCCACGCCATGCATCCCGGGCTCCGATGTGAGCCGCTCCGGCTCCCCGCCGTCGAGCGAGACGCGGAAGAGGTGGCGCTCGAGTGGGCTCTGCTGCCAGCCGACGAAATAGAGCTGCCGCCCTTTTTGGTCCAATGCCACCGTCGCCTCGGCCGGCCACTCCCCTCTCGTCAGCTGCCTGATGATCGTTCCATCGGGTCCATATAGATAGAGGTGTCGGAAGCCACTCCGCTCGGACGACCAGGTGAACTCACCCGTCGATTCCAGGATGCGCAGGTCGTCGTGCAGGTTGATCCACGGCTCTGCCTTCTCCAGTAGGATGACGCGCGCCGCGCCGGTGCGGGTGTCGTAGGCGCGTAGCTCGAGGCGTTTCCAGTCGCGGGAGAGCCACTGGACCAGCAGACGACCATCGGGATGCCAGTCGACCCGTGCGATATAGCCCTCGTCGCTGCCGAGGTCCATGAAGGTCGTCGCACCGCCGTCGACCGAGACCACGCCCAACTTGACTCGCGCATTCTCTGCTCCGGCAAATGGATAGCGGTGCTCCTCGATCTCGACCGCCGCCTTGGCCTGGTGCACGATCGGAAAGACCGGAATGTGCGACTCGTCAACCTGCTCGAAGGCGACCATATCCCCACGGGGCGAGGGCCAGTATCCGCTCAAACGATCGAGCTCCTCCTGGGCCACGAACTCGGCGAGCCCGTTGGTCGTTCTGGGTGGATGCTCGGTCAGCCGGCGTTCCTGGCCCCGATCGATGGTCCAGACATCCCCGTCGCGAACGAAGAAGATGCGACGGCCGTCATCCGTGATCTTGGGATCGATGACGCCCCCGCCCGCGAGGCGTGTGACCGATCCCTCGGCCCAACCGTAGAG
>DASZJR010000085.1:0-13390 GCA_035947855.1 Candidatus Dormiibacterota bacterium
CACCTGATGGGTCACTCCAAGGTGTCGATAACCCAGGATCTCTACGCGCACATGACGCCGCTCTTGAGGCAGCGCACCGCCGAGGCGATGGACCAGATGTTCAGCCGAGTTTCAGGCTCACCGAATTCGGGAAACTAGAGCCTAGCGCCCGGCGAATGAGCGCAGATCGAGCGCAAAGTTAGGAAATCGTATTCAGAAATGGCTACACCGCAATACAAGGACTACTACCAGACGCTCGGCGTCACCCGCACGGCCACCGAGAAGGAGATCAAGTCCGCCTACCGCCGGCTGGCCCGCCAGTTCCATCCCGACGTCAACAAGGATCCCAAGGCCACCGACCGCTTCAAGCTGATCAACGAGGCCTACGAGGTGCTCAGCGACCCCAAGAAGCGATCGAAATACGACCAGCTCGGCGCCGACTGGGAACGGATCGAGCGCGAGCAAGAGTTTGCCCGCCAGTACCAGTCGCAGCCCAGCCGGGGCGCCGGCCAGGCCGCCGGCTTCGGCGATTTCAGCGACTTCTTCAACACCTACTTCTCCGGCGAGGGCGGCGGGTTCTCCGGCTTCGGCTTCGAAGGGACGCGCGGCCGAGCCGTCACGCGGGAGCGGGGCGAGGACATCGAGCACCCCTTCGAGATCACCCTCGAGGAGGCCGCGCGCGGTGGCGAGCGCACCATTCAAACCGAGGTGCCGGAGACCTGTCCCACCTGCGGTGGCTCGGGCTTTACCGCTGAGCGGCGCAAGGTGGGCAATCGAACCGTGATGGAGAGCGTGACCTGCCCGACCTGCAGCGGGTCGGGGGTGCTTGCGACGCGCCGGCAGATCCAGGTCAAGATTCCGGCGGGCGTGATCGAGGGCTCGCGCATCCGGGTGAAGGGAGAAGGGCAGCGTGGCGCCGAAGCCGGCGACCTCTACCTCCGGGTCCATCTGCTGCCGCATGACCGTTTCGCGGCCAAGGGCCGGGACCTTTACACGCCGCTTCCGGTCCTCGACGACCAGGCCGCGCTCGGCGACGAGGTCACGATCCAGTCACTCACTGGGGGACAACTCCAGCTGAAGATCCCGCCCGCGAGCCAGGCGGGCAAAGTCTTCCGGCTGAAGGGCAAGGGTCTCCCCGCCCTCAAAGACGGACTGCCCGGCGACCTCTATGCCACCCTCGAGATCCGCATCCCGGAGATCACGCCGACGCTGCGCGACCTCTACGAGGGAATCCGCAAAGCCCGAACGAGCTGAGTCAGCGGCGGAAGAACGCGTTCAGCAGGATCGTCAGCACCAGGCTCAGCAGCAAGCAGGTGACGATCGGAAAGTAGAAGTGCACGTTGCCACGGTCGACCGAGATATCGCCGGGCAATTTGCCGAGGTAGGGAATCCGCAGTCCGAGGGTCAGAAAGAGACCGACCACGAGGATGAAGCCGCCGACGATGATGAGCAGCTTGCCGATCTCGGGCATGAAGCCATCGTACCCGCGGAGGGACGCACTGATCTAGCGGCCGCGTCGCGAGTCGGTTAGAAGCCGATCCAGCCGATCGCTTGCTCGATCTTGGCCTGCTGCAGCCCCGGGATCGGCACGCCGTCGATCACGGTCAGCGGCACTTGCCGAACCTCGATGTCGAGGTTGCGTAGGTCCTTGCCATCGAGCTTGCCGTCGGCGCAAATATGCTCCTGGAAGGCGACGCCGCGGTTCTCCAGGATCTCCTTGATGCGGCGGCTACTCTCGCAGTCCGGTCGGGTGTACACGATAACTTCCATAGGCTGATAGCAACCCTATCAACGGACCTGTCATTTGTCCAATTCATTTCTCCGATGCGTTCGATCAGGATCGTTGATATCAGGGCAAGAAACGTTTGGTTTGACACCCTGGGCCTCGGCCCGTAGACTTACCGGGAACTTCGTCCTTTAACCCGGTCCAGCGAGACCGAAAGGAGAATTCGGTGCGAGACACCCTGACCGCTCCGCCCGCGCGGACGCAGGTTCCCATCCGACATTTGACCGGGCCACACGCCCTGGACCGTGCCCTGATCGAGCAGTTGCTCGAGCGGGCCGCCGCATTCGAACAGGCCGACGAGATCGCGGTGAGGCGGCTGTCGGGCCGGCTGCTCGCGACGGTCTTCTACGAACCGAGCACCCGGACGCGCTTTTCGTTCGAGGCCGCCATGCACCGGCTCGGCGGGCAGGTGCTGAGCGCGCAGAACGCCACCGGGGCGTCGTCAGCAGCCAAGGGGGAGTCGGTGGAGGACGCCATCCGCGTCATCGGCGGCTACGTCGACGGCATCGTGCTGCGCCATCCCGAGGTCGGCACCGCCGAGCGGGCGGCGGCCGTGGCGACAGTGCCGCTGATCAACGCCGGAGACGGGGCCGGACACCATCCAACCCAGGCGCTGCTCGATCTCTTCACCATCAAGAAAGAGCTGGGCCGCCTCGACCACCTGCGGATTGGACTGGCGGGCGACTTGCGCAATGGCCGAACGGTTCGGTCGCTCGCGGTGCTGCTGTCACGCTTTCCGGGAAACGAGCTAGTGCTGATCGCGCCGCCGGCGTTACGCATGGGCGACGACGTGGTTGGCTCCCTCAAGCGGGCGCAACAGGGACTGCGGGAGACCGACGACCTTGTCGGCGCGATTCCGGAGCTTGACGTGCTCTATCAGACGCGCATTCAGGCCGAGCGCTTCGAGTCGCCCGAAGAATACGAGCGGCATCGCGGCGTCTATATCGTCACGCCCGAGGTAATGCGCCGCTTTCCGGACCACGCCATCCTCATGCATCCGCTGCCGCGCTTGGGAGAGATCGATCCGCTGGTCGATGCCGACCCGAGAGCCGCGTACTTCCGGCAGGCCCGCAACGGGCTGTGGGTTCGGATGGCCGTGCTCGACTGGGCGATGGGGCGCTGATGTTGCAGACCCCGCCCGCCAAGGCCGTCATCCTCGATGCCGAAGGCCTGCGCCGCGCGTGGCGACGCATCGCGCACGAAGTGATCGAGCGGCAGCCGAACCTCGCCCAGCTGAGTCTGCTGGGCATCGTTACCCGCGGCCTCCCGCTCGCGCAGCGGCTGGCTGCCGCGCTCGAGGAACTCGAAGGCGTCCGCCTTCCGGTGATCCCACTCGACGTGCGGGCCTACCGCGACGACCTACCCCGTGCGGCGGCGGCCCCCTTGCCGGTCCTGCCGGGGGAGGCGGTCGACGGCCGGCCCATCTTGCTCGTCGACGACGTGCTCTTCAACGGGCGGACGGTACGCGCCGCTATCGACGCCGTGATCGCCGCCGGCCGCCCCACGCAGATCCAGCTAGCCGTGCTTGTCGACCGCGGTCACCGCGAGCTGCCCATCCGTCCTGACTACATCGGCAAGAACGTGCCGACCTCGCGGCAGGAGTGGGTGGACGTGCACTTGATGGAAACCGATGGTGAGGATGCGGTTCGCATCCTCGAGCGGTCGGAGCGCTGATGCGCCTGCACCACGTCCGCGTGCTGGGACCGGGCGGCCTTTCGATGCCGCAAACGGTCGATGTCAACGCCGAGGGTGCCGACGATCGCGACGCAACCGGACTCGTGCTCTCGCCCGGCTGGATGGACCTGCACGCGCATTTGCGCGATCCGGGGTTCCCGCAGAAGGAGACGCTGCTCTCCGGCGCGACCAGCGCCGCCGTCGGCGGATTCACGCACGTGCTCGCCATGGCGAACACCGACCCGGTGACCGATCGACCCGAGCGGCTGCAAAGCCTGGTGGCCCGCAGCGAGGCCCTGCCGATTCGTATCAGCTTCGTGGGCGCGGTCACGATCGCGTTGGAGGGCCGGCAGCTGACCGATGCCGCGGGGCTGAAGGCGGCCGGAGCCGTGGCCCTCTCCGACGATGGCCGGCACGCGATGGACCGCGCCCTGCTCGGCCATGCCCTCGCAGCGGCGGCAGCGGCTGGCTTGCCGGTGCTCATCCACGCGCAGGCGGAGGGCCTGGGGAACGGCCCCGATGCGGAGGCCGCCGCAGTCACCGACGCACTCGACGCCCTGCGCAATATCACGGGCGCCCGCCTCCACCTCCAGCACGTCAGCACGCGCCAGGCCGTCGAGTTGATTCGTGCCGCCAAGGCGGATGGCTTGGCGGTGACGGCCGAAGCCACCCCGCACCACCTCACCCTCACGTCGCAGGATGCGGCGGCGATGGGATCACACGGGAACGTCAATCCGCCGCTGCGCACCGCCGACGACCGTGATGCGCTGCGTCAGGCGCTGATCGCGGGGGTGATCGACGTGATCGCCACCGATCATGCGCCGCATGACCAGGCCGCGAAGCAGGCGGGCGCCAACGGCTTCCACGGTTTCGAGACGGCGGTGAGTGTCGTCCTGGGGCTCGGTCTCACCGATCGCGTCGTCTACCGTGCCTGCGTGTCCCGCCCACGAGAGATCGTTGGCCAAGCGCTCGAGGACGAATGGATCCTGATCGACCCGAATGCCGAGTGGACGGTTGACGCGTCCTCCTTCCGCAGCCGCGGCAAGAACACGCCGTTTCAAGGGCGGCGGGTGCGTGGACATGTCGTCATGACCGTCTGTCGAGGGCAAGTGGTGACGGAGCGCGTGATGCAGCATGCCTGACCCGATGGTGCTCGTCCTCGAGGACGGCTTCACCGTGTTCGGCGAGCGTGGTGGGCAGGCGACCCAGGCCGCCGGTGAGGTCGTGATCAACACCTGCATGACCGGCTACCAGGAAGTGCTCTCCGACCCCTCGTACGCCGGGCAGATGGTGGTCATGACCTATCCCCTCGTCGGCAACTATGGCGCGACACCAGACTTCCAGGAGTCGGGCCGCCCCTGGGCTCGGGCGTTGATCACCCGTCAGCTCAGCCCCTTCCAGCAGCATTGGCGCACCCACCAGTCACTCGCCGACTGGCTCGACGGCTACGGTCTCCCGATCCTCACCGGTTGCGATACGCGGCGATTGGCCAGACATCTGCGAGGCACGGGCGCGCAGCGGGCGCTCCTCGGGCCGCGTCACGAGCTCCCGTCACTGCGCGAGCGTGTCCACCGGGTCACTCCACTCGAGGAACAGGATCTGGTCCGCCAGGTCTCTGAGGCGTTCAGCGACGTCGCGGAGGCGCTCGATCCGGCGCTCTCAGCCAGGTCGCTGCGCCAGTGGCCCGGCTTGCGGCTCGTCGTCGTCGACTACGGCGTCAAGCGCAACATCCTCCGGTCGTTGCGCGCGCGCGGCGTCGAGGTCGAGGTCCTGCCGCACGACAGCGACCTCGAGACGATCCTCGCGCGCCGCCCTGACGCGGTCGTGCTCTCGAACGGCCCGGGCGATCCATCACAGTTGCAGCCGGCGGTCGAGATGACGCGCCAGCTGATCAAGCGCCTCCCGGTGCTGGGCATCTGCCTCGGGCATCAACTCGTCGGCCAGGCGGCCGGCGCCCGCACCTCGCGGCTGCGATTCGGCCACCATGGCGGCAATCATCCAGTGCTCGACCTGCGGACGGGCCGGGTGAGCATGACGTCGCAGAACCATGAGTTCGAGGTCGATGCGGAAAGCCTGCCCGCGAGCAGCGGCTTCCGCGTCAGTCACCGCAACCTGCACGATGGCTCGGTCGAGGGTCTGGTGCACGACCACCTGCCGGTGCGCTCGGTGCAGTACCACCCCGAAGGCGCACCCGGGCCGCAGGACAACCAGGTGATCTTCGATGAGTTCCTCGACCTGGTCGCCGGCCGGCAAGCGGCGCCGATCACCGTGCGCGAGCCGGTGCGCCGTCCCACCAGCGTGCTCGTTATCGGGTCCGGCCCGATTGTGATCGGCCAGGCCGCGGAGTTCGACTACGCGGGAACCCAGGCCTGCAAGGCGCTTCGCGAAGAAGCCGTGCGGACCATCCTCGTGAATTCCAACCCCGCAACCATCATGACCGACGAGGGCATCGCGGACCGCGTCTACATCGAGCCGCTGACGGTCGAGGCGATCACGGCGATCATCGAACGCGAGCGGCCTGATGGGCTGCTGCCGACGCTCGGCGGCCAGACCGGGCTCAACCTGGCGGTGGCATTGGCCGACGCCGGCGTCCTCGACCGCTGCGAGGTTCGCGTGCTCGGGACGCCGCTCGAGGCGATCCGCCAGGCGGAGGATCGGGAGGCCTTCAAGGGCGTGCTGCTGCGTTTGGGCGAGCCGGTGACGGACAGCCTCACCGTGACCACCGTCGAGGCGGCCCAGGAATTTGCCGCGGCCATCGGCCTTCCGCTGGTCGTTCGACCTGCCTACACCCTGGGCGGTACCGGCGGCGGGATGGCGCAGACCCCGCTCGAGCTCGAAGCCATCGTCCGCGAGGGACTGGCCGCGAGTCCCATCCGGCAGGTGCTGGTCGAGCGCTCGCTCGCCGGCTGGAAAGAGATCGAGTACGAGGTCATGCGGGACGCCAACGACACCTGCATCGCCGTTTGCAACATGGAGAACCTCGACCCGATGGGCGTGCATACCGGAGACAGCATCGTGGTGGCGCCCAGCCAGACGCTCTCCGACCGCCAGTACCAGATGCTCCGATCGGCGTCGCTGCGCATCATCCGGGCCCTCCGTATCGAAGGCGGATGCAATGTGCAGTTCGCGCTGGACCCGGCATCCGATCAGTACTACGTCATCGAGGTGAATCCTCGGGTCAGCCGTTCGTCAGCACTGGCGTCGAAGGCGACGGGATATCCAATCGCGCGAGTGGCCGCCAAGATCGCCGCCGGACGCGGCCTTCACGAAATCGCCAATGCGGTCACGGGGCAGACGAGCGCGGCCTTCGAGCCGGCGCTCGACTACTGCGTGGTCAAGATCCCGCGCTGGCCCTTTGATAAGTTCCCCGCCGCGGACCGGACGCTGGGCACGCAGATGAAGTCCACCGGCGAGGTGATGGCGATCGAGCGGACGTTTGAGGCCGCGCTGGGCAAGGCGTTGCGGGCGCTGGAGCAGCGCCTTCCTGATGCCGCGCAACTGCGCGGCCGTCCGGACCTGCTGCATCAGCCGAACGACCGCCGGCTGATGGCGGCGATGCAGGCGCTGCGCGACGGCGCCAGCCATGACGAGGTCGGCGCGGCGACCGGCTACGCGCCCTGGTTCGTGGATCGGCTGGCGTTCATCACCGCGCTCGAAGCGGAACTCTCGACAATCCCCTCCCCCGCTCGCGCGGGAGGGTCAGGGTGGGGGCTTTCCGCAGATCTTCTACTGCGCGCGAAACGCGCCGGCTTCGACGATGAGCGAGTCGCCGAGCTCAGCGGCGGCCGGCTGCCGGCCACCGCGCTCGAGCCGACCTTCCGGCAGGTCGATACCTGCGCCGCGGAGTTCGAGGCGGTCACGCCCTATTACTACGCCACCTATGAGGACGAAGACGAGATCATCCGCAGCGGGAACACCGCGGTGGCGGTGATCGGCTCGGGCCCGATCCGGATCGGCCAGGGGATCGAGTTCGACTACTGCAGCGTGCACGCCTCGACGGCGCTGCGGGAGGCCGGCCTCGACAGCGTGCTCATCAATAGCAACCCCGAGACGGTCAGCACCGACTTCGATGCCTCGACCCGCCTTTACTTCGAGCCGCTCGACCTGGAGGGCGTTCGCAACGTGCTTCGCCGCGACCCTGTGCTGGGCGTGATGGTCCAGTTCGGCGGGCAGACGGGTCTGAACCTCGCCGATGCGCTGGCGGCCGGCGGGACGCGGATCCTCGGCTCGTCCGTCGACACCATCGACCTGGCGGAAGACCGCCGTCGCTGCGAGGCGTTGCTGCGCGACAGGGGCATCCCGCAGTCACCCGGCGGATCGGCCACGAACGCCGAGACCGCGCTGGCGATCGCCGCGAAGGTGGGCTATCCGGTGCTGGTGCGGCCGTCCTATGTGCTGGGCGGGCGCGGCATGGAGATTGTCCACTCGGCCGCGGACCTTCGACGCTATGTCGAGGCGGCCATTGGGTTCGGCGTCCGCGGCCCCATCCTCGTCGACAAATACTTGCTGGGTCGCGAGCTCGACGTCGATGCCGTCTGCGACGGTGAGACCGTGTTGATTCCGGGCATCCTCGAACACATCGAGCGGGCCGGCATCCATTCGGGCGACTCGTTCGCGGTGTATCCACCGATCACGCTCACCCCGGCGGAGACCGATCGCGTGGTCGAGGCGACGACCGTCATCGCCCGCTTGTTCAAGGCGGTTGGCCTGATCAACATCCAGTTCGTCATCCAGGACGGCATCCCGCACGTGCTCGAGGTGAACCCGCGGGCCAGCCGCACCGTGCCGTTCCTGAGCAAGGTGACCGGGGTGCCGATGGTGAACCTGGCCACGCACGCAGCATTGGGTCGCTCCCTCAAGGACTTCGGCTTCTCGGATGGACTGCAGCCAAGCCGGCCGCTGTACGCCGTCAAGGCCCCCGTCTTCTCGATGGCCAAGCTGCCGGCCGTCGACGCCGTGCTGGGCCCGGAGATGAAGTCGACCGGTGAAGCGATGGGGATCGCGCAAGACCTGCCAACCGCCCTCTACAAGGCGTTCCTCTCGACGATGCAGGAACTGCCACCCGACGGTGCGGCGTTGTGCTCGATCGCCGACGCCGACAAGCAGGAGGCGCTGCCCATTTTGCGGGGACTCCATGCCCTGGGCATTCGGCTCTACGCGACATCGGGCACCGCTGCCTTTCTGGGCGAGTCGGCGATCCCGGCAACGCCGGTGCAAAAGCTGCGCGACGGCCACCCCAATGTCGTGGACGTGATCCAGTCGGGCCAGGTCCAGCTGGTCGTAAATACCGTCTCGACGTCGGCGCCTGTGGCCGACAACGGGGCTGGCGTGCCCTTGCGCGATGGGTACGAGATTCGTCGGGCCTCGGTCGAGCGCCGGATCCCGTGCCTGACCTCGCTGGACACCGCGCGGGCGCTGGTCCAGGCACTGCGATCCTCACGCCGGGAACATCGGTCGAGCGTCGCGACGCTCGGCGAATATGTGGGCGCGGTCGCCGAGGTTGTGCGCGCGTGACCATTGCGGTCGCGCCTGCAGTCGTGGTCGAGCGCTCGGTCCCCATGGCCGGGGCGGTGGAGCTGGTCCTCTACCATCCGCCGTCAGCGGCCGCCGTCGACCCGGGGCAGTTCTTCCAACTTGCGGTCAGCGCGCCGCATACGATCCTGCGCCGGCCTTACAGCGCCGCCTGGTCCGATCCAGCCAGCGGGCGGATCGGGTTCATCTTCAACGTCGTGGGCGCCGGGAGCGCCTGGCTGTCCGCTCGCCATGAGGGTCACGAGGTCGACCTGCTCGGCCCCCTCGGGCGCGGGTTCGAGCTCGACGGTGAGGGGCCGGCGGTTTGCATCGCCGGTGGCCTCGGCGTCGCCGTGTTCCCGGGAGTCGTTCAGGCGCTCGTCGCGCGGGGTCGCAAAGTCACGATGCTTCAGGGCGCGCGCACGGCCGCACAACTGATGCCCGCCAGCCGGTTCGCTGGTGCTGACGTTCGAGTCGCGACTGACGACGGCAGCGTCGGCCATCGGGGATCTGTCATGACCCTCTTCCCTCCCCCTCAGGGGGAGGGCCAGGGTGGGGGTGTCGAGATCTTCGCCTGCGGACCGACCCCAATGCTCCAGGCGTCGATCGACGCAGCACGTCGCCAGGAGGTTCCGCTCTCGTCCATTCAGGTCGCGCTGGAAACGCCGATGGGTTGCGGCGTCGGCACCTGCCTGGGCTGCGCGGCGCCGCAGAGTCGCGGCGGTTATCTCCTTACCTGTCAGGACGGGCCGTGCGTGCGCGCCGATCGGATCGATTGGGACCGGATGACGGATGAGTTCCATGGCTAAGCCCCTCGATCTCCGCGTCGACCTCGGCCGCGGCCTGCGCTTGCGAAGCCCTGTGCTGGTCGCGTCGGGGACCTTCGGATACGGCTTCGACGCGCCGCAGGTCGACCGTGCGGTTTTGGGTGCCATCGTCACCAAGGGCACGACGCTGCGACCACGAGACGGCAACGCCCCGAACCGCATCGCGGAGACGCCGTCCGGGATGCTGAATGCCATCGGACTGCAGAATCCCGGTGTCGATCACGTGGCGCGAGTCTATGCACCGCTTTGGTCATCGTGGGACGTGCCGGTCATCGTCAACGTCGCCGGCGACTCGGTCGACGAGTACGTGGCGGTGGTCCGGCGCCTCGACGGGGTGCCCGGAATCGCCGGGCTCGAGCTGAACATCTCCTGTCCAAACGTGGCCAACGGCCTGCAGTTCGGGGTCGCCCCCGACCTGGCCGCCGAGCTGACCTCCGCGGTGCGGGCCGTAACCCGGCTCCCGCTGATCGTCAAGCTGACCCCGAATGTGACCGACATCGTCGCGGTGGCTCGCGCGGTCGAGGATGCGGGGGCCGACGCGCTGTCCGCCATCAATACCTTCGTCGGGATGGCGATCGACGTGCGCCGGCGCCAGCCCATGCTGTCACGCGGAAGCGGCGGCTTGAGTGGGCCCGCGATCAAGCCGCTGGCGCTGCACGCCGTCTGGCAGGTGGCCTCGGCCGTGCGGATTCCGGTCGTCGGCATCGGTGGGATCACGACGGCCGGCGATGCGCTGGAGTTCCTGCTGGCCGGGGCGGCCGCGGTGCAATTGGGAACCGTCAACTACGTCCGGCCTGAAGCGGCTCGTGAGGTCCACGACGGGATCGCCGCATATCTAGAGGAGCACGGATTCGCGGACCCGGGCGCCTTGCCGATCCGGTCCGGCAGTGTGCTGACCCATGCCTGACCGCAACTTCGGACCGCACGATGCCCATCGGGCATTCGATGCAGCCGGCGCCTTCCTGCGGGGCCACTTTGTCTACACCAGCGGACGGCATGGCGCGGATTACCTGGAGAAGTTCCGAATCCTTGAAGATCCGGAGGCGACTACTGAGCTTGGGGGAATGATCGCGGAGCGATTCATGTCCCTGCGGCCCGAGTTGGTGGCGGGCCCGACAACGGGCGGTATCATCCTCGCCTTCGAGGTTGCCCGGCAGCTCGGCGTCAACGCCGTCTACGTCGAGCGCGGCGAGTCCGGCGGGCGCGTCTTACGGCGCGGCTTCGAGATCTCGCCCGGGACCAGGGTCCTGGTGGTCGACGATATCGTCACGACCGGGGGATCGCTCGCTGAGACCCACGCCTGCATCATGAACGCCGGCGGCGTCGTCATTGGCATTGGTGTGCTTGCCGATCGAACGGCTGGTCGGGCAGCGACCGAGGTTCCTTTCTATGCCTGCCTGACGGTCGATTTCCCTTCGTATCCGCCCGACGCCTGCCCGCAGTGCGCCGCCGGAATTCCGGTGGCATCGCCGCGCGGCAGCGGCAAAAGGGTGCCGGCCTAGGCCCTTACTGCAGCCACGAGGGCGCTGCGGCCGGCGCGCGGTGCAACTGCTCGCGCATCTCGCGCCGCAGGCTGCGTCGTCCGACAGCAGGCTCGGCGGGACGTGTCGGTCCCGTCGTCGCCGGGCGGGTTGCGGGCTGTGCGGCCTCGTCGACAGCGGCGCCCCGCGCGGCGCGAAGAACGTGACGGAGTCGCACTGTCCAAGCCACCTTGCCGAAGTCCCATTGGCTCAGGCTGGGCTCGCTATCGGGCTGATGCACGATCCGCGCCGTCAGGCTCTGCTCGTGATCGACGTCGGCCAGTTGGAGTGCGGCCCCGGATGCGCTCATCGGAGCGATCAGGGCGACCGCCGAGGCTCCCGTATCGCGGAGGATGCGCATGATCGCCTGCGTGGGGACGAGGTTATCGAGCACGGCCTCAGGGTCCAGCAACAGCTGAACGGCCGCATCGGGGGACGACCGTGCCAGCTCCAGGTGGTCGAGGTCCCACGTCGATTCTTGGCCGTTGGGACTAACCACGAAGACCGTGGTCGCCAGTAGATCTGAGGGTTGGAGTGTCTTTATGCGCTCGCGAGTGATGCGGTCAGCGAGCTCTTGGAGCCGATCAAGCTGGGAGCGCTGCGTAAGGCAGCCAATATCGTCAATGTGTTGCATGTTCTGCCTGCCCTTCTGAACCTGGGACGCTGCGGTCACACAGCGTTGAGAGAAATACTACCAGCGTCGGGTCGGTCTGCAAACAACTTTCTTTGCGCCTGTGGAAAATCACGTCGCATGTGCACGGAAGATCCTTGAAACGGTGCATGCCCCCGATTAGTTATGCACAACCTACAGATGGGCTCCTTTCGTACCAATTCGTGAGGTCCCCACGTTGTGCGGGCGACGATGAAAATCACGAAGGTCGCGGCCATTACCGGCGGGATTACGTTGGGCGCGCTGGCCGGTGCCGCCTTCCAGTTCAGCGCGGTCAGCGCCGCTGTGCCCGCTGGCGGCCATTCATCGATTGCCGTGTCAGTCAGTGTCGCAAGCCCGACTGCCAGCCCTTCCCCGAGCCCCTCCTGCCCACCAATGACGCTCGCTATTGCCTTTACGAGTGATGTGACCGACACGCCGGGTCTCCATCTGCATCTTCCCTGGGGACGGCCGGGCGACGCCGAGGGGCGGATGGTCGAGGACTACGGCGCCTACAATGGCGGGTCGATCCGCGAGCAGCTTCCGGTGCACGACGTGACCACCGGAACGCTGCAGGAGCTGTTCGGCCACAACGCAATCGATATCGTGCTCGAAAGCGGGACCCCGCTCTATGCGGTGACGTCGGGCACTGTCTACAGAATGACTAACTGGACTATCCCTGGCGGCCCGCAGGGCTATGCCGTTGTGGTCGTCTCGGATGTACTTAAGGATGATCAAGGCGATGCCATCGCGTTCCTCTATGGGCATGTCCGTGAGTTCGATGTCGCGAACGGGGAGCATGTGGCAGCGGGCGCACTGATCGCGAAAAGCGGCGGCGACCCGGATGATCCGGGCGCCGGCTTCAGCGACATGGCCAACGTCCACTTCGAAGTGATCGAGTCGTCGCATCCGCTGCTGGCCCATGCGGGCACGGTGAACCCGCACCAGTTTCTCGAGAACCTCTACGCCTTCGCCGCGACGAACCCGGTGAGCTGCTTCTAGCGGTTAGGCGGTCGCCAGGACGCCCAGCGCGCCGGCGATCTGATTACCGGCCTTTCGAGCCGGTACCGGAAAACTCAGGCGGACAACAGCCGCCCCGCTGTTATCGATCAGGTCATATTTTAGCCACAGCAGAGCTCGCTGTCGTTGCGCTCGTAAACCCTCGCGGTTGAGCTCGCCGACCAGTTTTTCCTGGGGTCGGCCGGTCAGTTCGTTTGCGTCGAGGAAGAGCAACCGGCGATTGGTAAGGACCATGGGGCGCTTCGGGGCGTACGCCACCGCTGTGACTGTGCCGGCCGTGACGATGGCCGTAATAGCTGCGGTCGCGATCTGGCGCTTGGCGGAGACCTTGCCGACCGCTGCTACGGTCGCGACCTCGATGGATTCCCCGGGCTGTAGGAGAGGAGTCGCTGCCTTCTTGATCCGATCTTGGAGACTCACGCCG
>DASZJR010000086.1:0-8166 GCA_035947855.1 Candidatus Dormiibacterota bacterium
GACTAAGCGATCGCACCGCCGGTGACGGAGCTTCGGGCGTGACGTACACTGCCTTCCCAACGGCGCCCTGGTACAGGGCCCTTGCCTTCGCGATAGTCGCTGGTTATACTCCCGGCGTCCCAGGCGGCGCCCCGTACCGGCACTGTTCGGATGGTGAGGGTCGACATGGTAACTTTTCGGCGCGGTCCCTCGCAGGTGAAGCTCCTCGTCGTCGGCCTCATCATCCTCACCGTGCTCGGCGTGTTGTGCGCATCGCTGCTGAGAGAGGCGGCGATGGCGGGCCGGACGGCGGCCGCCGATGCGCGGCCGTCACTGGCGCCGCCGCGGCCGGCGCTCACGCCTGCGGAGGAAGCATACGCGCATACGCTGTGGGCAATCCATGGCAACGTCAAGAGCGCGGCCATCACGCTGACCTTCAGTGGTTTGAGGTACAAGCTAAAGGAGCTTCAGGTTCGCGCATTCGAGACCGGCGTGCAGGCTGCATCCAAGAGCTTCAGCGATGCCGAAGAGCGCGTCCGAGCGCTGGCGCCGCCGGCATCGCTCACTCAGGTTCACACTCAGTACCTCGACGCCGTCCATCTCTTCCAGCGGTCCGCCGCGGAGATGCTGAAGGTTACCGAGGATGGTCGGGACGATCATCTGCTGGTCGCCCAGCCTCTGAGTCAAGAGGCCAGCGAGAAGCTGCTGCGGGTCGGCAACATGATCTGGCCCGGTGAGTATCTGCCGAACTGAGGGAGGGAATAGCCGGTGAACCACGATCGAGGCGGCGCAGTGGTCAAGCCGCGAAGGGGGACAAAGGTGACGAAACGATTCCATATCTCCGTGTTGCTCGCGCTCGTGGTGCTGGCCCTCTCGCTCGGGTCGGTGCCCGCCCAGGGCCCGGTGTACTCGGTGTGGCTCGTGCGCAACAGCGTGTTCAAGGACGTCCCGGCCGGCGCGTTCATGCCCGACCGGGCTTACGTTCCGAATAGCACGGACCCGATGAACAACCAGGTCTTCTTCCAGCTTCCCGTCAACGTCGGAGTCATTAAGGGCGGCAAGGACGTCATCCTGTACGACACCGGTTGGAAGCAGCAGGACTACCTCAAGATGACGAACAGCGTGAACTGGGTAGCTCTGCCGGAGCTGCTCAACCGCCTCGGCATCCAGGCGGGCGACGTCACGAAGATCGTCATCGGCCACGGGCACTGGGATCACGCTGGCCAGCTGTCCGATTTCCCCAATGCGGTGCTCTACGTGCAGAAGGCGGAGCTGGAAGGGATCGAGTGGGCGCTCACGTATCCCAATCCGAGGATCTCCGCTGTCAACACGTCGCAGGGTGGGTGCGCGCGGACTCCGGCCTGCGGCTATCCCCCGCTCACGCTGCAGGAAATTTACGGAAAGGTCTTGGGTGGCAAGGCCGTGATCGTCGACGGCAGCATGGAGATCGCGCCCGGCGTGATCATCCACCCGGCCCACCGGGCCCACACCGCGGGCTCGCAGCTTCTCGAGGTGCCGACCACGATCGGCAAGCTCGTGTTCGGCAGCGACGCCTATTCGTCGTGGGAAGGGATTCGTGACTGGATGATCGCCAACCCGCAGCAGACGGACACGGTGCAGCAGTTCCTCGCCTACGAGAAGTGCTACAAGATCACCGGCGGCTACCAGAACTGCGTGGCCGCACACG
Organism: Candidatus Dormiibacterota bacterium; assembly: GCA_035947855.1. Classification (GTDB taxonomy): domain Bacteria; phylum Chloroflexota; class Dormibacteria; order CF-121; family CF-121; genus CF-13. Next base: position 1,667 of record DASZJR010000086.1, read on the forward strand.
AGCCGCTCTCGTACTCGGACAAGTATCCGATCACCAAGAACTTCTGGACCGGGCCCAACGATTCCCGTTTGGCCGAGGTGGCCCTGGCGCCGGGTGAGCGTACGCGCAAGCCATAGCGGGCGCCAGCTCTCACGGCCGGGTGCGGAGTCGCGGCATCGATGCTCTGCACCCGGCCCTGCCCGCCGGACACCGATGTTCGCGGCCCCCTTCGTCCTGATAGGTTTGCTGAGCACGATCCTGCTCTGCCCCACGGCGGTGAGCGCTCATGATCCGAGCGCGTTCGGTGGCCTGTTCCGGTCGCGGGACGGCGGCGTCACGTGGTTTCCCGCGAACCCTGGCCGGATCATCAGTGGCGCCATCGCGCTCGCCGTCAATCCCGTCGATTCGAACCACTTGCTCCTCGCCACCGACAGCGGGCTCCTTCGCTCGCGCAACGCCGGTCTCGACTGGTCGTTGGAGGCGCCGTCGGTCCTCGTCGGTGCGGTGTTTGCGGTGGCGTTCGACCGCGACGGTCGCAGCGCCCTGGCATCGACGGACACGGCGCTCCTTCGGAATGACGGCGGCGAGACGTGGCACGCCATTACCGCGCCCGTCGGCACGCTGCCCGCCCGCCTGCTCGTCGCCGATGGCGCCGGCCGTGTGTATCTTGTCGGCTGGCACCATCTCTATGCGAGCGACGATTGGGCGAGGTCGTGGAAGGCTATCGCCTCGCCGCTGCCCCGAACCCCGGTGAGCCACATCGTCGTCGCGCGCGGCGCCGGCCCTGTCTACGCCATCGCCGGCAACCGGCTGTGGGCGATGGACGATCGGATGAACGCCTGGCGTCCCGTCGACGCCGGGCTTCCGCACGGCAGCATCGACATGGTTTCCGTCGATCCACGCGGCGCTCGGCAGCTGTGGGCGACCGCGGCCGGACAGGTGTTCCGCAGTGAGGATGGCGCGACGACGTGGCGACCGTGGGGGCGACCCATCGAAGACGCCCGGGTGTCGGTGCGCGGCGTCGCCGTCTCGGTGCACGATCGTGACGTCGTGCTGACGACGGATCGCGGGCTCTACCGGAGCGCTGATGGCAAGAGCTGGCACATGCCTGGCGACAGTCTTCCGGCGCACCTGGAGGCTTGGCCGCTCGTTCGCGACCCGGGTGATCCCGACACACTCTATGCCGGGTTTGCGCTCCGGCCGTACTCAGAGCTCTGGCGCGTGGCGGCGGAGCGAAGTGCGGCGCGAGCGCTTGTCGGAGCCACGGGCTTGGCGCCGACCGTGACGTTGTTCGCCCTCGTCGGGCTCGCGGTGGTGGGCGCCGTGGGATGGCTCCTGCGCTACGATCGCGACCGCCGCACGCATGCGCCAGCACCCGATGGACTGAAATGACCTTCGCGGCGATGTGCAGACGCCACATCCTCCTCGTCGCCGTTCTCGTTCTGCTCGCCGCAGGCGGCGTGCTGTGGCTGTATTCGCTCTGGATCTGGCGCGGCTTAATCGAATACCGGATGGAGCGCGACCGCGACATCCCCACCGCGATCGCCGTGAGCCGCGACGGCTCCGTGTGGTTCACGCTGGACTTCGCCGACGCCATCGGCGTGCTCAGAAACGGACGCATCGAGCGCATCCGAACAGGACGCGAGACGTTTGAGCCGCTCGGCCTCGCCGTCGATCGGGACGGCGCCGCGTGGTACACGGACAGCCCGACCCGCGTCATCTCGCGAGTGTCGCCCGACGGCGTGGTGGCCTCGTTCGCGCTGGAGACACCGGTGGCGAAACTGGCTCGGCTGGCCGCCGCGCCGGACGGCGCCGTCTGGTTCGCGGAAGAATCCAGTTACAGCTTCACGCGCTTCAAGGACGGCGCGTTCACGCGCCACACGATCGGCACGCCCGGGGTCGCGCCGTTCGGCGTCGCCGTCGACGCCAGTGGGACGGTCTGGGGCACGCTACCCCGCCTCAACCGGCTCGTCCGGATTTCGGCGCGCGGAGAAATCGCCGAGCTGGATCCTCCTACACGGGCCGCCCAGCTTGGCGACGTCGCAGTTGGTGCCGACGGCGCCGTGTGGTTCCTGGAGATGCAAGCAAACAAGATCGGTCGCTTCGCCAACGGGCAGTTCACCGAGTTCCTCGTGCCAACGAAATCGGCAGGACTGACGTCGCTCGCGATCGCGCCCGACGGTGCGGTGTGGTTCACCGAGTTGCGCGGTCAGCGATTGGGCCGCCTCCGCGACGGCGTGATTGTCGAGTTTCCTCTTCCACGCAGCGACGCCCGCCCATTCGGCATCGCCGTCGATGCGGCGGGCAACGTCTGGTACACGGACCTGAGCGGCGCGCTCGGCCGGCTCTCCGCCCAGCGGGCACGCAGCCGGTGAGCCTCAACATTTCGCTCGGCGTCAGCTTGCCGGGACGACTCAACGAGCTCGCTATCGTTTTCGTCAGCATTGTGCTCCAGTCACTGCCGTTCGTCCTCCTCGGCGTCTTCGCCTCGGCCCTGGTCCAACGCTATTTATCGGGCGAGCGGCTCGCTCGATGGCTGCCCCGCGATCGTTTCTCCCTCGTGCTCCTTGCCAGCGGCTTCGGCTTCTTGGCGCCGGTCTGCGACTGCGGCGTCATTCCGCTGGCCCGACGACTCGCGACCAAGGGCCTGCCCGTCTACGCGGCGACCACGTTCATCCTGGCCGCTCCGGTCGTAAACCCCGTCGTGCTCACCTCGACGGCGGTTGCCTTCCAGGGTGACTGGACGATCGTCGCTCTCCGTATGGCCATGAGCCTCAGCGTGGCGATCACGGTCGGACTCCTGGCGAGCACGCTGATGCCGCACACGCTGACGCTCTCGGTGCCCGTAACGGTCGCGCAAGCCCACAGCGCCGACGCGCGATCATCCGGCGCATTCGCCAACATCGTCGCGCACGCCGGGGCCGAATACTTCGACATCGCGCTCTTCATCGTGCTGGGGGCCCTCTTCACCGCGGTCACGCAGACATTCGTTCCGCGCGGCGATCTGGCGGAGCTGGGCGGCAGCCGGATCGGATCGGTGGCGACGCTCATGCCGGTGGCGACACTGCTGTCCATCTGTTCGGAGGCCGATGCGTTCGTGGCGCGTGCCTTCGCGGCAACCTTCACGACCGGCGCGCTGTTAGCCTTCATGACCATCGGTCAGATCGTCGATCTGCGAAACGGCTTGTTGCTGTTTCGGACATTGCCCCGCCGTCTCGTCGCCCTAATCGTGATCGTTGCCTACGGACTCATCTTCATCGAGTCGCTGGCCGTGAATCGCGTGCTGCTCGGTCCATGAGCGAGCGGGCAGCGGCGCTCGGCCGGGCGGCGCTTCTGCTCGCGTCCGCCGCGTTGATCGCTAAGCTCTTCGTGGCCGGCGAGATGGCGAAATACATCACTCCTGCGCTCGATCCGTTGACGGCGCTGACCGGAGTCGTGCTCGCGGCGATGGGCGTAATGGAAGGGTGGCACGCGCTGCGTACCCGAGCCGACCGCGACGCGGCGGCGACACACGACCTCCAATACGCTGACGACGGCCACGACGGGCTCGAGGCCACGGTCGAGCGCGGGCTCACGTACGCGGTTGTCCTGCTACCGATTATCTTGGGACTGGCGCTGGCGCCACGTGCAATGGGGACGTCCGCGCTGGCAGGGGAGCGCGTGACGCGCTTGCTGCTGACCTTCGCTCCCGGCTCGTCGGGCGTGCCACGCGCACCGAAACCCGACGAGGCGCTGGACGATACCGGCCCGGTGCTCGCGTATTTGCGGAGGTTCGGCGACGGCAGCGTGGGTCAGCCCGTGCGCGTAACCGGCATGGTGATGAGGAGCGACGCGCTCGAAGCCGGCGAGTTCGCTGTGCTACGCTACGCCATCGTCCACTGCGTGGCCGACGCGCGGCCGGTGGCGCTGCTCGTCGTCGCCCCAGCCTCCGTGAACATTCAGTCGGATCAGTGGGTCCAGATCGACGGTGAGTTGTCGAGCCGGGCGCGTGAGGGCGCCCGGCTCGTCACCATTGTGGCGCGGCGGATCACACCGGTTGCGGAACCAAACAACCCGTATCTGTTTGCCGCCTACTGAGTCCAATTCCTAGCCTTGGGGGCGACCACGGATGACCCTGCCCGTTCACGAGGCGAACTGTTTCGAGCTAGTCATCGCTCCTGCAGCGGGCGGATGAGGTGATCGAGTGATGGACCGACGTGCCTTCCTCGGCACGCTCGCGGGCGGCTTCCTCGCCGCGCCGCTCGCCGCCAAGGCGCAACAGGTGGGGAAGATGGCTCGTATGGGCTCGCTGTACTTTAGTGATCCGCGGATCCGCCGTTGAGTCCAGCACAAATAGCGAAATCTCCCTTTTGGTCAGTGATGAATCAACGAGGCTGGGTCGAGGGCCAGAACATACTCGTCGAGCGGCGGTACGGTCGTTCGCCAGAGCAGGTTCAAGCCAACGCTGCGGAATTGGTTCGCCTCAAGGTTGATGTCATCTTTGCCCCGACCTCGCTGGCGACTCAGGCCGCTCACAACGCGACGCGCTCAATCCCGATTGTGGCCTGGTCGGTCTCTGATCCAGTGGCCCTCGGGGTAACTCAGAGCCTCGGACGCCCCAGCAGCAATGTCACCGGGGTGACGACCATTACTGCAGACTTGTGGGAGAAACGATTCGAGCTACTGAAGGCAATTCTCCCCCGGGTCACCCGCGTCGCTGTCCTCGGTAATCCGGACAATCCAATGCATCCTCTCCATCTGAAGACAACGCGGGCCGCCGCCAAGTCCTTCGGGCTTGACCTGCGGGTGTTCGAGATCCGTCGTCCTGGTGACCTTGACGGCGCTGTCACCGCGATGACCCGTGAGCGCGCCGGCGCACTCTTCGTCCTACCAGACCCGATGCTCTTCGCCGAGCGCAATCAACTCGCTAGGCTGGCCGTGATTCACCGCACGCCCGCAATGTTCGAGTTTCGCGAATTCGCCGAGGCGGGAGCGCTGATGTCCTACGGGGCGGACATTGCCGATACGCTGCGTAGCGCGGCGGCAATGGTCGATAAGCTACTCAAGGGCGTGAAGCCAAGCGAGATACCTTTTGAGCAACCCACCAAGTTCGATCTGGTTATCAACCTCAAGACCGCCAAGATCCTCGGTTTGACGATCCCGCCGTCGCTCCTGCAGCGGGCGGATCAGGTGATTGAGTGATGGATCGGCGGGCCTTCATCGGGACTCTGGCTGGCGGCCTCATCGCCGCGCCGCTCGCCGCCGTGGCGCAGCTGGCCGCCAAGGTCGCTCGGTTGGCCTACTTGGGCAACGACCCGACCGCTAGCCCCCACCTGCTCGAGGCCTTCCGGCAAGGACTGCGTGACCTCGGTTACGTCGAGGGCCGCAACGTCGTGATCGACTACCGATTCGCCGAGGGGAGGTTCGAGCGGCTCCCTGCGGCCGAACTGGTTGCGCTCAAGGTTGATGTCATCCTGGCCGGAACCGTACTCATCGCCGTGGCCGCGAAGCAAGCGATCAAGACTATCCCCATTGTCTTCCTTGCTGTTGCCGATCCTGTTGGGAGCGGGCTCGTCGCCAGCCTTGCGCGGCCGGGCGGCAATGTCACGGGGTTGTCCGTCCTCACCCCGGAGCTAGTCGGCAAGTGTCTGGAATTGCTCACACAGGCCGTCCCGGGGGTCAGTCGGATCGCTGTCCTCTGGGAGCCAGGTGGCGGCGGCGGACGCACGGACAAGGACATGCTGAAGAGAGCAGAAGTCGCAGGGCAGGCACTGGGGGTGCGGCCTCAATTCGTTGAGGCCGGTCCCGCCGATTTCGACAGGGCCTTCTTGGACATGACCAGGGCGCACGCGGGTGCTCTCACCGTGTTGCCAAGCCCCATGTTCTTCAATGAGCGACGACGCCTCGTGGACCTGGCCGCAAAGCATCGGCTGCCGGCAGTGTACCCATGGAGGGAGGGTGCGAATGCCGGGGGCCTTATGGTCTACGGACCGAGCATTGCCGATCTGTATCGGCGCGCCGTGACCTACGTGGACAAGATCCTCAAGGGCGCCAAGCCGGGCGACCTTCCCGTCGAGCAACCTGCCACGTTCGAGCTGGTCATCAACCTCAAGACTACCAAGGCCCTCGGCCTCGCGATCCCTCCGTCGCTCCTGCAGCGCGCGGATCAGGTGAGCGAGTAAGTCTCCGAGCGGCGGAGGAAGGAGAAAATGGGTCGCTACCGGAAATTCCTCGTGGCCGCGTTCATGATTGTTCTAGCCGGATGTGCGACGACGGAACGAGTCGCCAACGTTCCCAGTCGACCGGGCATCACCGAGCGCGTTCTCGTGCTCGCTCCCGAGAACCCGAAGGCGGTTGTGGTGCTGTTTGCGGGCGGCCATGGAGGGCTTCAGATCGGTCCAAATGGGGGCTTCTCGTGGGGCGAGGGCAACTTTCTGGTGCGTTCGCGGCAACTGTTCGCCTCCCAGGGCTTGATGGTGGTGGTCGTCGATGCGCCATCCGACCGTCAGCAATCGCCCTACCTCGGAGGGTTCCGTCAAACG